>CAZKAI010000125.1:5359-8963 GCA_964550565.1 uncultured Pirellulales bacterium
TTTTGGGCGGCGGCGGTTATGGTATTGACATTATCCCAATTACAGGCGGCTGAGGGGATCAGCGTTATTCCGCAGCCGGTATTGATGCAGGTCAATCAAGGGCAGTTTGCGCTGTCGGCGGATACGGTCATTGTTGCCGATACGGAACTGCAGGACAAGGCGCAGCAATTGGTTGATGCTCTCCGGCCGGCAACGGGATTTCCATTGAAGATTCAAACGGCTGCGACGGACAACGCAATTCGTCTGAAGCTGGATGCGTCGCTGGAGCGGCTGGGCAAGGAAGGCTATCGGCTGACAGTCAAGCCTGACGGCATTGCTATTGATGCGCCTGCCAAGGCCGGGGTGTTTTACGGTATCCAGACCCTGCGGCAGCTTCTGCCGGAGGCGATTTATGCGGTGGACAAGCAAAGCGGGATTGCATGGACGGTGCCGTGTGTGGAGATTGAGGACTATCCGCGGTTTCAATGGCGCGGGATGCACCTGGATGTGGCACGGTATTTTATGCCGGCGGAGTTTGTCAAGAAATACATCGACCTGCTTGCAATGCACAAGATGAATACGTTTCACTGGCACCTGACTGAAGATCAGGGCTGGCGGATTGAAATCAAAAAATATCCGAAGCTGACGGAAATCGGGGCCTGGCGGGATGAAACGATTGTCGGCCATGCCGGACGCGGCGGGAATCAGTATGACGGGGTTCGTCACGGCGGCTTCTATACGCAGCAGCAGGTGCGGGAAATTGTCGCGTATGCCAAACAGCGGCATGTCAATATCGTTCCGGAAATCGAGATGCCCGGTCATTCTCAGGCTGCGATTGCGGCTTACCCGGAACTGGGCTGCACGGACAAACCGCTGAAGGTCATGACGACCTGGGGCGTGAATGAAAATGTCTTTAATGTCAATGAAGTGACGTTTACGTTTCTGCAGGATGTGCTGCTGGAAGTGATGGATTTATTTGATTCGCCGTTTATTCATATCGGCGGCGATGAGGTGCCCAAGAAGCAGTGGAAGGAAAATGCCTACGCTCAGGCCAAGATCAAAGAGCTGGGGCTCAAAAACGAGGAAGAACTGCAAAGCTGGTTTATCAAGCGGATCGATACGTTTGTTACGCAGCATGGCCGGCGAATTATCGGATGGGACGAGATTCTTGAAGGCGGACTGGCGCCGGGGGCGACGGTGATGAGCTGGCGCGGCGAGGCCGGAGGGATTGCGGCAGCCAAGTCAGGGCATGATGTGGTGATGGCATCGAATGGCCATCTGTACTTTGACTATTATCAGGCGGATCCGAAAACTGAGCCGCTGGCCATCGGTGGATTTCTGCCGCTGGAAAAAGTGTACAGCTATGACCCCATCCCGGCGGTGCTGAGCGGCCAACAGGCCAAACATATACTGGGTGCTCAGGGACAGCTCTGGGCGGAATATATCCCCAATCCAAAACATGCCGAGTATATGGCCTTTCCGCGAGCATCGGCACTGGCGGAGGTGGTGTGGTCGCCCAAACAGGCACGGAATTATGACCAGTTCATTGAGCGGATGATGACGCATGCCCAGCGGCTGAGCCGGCTGGATGTCAACTACTGTCCGCTGGAGAAGACTGGTCTGTTACGGCCGCAGATTCGCCGCGACAAGCTCGGGCAGGTCAGCATCGTATGTCATCCATCCTCGACGGAGGTGTTTTATACCCTCGACGGCAGCACGCCGACTGAAACATCGCAGCGGTATCAGCAGGCATTTGATTATCCGCAGGGCGGTACGGTACGGGCGGCTGCGGTATGGAAAGGCCGGAGCGGGCCGGTCAGTGAAGCGATCTTCGGTCCCAGCAAGCGGGGCTGGACAATTCTGGCCTTCAGCAGCCATCAGGCCGGGGAAGAGGCCGTCAATGCGATTGATGATAACCCCGAAACGCTGTGGCACACGGCATACGGGGACAACACGCCCTCGCATCCGCATACGCTGGATATCGACCTGGGCAAGCCCTGTATGCTCAAAGGGGCGACCTATACTCCACGCTCCAATGGGGCCAACGGCACGGTTCAGGAATGTGAATTTTATACAAGCACGGACGGCAAGAGCTGGACGCTGGCCGGCAAAGGCAGCTTTGGCGACATCAAGCAGAATATGACCGAGCATCGGGTGCTGTTTGCAGCGCCGGTGAAAGCGAAGTATCTGCGGTTTGTTTCGATTCGTGAAATCAACGGCGGGGCGTGGGCCTCGGCAGGTGAAATTGGGATTATTTCGGGAGATTAATCGGATGCAGTCTTTCAAGATGATGGTTCTATGCTGCGGTGTCATGATGGTATCGGCGGTATGCCTTGCCCAGCAGCAGGACACTGCCGAACAGATGAGCTGGCTGGATAATGGGCAGATTAAGCTGGGCGTGGATTTGAATCTCGGGGGTGCGGTGACGTATCTGGCCGATGCCAAGACCGGCGAAAATCTGATCAACAGCTACGACTGGGGACGGCAGGTTCAGATGTCGTTTTATTCCGGGCCGAATCCGTTTATCCCGGCGGGCAAGAAAATCCAGCCCCACTGGCAGGGACTGGGCTGGAATCCGATTCAATCGGGAGACTGCTTTGGCTACCGTTCCAAAGTGATTACGCATAGCAACGACGGCCAGACGATTCATGTCCAGTGCATCCCGATGATCTGGCCGCTGGAAAACGCGCCGGGGGAATGCACGTTTGAATGCATTTTCCGGCTGGATGGCCGGGCGGTGCAGGTGACCAGCCGACTGAATAACGCACGTCCCGACAAGACCTGGTATGGCGCCAGAGATCAGGAATTGCCGGCGGTTTATACCAACGGGCCGTATCATAAACTGATGACCTATACGGGCGACAAGCCCTACACCGGCGGTGCACTGGTTGAGATCCCCAAGAAACCGGGAGCCAGCGGGATTTGGGCGGACCCGTGGAACGCGACGGAAAACTGGGCGGCGTTAATCAATGACGGCGACTTTGGGCTGGGGGTGTGGCATCCGGGGGTGTACCGGTTTATCGGCGGGTTTGCCTGCGGGCAGCCGGGCAAAGGCGGGCCCAAGGATGCGCCGACCGGGTATATCTCGCCGATTCATCGGGAGATCCTGGATTGGAATATTGTCTACGAATACCGGTACGTTCTGATTGTCGATTCGCTGAGCAATATCCGCACGTATATTTATGCACACGCTGATAAAACGACGCTGCCGCGATATGATTTTACGAAGGACCGGCAGCACTGGATTTATACGAATGCCCGGGATGCGGGCTGGCCGATTCAGGGGTATCTGGAGATTCACGCCGACGGCAGCGATGTGCAGCTTCACAGCCCGGAGGCGTTCTGGCGTGCGGAGCCTGGGCACAAGCTGGTGATTACCGCGGCAGGAAAGAAAAACGACGGGCCTAAGACGGTTCAGGCTCAGGTGTTCTGGAAGACGGCGGGCAATGCGTTCAGTGACAAAAACAGCCTGAGTTTTTCTATTGCAGCCGATGAGGCATTTGCGACCTATACGCTGGATATTGGAACCCATGCGGGATATCAGGGCGTGATTACGGGGCTGCGGCTGGATCCGTTTCATACGGCCGGGGCGGACGAGTGGGTTCGGATTCGGTCGATTGAGATT
>CAZKAI010000125.1:9063-10633 GCA_964550565.1 uncultured Pirellulales bacterium
GTGCCGCACAGCGGAGCGGCGTATTCGACGAAAGCGGCAGTCATACCATTGCCGTCCTTGTTGATGAATTCATCGGGAACGGATTTTGTCTTTTCGGCAACTTCGGACAGGTTGGTGCGGAAGTATTCCACGCCGTATTTGGCGCCGGAGCCGGTGCGTTTCATTGCTACCGAGCCGTTGTCTTCCTTCATGGCGTACTGGACGGCTTTGCGGCCGCACTCGCGGGCTTCCTTGACGTCGGTTTCGGACTGGAGGCCGGCGAAGCTGCGCTGCAGGTAGCCGAAGGTATCGGCGCGGACGCGCTTGATGCCGAGCTTGCCTTTGATCTGGCCGGCCAGGAAGTCGGCCAGGGCGCCGGTGCCGGAAAGCTGCACGTTGCCGTGGGCATCGCGTTCGGCGTTGGCGGCCAGTTTTTCGGCCCAGGTGACATGATCCACGTCGCCTATACCTTCGCTGACGGCGATGACGCAGCGGCCGAGTTTCTTATAGACACCTTCGACGTCGGCGAGGAATTTTTCCATCGAGACCGGACGTTCGGGGATGTAAATCAAATGCGGGCCATCGTCTTCGCGGGTCTTGGCCAGGGCCGCGGCGCCGGTCAGGAAGCCGGCATGGCGTCCCATGATGACGTCGATCTTGACGCCCGGCAGAGCCCGGTTGTCGAGGTCGTCGCCCATGACGGCACAGGCCACGAACTTGGCGGCGGTGCCGTAGCCGGGGCAGTGGTCGGTGACGCGGAGGTCGTTGTCGATGGTCTTGGGGACGTGGAAGGCCCTGAGGTCATAGCCGGACTTTTCGGCCATGTTGTTGATGATGTAGCAGGTGTTGGCGCTGTCGTTGCCGCCGATGTAGAAGAAATAGCGGATGTCGCGTTTCTTGAAGACTTCCAGGACCTGGGCACAGTAGGCCTCATCAGGCTTGTCGCGGCTGGAACCCAGCGCCGAGGACGGCGAGCCGGCCACACATTCGAGGGTGTCGATCGACAGCTTTTTGAGGTCGATGAAATGTTCTTTTTTGATACCGGCAACCGCATGAATCGCACCGTAGAGGTTGGTGATATCCTTGCATTTGCAGGCTTCTTCGATGACGCCGACCAACGAGGCGTTGATAACCCCGGTCGGGCCGCCAGACTGACTGACTATCGCATTTGCCATAATTAAACCTTTCCAGACTTGATGCGTCTTGTTATAAGAATTCCTTGATTGGCAGGCGATTATACAAAACCGGGCCGTAAAATCAAGGAAAGAACGGGCAGGAATTCGATTGGGGGGAGGTTTAAGGCTTTGTCTCGGACTATTCCTGTCCGATATACTTGATTTGTGAAGGGTGTGTTTTATGGTTCTGACTTTGGATATTGAAAATCGCTTGACAAGCACTGGCCGGGCGGATAGTACAGGCTTGGAATTGAATGCAGCACGATTGGGCTGAGGGAGTCTGACGGCCTGATGGAATCAGAACAAGTATGGATAACTCTATCATTAAGAGACTTATTACGATGAGACCACTCAGTGAAGTAGAATTATCGATTCAAATTGATAAGTTATTTCTTCGAGACCGATGTCCTGATTGC
>CAZKAI010000126.1:0-10630 GCA_964550565.1 uncultured Pirellulales bacterium
GTATGCAAGTATGCAGGATTTGTAAATACGGCAAAAGGGTATGAACGGGGTGACGCGCCACGGCCAGGCCGGGCTTGACCGATGCCGCACCGATGGCAACTGAAGCTGGAAGCTTTGGCAATGCTGGTCCCCAATACGGAGGCTTGGGCTGCACTTAAGGAATTTAGTCCCAGGCGAGGCGGAGCGGGCTGCGATATCCATCGATTTTGCATGTATTGACAAGTCAAATCCTGTCACCTCGTCAGGTCATTGCAGGTTATGATTACGGCATCCGTAAAAACCCCGAGAATTACTGAAAAAAATTAAAAATAATTTTCATATTGTTTTCCTGTCGGAGCTTGTTATAAACACACTCAGTTTCGTGGTCGGAACTGCAGGCAGTATGGAAGCCGAGTGATAAGGAGATTACAGGCATGTTTCGGTGTCTTTGGTCATCGCAGAAGCACGCATCAAACCCTACAGGGCGTTTGTCATTTCTCTTTATCCCATTCTAAGGCGTAACCGGAGGACCTAATGGTATCTACCCAGCGGGACTGATTATTCCGCTACGGCCATAGGCCGCTTTTATGCCGCGTGTATTCACGGGGTTACGTTACCCTGCGCAGCCGCGGTGATAAAGATAATGCTGGAAGCCGGCGGCTGAAGCTTTTTAGCCACGACGACCCCAAAAAATTTAATCAGGATCAGTATTCATTTCGATTTCAGGAAGGATGAACGTTTATGAAGAGAGCATTTGGTATTCTGGTATTGTGTGCGGCATGCAGCGTTTATGGGAGCGTAAACTTTTCGCCGGTGGTGGATATCGCGGCATCGCCTGCAGCGCCGTCGGTGGGGCAGACGATAACCTTCGACGGAAGCGGATCTTATGACCCCAATGGCATGCTTGTCGGCTATCGCTGGACCCTGCCCGGAAGGGCGTTCTGTGTCTCGGGCATCAATACCTCTATAGCCAGGTGCAAGTTTGACACCCCGGGAACCTATACGGTTTGGCTGACGGTTGAGGATGATCAGGGGGAGATTGTGACCGGGGATTATACAATTACTATTTCCGCTGCGACAAATAGCATCTGGTATGTCCGGCCGGATGGCAATGATGATAACGACGGCAGCGGAGCGACGGCTGCGGGGGCATTTAAGACGATACAGACAGCCATTCATTCGGCGTCGGATGAGGATACCATTTATGTTTTTGGCGGGGTATATTACGAACAGCTTTCTGTAAAAGGCAAAAATATCTCTATTCGCAGTTATAATCCCGAGAATATAATTCTTGGCGAATTGGCTGAAAATGTCATTATCGATGCCAATAAGCAGGGGACTGCGGTAATGTTTGACGGCAGTGAGCCGAATAGCTGTCAAATCAAAGGATTTACGATCCGTGGAGGATTCCCAGCAGGGGATAGTCTGGCCCTGCATCTGGGATTCAATGACCCCAATACCCCAGGATTGGATAGCTCCAGCAAGGGCCGGAATGGTAGTATCGCCAGCGATCCCAACCGACTGATAGGGTATGATGGTATTGTGGAAGGGGCGATGGAATTCAACGGTAGTAATTGGATTCAGATTGAGGATTACAAAGGGGTGGCCGGAAAGCATCCGCGAAGCTGTGCCATGTGGGTAAAAACCACAACGGCCGGTACGGAAATGGTGCTGATGTCGTGGGGCAAGGAGGCGGCGGGGCAAAAGTGGCAGTTGCTGATTGCCGACAGCAATGAAATCGCTCTGGATGTTCAGGATGGACGTGTGACGGGGACGACCTCGATTCATGACGGCAACTGGCACCATGTGGCGGTGGTTTTCGAGGGGAATGGGACAATCAATGTCCGGGATGTCAAATTATATATCGATGGTGTCCAGGAAGCCACAACCTGCTCCAATTATGTGACCACTCCGCCGGATGTAAATACAGAATTGGATGGAGATGTTTATCTTGGCGCCAGAGCTGGGACAGCTCCGGCCTATTACAGCGGTGCTATGGATGAGGTCCGTATCTATAGCAGGGCTCTTCGTGAGGGGGAAATTCAGCAGATGGCGGAAGCCTCAGGGCCGGCTGCACACTGGACGATGGATGCGATTTCCGGCAATACGATCTCAGATAGTTCTTCGTATGCCCGGACCGGAACGTTCAGTGCCGCAAGTCCGACCTCAACCTGTTCGGATGGGCGCATTGAAAATGCTATTTTCCTGCAGAACAATGAGTATATTGAGATTGAGGACTGGAATGGGATTACAGGGGGGAATTCGTGGACTTTTGCTGGGTGGGTCAAGACACAGCTTAATCCTTCCTCCAGCCCGATGATTTGTACGTGGGGTTCTTCCAATGCGGGGCAAAAGTGGATGTTGCGTATTGAAACGACGGGACAGATTGCCTTTGCAGTGTGGGGTGGTTATGCTACCGGAACGACAATCGTAGCGGATGGGAACTGGCATCACGTGGCGGCAGTTCTGGAAGCTGACAGTAATCCGACGGTTGGCGAAGTTCAATTGTACGTGGATGGAATTCTCGAGACGATGACCTACAGCAATCCCACTCAAGCCATCACTACGACCGACATAGAGACAGTATTGATCGGAACGCGGCATCAGTCTGGAAACTATTATAATTATTATACCGGGGGGCTGGATGACATCCGAATTTATGATCGGGCTTTGAGCCAGGGGCAAATTCAGGAGATGGCGGGTGATGTTGGCCTAATGGCTCACTGGCCCCTGGATGAAACCACAGGTGCTGCTTCAGCAGACGATTCAGGCAATAGTATTGACGGAACATGGATTGGAACTCCGACTCCGTGTCCGGAGGGATATTTTGCAGGGGCTATGGAATTCGATGGGGAAAATGATTATATCTCAACAAACTACAGCGGTGTTCTGGGAAATCGGGATCGCACTGTCTCGGCCTGGATTAAGGCTATGCCGGATAATTCATTAATTTTAAGAACGATTGTGGGTTGGGGAGGAACTGCAACCGGAGGCTCGTGGAATCTTGCCGTCAATTATTTTTCGGGTGAAGGACCTTCCGGCACCATTCGCCTGGCGGCCGGTTCTTCCAAGGTCATCGGGACGACCCTTGTGGATGACAATCGCTGGCATCATGTGGCGGCGGTGTTTGCCAACGATGGGATCCCGATGGTCAGTGATATCCAACTGTATATAGATGGCAAAAGAGAGGTCTTGTCATATATTGTTGATGCACCGTTGAATACCGGGACCGGGAATAATGTCGTCATTGGTGCCATGAAATATCAGAATAATAGTCCCCAGTTTTACTTCAAAGGCAAAATCGATGAGGTGCGGATTTACGACCGAGCCTTGTCGGATGTTGAACTCCGGCAGATCTATGAAGCGTCGGTCGGCGGCGGGATTGTTGGGCATGGGGCGTCCGCTTCGATTCAGCAATGCATCATTACAAACAATACCTCAGCCGGAAACGGCGGCGGCATCGATTTTCTCAATGGTTTTATCAGTCAGTGTGATATTTCAAATAATAGTGCACAGGGAGATGGCGGAGGATTGTGGGGCGGTAATGGATGTCATATCAACAGCAGAATTGCCGGGAATCAGTCGTTACGAGGCGGAGGAATGTTCAATTATTCTACAGAGGCAATCATTGACCGATGTTTTTTTGAGGCCAATTGTGCAAAGCAGACGGGCGGCGCCATATACAACGTACTGAGCGACCTGGTTTTTAAATCCTGTTCGTTTCAGGGGAATTCGGACCTGGGCCTGCTTCCTGGGTTTCCCGATGCATCCCTGTTGTCTGTATTGCCCGATTGGTTCTGGGAATCCAGTTTTGGGGGTAATGGTCAGTATATCGAGCAGGATTTGTCTGTTACGAGCGCTAGTTACCCCGGACAAACTGGTGGTACGGAATATCAGATTCGCTGGGGGCAGGTCACGGATAATGTGACCGAAAATAAGAGCGGGCTTGGCTTTACGGGATATGCTCCTGCGATTCGTACAATTACTGTGAATGAGCCTTTTGAAATTGGACGGCTGCGCCACTTCAATAATCCGGTCGGCGCTGGATCGCCGCCCAGCCGGGTGGATATCGAAATTGCGTTAGCCCTGGAATGCGGCAGCCAGCTTTCACAGTCTTTCACATTTTCTCTTGCAATTAATGAGACTGCCAACACGTCGAACTTATCCGATCCTGCGGAGAAAAACTGGGCCGACAGAGATTTTATCACATTTCCGGTGTCCTATCCATCTCAGCTTATCGAGATTGAGGGCCGGTTATATACACTGAAGATTATTGGATTCCAGACCGAACAGGGACAATTGGTCAGCCAGTTTGAATCTCCGGAACATGGAACCAATACGGTCTATCTCTGGGCTCAGATTGCACCTCCTCCAGCCGATGGGGCGATTACAAATCTTGCCTGTAATATCTGGGTTGGAAATTGTGTATTTGTCGGCAATACCAGTTGTTCATACGGAGCCGCTCTGAGTAACTGGGCCTGCGACAATGTGTTTGTGGGCAATAGTACAATTACGGCCAATCATGGCGAGTTTTGCGGAGGAATCTATAACCATGAAAGCAATCTAACTCTTGTCAACAGCATCTTATGGGGGAATACGGATGTCGACGGGCTGTCGGTCGGGGACAAACAGTTTTATAACTCCGGCAATGGGACAGTCAGTGTAACATATAGTTGTATCCAGGATGCCAATTCGCTGGATTTGGTCGTCTATCCGGGTACGGGCAATATTGACTGTGCACCGCTGTTTGAGTTATCTCCGAGTGATGGCGGAGACGGCTGGGGGGTTGGAAATAACGATGAGTATGGGAATTTATATTTGTCAGCGAACTCGCCGTGCATCGATTCTGGGACAAATGCGCCGGTTTTGGCATATAATATTTTAACAGACATATTCGGTCATGTTCGTCGTTATGATTGTCCAACAATAACTGATACCGGCTCAGGAACGGCACCTATTGTTGATATGGGGGCCTATGAATATGGAAACAATACCGCACCTGTTGCTGTTCAGGATCAGGCTTCGACGTCTGAAGGTACAGCCATTGTGATTAATGTTTTGGCCAATGACTATGATGTGGACGCAGATGCTATATCGATAGATTCAATTTCTTCTGGGCCTTCGCATGGCACTGCTGTAATCAGTGGCAATACGATTGTGTATACCCCTGCACCGGGCTATTTTGGATCAGACGCATTTAATTACCGTAATACGGATGGGGTCTTAGTGTCAAACGATGCGGCTGTATACATCCAGATTGAACCAAACAATGTCTATATTAATGCCGGGCCGAATCAGGCGATTCAATTGCCGAATAATAAGGTCTATCTGGATGGTGTGATTCAGGGGTTGCCATCGGGCAGCAGCCCGGCGTGGCGCGTGTTGAGTCAGCCGACAGGCGGTGCAGTTGTTTTTGATTCGTCTGTATCGGTGATGCCTGCCGGGTGTGATGCATGGGATTCGTGGGCGAACTTTTCCCTGCCGGGAATGTATGTGCTGGAGCTTGGAGTTGCTATTGCAGGGCAGGAGTTTAAGGATCAGGTGGTTGTCAACGTCCGGCCAGGCATACATTCCGGGAACCAGCCGCCTCAGGTGGATGCATGGGCGACTCCCAGCGAGATTACCTTGCCGCAGGGAACGACCCTGAACTGGACCGTTTCGGATGATGGCGTATCAAAAGGGGAGTTGACGCAGGAGTGGTCGGTGGTGTCAGGACCTCTTGGGGGAGAGGTGACTTTGGGAGTATATTCAATGTGGTCTCGTAGTACTTCGGCGTTATTTAGTTTGGCCGGGACTTACACTCTGCAGCTGATTGTCTCCGATGGAATAGAGCAGACTGTGTCATTGGTTCTAGTGCAAGTAAATCCTGATAGTCAGGCTAATATGCCACCTATTGTTGATGCTGGTCCAAATCGTCAAATATCGCTAATTGCTGGGCAACAGACTCTTACGCTGGATGATCCTGCAATTATGGCGGAAGATGTTGATAACAGACCTTCTCCATTATTAATTAAGTGGACAATTCTTGGTGAAACAACTGGGATTGGATTTACTTCCAATTCCAATATACTACATCCAACACTGACTGTTATAAAGCCAGGTTGTTATGTTTTGCAATTAGAAGCCGACGATGGCTTGATCACAGTTAAAGACAGCATGCTGATATCAACAAGCAGCGTGCTAGTGAATGCCGGACCAGATGAAGTAATTGTTCTGCCAGATGGCGGACAGGTGACACATAAATTATCGGGATTTTGCCAAAGTGAACCCGCAGGTTTATATACTTCATCCGATTGGCAGATTGTGACTCAGCCACAGAATGGTGAAGTGTCATTTAGCCCGGCATTGCCGGCGGAAATGGCATGGGATCCCAATGTAACATTTACGGTTCCTGGTGATTATGTTTTCAGGTTGTCGGCAAAAGATGCATCGGGCGTTCAAGTTGGGTCTGATGAGGTATACATTAAAGTAAAACCGGCCAGCCAGGCGTTTACGACATATTTATATTTATATGCACCGCCTTCGGGGGCCAATCTTGTTTTTTCGAGTTATGAAGAAGGTACTAAACTTGCGTGGCAAAGTGTTGATCCAAACGGGATTATCTCTCAAATGAAAGATGTGTTTCCATCTGATCCTAATGACCCTAATTTGTTATGTATTGATGATGCAAATCCGATGGAACAAGGTCGGTATATTTATGTTGATGCAGAGGATGGTGTGTATAAAGTAACAAGCGGAAACAATAAATTCTCTGTTCTTGCGGGTGATGTTTATGGAGAATCCATCGAGTATAATCTAGGTTATGACCATACTTCAGGTTATTTCGTTATGGGCAAAAATGGTCTTGGTGTTGATACGGAGTTTTATTCTCATATTCACGGTTTCCGGAATCAAGGGCGACGATGGAATATCTTTGCATATCATGAAGATACACATGTTACTGTTCATTATGAATATCTTGATAGCGGGGATGGAATTGTGGGGGGATTCGATCCTGTACTAACGATGGAAAAGTATAATCCTGCTACACGAGTCTATGAGAATGTAATAATGGATAATTATGAACTCTCAGCAGGAGAACATGTAGGCCTGGTGCCTTTTGGTAGAACGTTTTGGATTGAAGTAACTGGAAAGGATATACTTGTATGGGATATAGATCCGGTCTATATCCATGTTACTGCAGACAAACCTGTCTCTGTGGAAATGTGTAACGATTCCGGATTTTATGTTCCATCATCAGAAGGTCTGTGGACCGGCAAGCATTTTGATGCTTTCATAGATGCATATATGTGGGATGAAAATTCAACAGGTGTATTGAGCATTACATCGTTTGATGATGAAACAGAGGTGTCAATATATAGAAATGATATCGGTACGAATAGGTCGCTGTCCTGGAACGGTTTATTAAATGCGGGTTCCAGTTTTATTTATCCGAAACAGATATTTAAAGATGTATCTGAGATAGAAGAAATAGCATATTTGACAATTGAGGCTACAAAGCCTGTTGCTACTACGGTTAGGCCTTCGCCCGCATCATTAGGCTATGCACATGGTGATTTTGTACCCGATAAAAAAGGAGCCGGTGCAGGGACTGATCTGATTGGTTATTGTGTTAAGACTTCTCCTGATTATAATACTCATCGATATTTCACAATACTTGCTCATAATGACGATACACAATTCAGTATTTATGACCCAGAAACGTGGGAACCTGTCGATTTCAATATTGATCCAAATGAAAAAAGCATTGTTAAGTCTCTTGATGAGGGACGATGTTTTAAAGCACAAGAATATCTCGGCATCGAGGAAAGATACTGGCGAGTGGTAAGTACCAAACCTGTTACGCTTAGCACGGGGGCGTCCTGCGCATTCGCTGAATATGCGCCTTTGGTTGGTATTCAGTCCCTTACGCCTGAAATTACTATAACTGCCAAGACAGGGAAAGGGTATCCGGAACAGACCAGTGATCCCAATGTTTATCCCGGCGTGTCAGATTTAGATGAAATTACATATACAATATCTTATTGGAATCCCTCGACAAATCCAACTGTTTATGGACAAAAGATTGTTAATGAATTGCCAGAACAGATTGATAGAGAGTCGGTTTTTTATACCGGCATGAATGGAGCCTATGATCCTATAACTAATACCATAACATGGGATATTGGGACGCTGTTGCCTGGCCAGGGAGAAGGTAATCCCATGCAGGTAACAGTTACGGTTCGTGTGAATCGATGTCCTCACAATTGTAACAAAATCGTCAATTGTGCAAGAATTGAAAATGTGGATAGTTACAGGTCGACATTGCCTGTATTTGTCCAGGTTAGCAAAGATAGATATCCAGTGATCGGCGATGTTATATATGTGAATGCTCAAGCCAGAGGACTTAATAATGGCTCATCATGGAAGGACGCCTATTGTGATTTGCAAACAGCTCTTCAGGTTGCTCCGATGGCAGAGGCGTCCCAAATATGGATTGCAGCTGGAATTTATTCTCCCGGCAGCCAAAGCGAGTCAACATTTCAAATGCTTGATGGTATAGATGTTTATGGCGGCTTTTTGGGAACTGAAGCAAATTTATCAGAACGAAATATAAAAGATATCAAGAATCAGACTGTTTTAACTGGATTAGGATATTGTAAAACAGTTGTCAATTCAGCAAATGCAAGATTAGATGGATTTACAATTTTGGGATGGAGAGAGTCTGGCATTTGTTGTAAATCCAAGAACGCGATTATAGCAAATTGTATTATTGATAATTCAAATAAGGTGTATGGTATTCTAGAAATAAATAGTGGTATTTATTGTGAAAAAAATTCTCCGATTATTTGTAATAATATCATACGTCGCGTTCAGAGAGGGATATATCTCAGAGAAATTTATGATGCTAAAGTGTTTAATAATTTAATAACAGACAATGATGCAGGCATTGTGTTTGACCATTTGTATGGAATGCCCATCATTCGAAATAATACGATTGTGAACAATACATCGCATGCTATTCAAGAGTATGATTATGCATCACATGTAGAACCTTTAGAAATCTCAAATTGTATTATCTGGGGTAAAAACGATTTTGATTTTGACGTTCTAGGAAAACTGTATGGCAAATATCAGTTTTCTAATTGCTGTGTCCCGGACCCAAACACCGTGGATTGGAGTGTTATAGATCCTAATTACACTGAGCCAATCAGCAAGTGTCATTCTGTATTTGAAAACTATTATTTATTTTGTGACAAGACAGTAACAGTTTCCGATGCTAATTATATTTGTGTTGTCGATGGTAGCCGATTTAGGATTGGAGAAAAGATCGAGATTGGAAATGATGGTGTCCTGCGAACTATTACTGGAATAGAGGGCAGAGATGATTGTGATACCCTGTTATTTAGCCCTGTTTACTTGCGAGGTATTGATTGTGGAGTGACTATTTATAAGTGGGGTGCTGATACAATAAACGCCGTTGAGGATTACCATATTAAAGAAGATTCGCGATGTATTAATGCTGGAACGCCAGCATTTGTGCCAGACTTGTTGGAGGTTGATATTGACGGACAAAGTCGGTTGATGGGGCCTTGTATCGATATTGGTGCTGATGAATATCCAGTCATTACTGCAGGTCGTTATCCTGTGCAAATTCTGCAAAGGAATGGCAGCGTTGATTTGATTTTGGATAAATCACGAGATTATTTAAGCGGGAGCAGGTCGCTATGGTCTCTTGTAAGTGGGCCTGAAAATATTTCTTTTGCTGACTCAACATTACCAACTGATTTATGGCCTGTTGTCAGATTTAGCAGACCAGGTGTTTATGTTCTTAAATTTGAGGTGTTTGGTGCAAATAATGAATCTATGGGTCATGATATTGCGAAAATAGAGGTATATCTTGATGTCAACGCCGGTGAAGACCAGGAGATATGCTCTCAAAATGTGTCATGGGTAGGGGCTTTGGCGGGTACAATTGCCGGAGGAATTGCAGATCATATAACATGGAAACAAATATCGGGTCCTGGTAAATCGGTAATTGAGTCACCTGATAATTTACAAACAGCAGTATATATTTCGTTGCCAGGTTGTTATTGTTATCGTTTATCAGCGTTTTCAGCAGATGGTCTCTTAATTGGAGTTGATGACATCGTCATCACTGCATATCCATCTAATTTGTATGCCGAAGCTGGATCAGATATAGTGACTAAGCTGGCTATATCCGGTAGTGCACAAATAGCCTTGGATGAAGCCTGGTCTGTTGTTAGTGCTGGAGGTGTAATTGTATCAGAGCAATGGACCGTGCTGAATAGTAATGAATCCGTTGAATTTGATGTAAATTCAGTTGGCGTGGTAATAGCTACCTTTACCGAGGCAGGAGTTTATATATTAGCATATACCGTATTTGAAGAAGGTGGCCATAAAGAAACTGATACACTGACTGTATATGTTTATCCGTATAATACCTCAGTATATATTAGCGCGGGACCAGATATTGAATGTGTGCTCAATGATATTTCAATAGAAATAACTCCGGAAAAGGCTTTTGTTTATCCGGTTGAAGGTGTTAGTGTTCAATGGTATGACCAGAGTGATCTGCCGATAGCGGGGGCGACATCGGTGAATTCCACCTTGACGTTTACGCAGCCGGGTGTTTATCGTTATAAATTAA
>CAZKAI010000127.1:0-7689 GCA_964550565.1 uncultured Pirellulales bacterium
CACCAAACGAAATCGTTTCAATCTGCCGGCAGAACACTGCGGTCTTGACCCAGTCTTTCTGAGTACATACTGCAATGTCCGCGCCGCTGTGTCGGGCCTGTGCGGCAATCGACTTGACATCCTGCATCGTATAATCATGATGGTCATTGAAAAAGCACGACCCGACAATCGTAATGCCATCCTGCTGCAGGCAGTTCATGAAGGCCTGTGGATTACCAATGCCGCAATAGATGAACAATTTCATTGTCCTCAGCTTTTCCAGCGGCAGCGGCTGACCATTGGTCAGCATCGCATGGGTCTGACGATGTATCGCCCGGGCCACAGGTATCGGTCCGGCCAGCTCCATAATCCGCTGTTCGATCTGACTGGCCTGTTCGGCGTCGGCCAGGTCAAACCGCGTGATGATGGCCGCATCGGCACGTTTCAGTTCGCCCAGCGGTTCACGCAGCAATCCCGCCGGAAGCAGCTTATCATATCCGAAAGGACACGTCGCATCGATGGCCACGATATTCAAATCCCGCTGGATCCGCCGATGCTGAAATCCATCATCCAGTACCAGCACCTGCGGCTGATACTCCCGGATGGCTTTTTCCGCTCCGGCCACACGGTCAGGATTGATTACCACCTGCACACCCGGACAGCTCTTGGCCAGCAGGGCGGGTTCGTCGGACATCTCCCCCGCGGTGGTCTTATAGCCCCGGGTCAGCACCGCACAGCGAATCTGCTTTTGGCTCAGATGCCGGCACAGCCAGATGACCAGCGGTGTCTTGCCCGTTCCGCCGGTGGTGATATTGCCGATACTGATGACCGGCACCTTCACCGCATGACTCCTGAGCAAGCCGAAATGATACAGCAGGTTCCGGCAGCGCACCGCAGCCGCATAAACTAAAGCGAAGCAGCTCAGCAACGCCCGCAGCAGAACGGCCGTCACTCGGCGGTTCTGCCCGGAAATCAACATCCGATAGGCTGTCTGATTCAACGCTTATATCCTCGGATTCCCACAATACAGACGAATCGACTTACTTGCCAATTCTCGCAATAATCGCATCGGCCATCTGGCTGGTTCCCACAGCCGTCGGGTCGTTGCGATCGTCTTTCATATCGTAGGTAACATCTTTGCCTTCGGCAATCACGTCGGCAACCGCCTTTTCAAGGGCGTCGGCTTCCTTGGTCAGGTTCATGTGCCGCAGCATCAGGACACCCGACAAAATCAGCGCCGTGGGATTGACCTTGTTCTGGCCCTTGTACTTGGGAGCGCTGCCGTGAGTCGCTTCGAAGATGGCGCCTTTTTCGCCGATATTGGCTCCGGGCGCCACACCCAGCCCGCCGACCAGTCCGGCGCACAAATCACTCAGGATATCACCGTACAGGTTAGGCAGCACGATGACATCATACAGCTCTGGCTTCTGCACGAGCTGCATGCACATATTGTCCACGATCCGGTCTTCAAATTCGATGTCCGGGAAGGCTTTGGCCACGTTACGGCTGACTTCCAGCCACAGGCCGTCGGTGTATTTCATAATGTTGGCCTTGTGAACGGAAGTGACCTTTTTACGCTTGTTCTTGCGGGCGTAGTTAAAGGCATACCGCACAATCCGTTCCGTCCCCTCAACGGAAATTGGCTTGATGCTGATGCCGGCATGGGGACCGATCTGGCGTTTGGAATGCTTATTGAGCCAGTCAATCAATTCCAGCGTCTCGCTCTTGCCTTTTTCAAATTCGATGCCCGCATAGAGATCCTCGGTGTTTTCACGCACAATCACCAGGTCAATATCTTTATAATAGCTGCGTACCCCCTGATAGCTCTTGCAGGGACGAACACAGGCATACAAATCCAGAGCCTGCCGCAGATAGACATTCACGCTGCGAAAACCGGTGCCGACCGGCGTGGTGATCGGGGCCTTCAGGCCGATACCGTTGGCCTTGACCGACTCCAGCGTCGCCTCCGGCAGGGGCGTCCCGGCCGTCGCCATGACATCCACACCCGCCTGCTGGATATCCCATTGTATTTTCGCTCCTGTGGCATCGATGCACCGGCGGGTGGCTTCGGCAATCTCCGGCCCAATCCCATCGCCCATAATCAGCGTTACTTTAGTCATTTGCGACATACTCCTGTATAAAATGCTCGTATGGCCGGGCGGAAACAGCCCACCCTCTTTACTTTAAGCCATTACAAAGTCCGTTATGTTACCGGAAGTTCCCGACCCGGTCAATTGAAAACGACCTTTACCGATTCTGGATATTATATTATGAATGGAATTTGTAGGGAACTTCACAACAGCAGCACGGAGCGCAAACGACGTGATTTTATACATAACTCATACAATATCTGAAATGTCCTGATTGACCCGATAACATTGGCACTCTTATTAATTTACAATATCCAATTTACAATTTAAAATATTTTTATAAATGTTATCAACTTTTCCTTCCCATCCAACGTATTCATAGGGCCTGCTCAGAAAGGACAGGCAGTGCAGAGAAGGAGCTAAAAAGGAGCCATATAACAGGGAATTATGAGGAGGATTTAATGAACACGAAATTTCAAAACAAAGCCAATTTGCTGGAAGCTGTCAGCTCGAAGCTCGAAGCTTTCCCACCAAACAAACCCATTTATCGTGTTAATTTTGTAAATCCCGTCAAAAAACCAAACGAACCCAAATCCAATTCTTGTTTCGGATTTCGAGCTTCGGATTTCGGATTTTCTCCTTATATCCATGCATCCTTGTATTCTTGTCTCTTACTAAACGAACCCAATTTCAGCGTTTTTGGCCTGAAAATGAGGGTCTTTGCAGAAAACAAACCCAATCTGCAACCGTCAATCATAAATCAAGAATTTCGAAACGAAGCCAATTCGATTTCTCAATTCTCAATTAAAATTCTCAATTCCGCAGCCTCCGGCTGCGAAACGAATCCATTTTCCCCTTTTTTGATTGCTAAACCACTGCTAATTTAGGTAAAATGTAATCCGGTTAAAATCAGGAGAAGGCAAGTCGGTTTATTTGCCTTAAATTAAAACAGGAGTTTAAGAAGAGCTTTTTGGAGGATACACAATGCGGTGCCGGACAATTCGGGGTCTTGTCGTATCGACAATCCTATTATCATCTCTCGCTTTCGCCGCCATCAATAATCCAACGGTCATTTACGTCAATGCCTCAGCTACGGGTGCCAATACGGGAACAAGCTGGGCGGATGCCTTTACCACACTTCAGCCCGCCCTCGATGCCGCCCAGACCGGCACCGAAATCTGGGTTGCGGCAGGAACGTACAAACCAAGCAAACTGATACAAGCGACGTACGATATACAATATAAAACATTTCAACTCAAACATGGTGTGGGTATCTATGGCGGTTTTGCTGGCATTGAAACCAAGCGAGACCAGCGGAGCAGCGACCCTAATCTGACGATTCTTTCCGGGGATATCAATGGAGATGACACTGACGTCATTGGATGGATGGTTCCTGAACGATTCGATAATAGTTATCACGTCTTCTATCATCCGGATGGATTGAATCTGGATGCAGCAGCCATTCTCGATGGTTTTACGATCAAGGATGGCAATCCTCGCGTTAGTTACGGAACAGATTATCATTGCGGCGGCGGGATGTTTAATGGCGATGGAAATTGTCCCACAATCAATAACTGTATTTTCAAACACAATGCTGCCGTTTATGGCGCCGGGATGTACAACGCCAAATTAAGCAGTCCCACAATAACGCGCTGTACTTTCATGGAAAATGCAGCAGGATCGAAGATTGTTCAGAATGAGGGTGGATATGGCGGCGGACTCTATGCGAACAGTACAAATGCGATAATCTCTGATTGTGCATTTGTAAATAACACAGCGATCAGCCAGGGAGCCGGAATATTGTGTCAGGGTCAGGCGATTCTGACACGTTGTACATTTCAGGGCAATTCATCGGATAAGGGTGGAGGCCTGTTTCTGATCAGTTCTGGAGCAACAGCGATAACCGATTGCGTCTTTCAAGAAAATACTGCCGGGCGTGATGGAGGCGGGATATACAGTGAGGGCGGAAGTCCTTCTCTGAGTTATTGTTCCTTCCTTGGCAACTCTGCCTATTATTCCGGCGGCGGGATGTATAATAAGGGCGGTACCCCGACCATTTCGCATTGCAGTTTTGTGCGGAATACAACTATTGATGTCTCAATGGATACATCGGGTGGAACAATCTCAGATAGTGGGGCTGGAATATTTAATAATGAATGCTGTGCAACCATTACAGATTGTATTTTTGAAGAAAATAATGCAACTTATCCCGAAAATGACAGAGCATTTAATGCCAATGGAGGGGGTATCAACAATTGCAAAAACAGCAATGGGCTGATTGCTCGATGTGCTTTCCTGCGTAATTCCGCAGGATGTGGCGGGGGAGTATTCAATTGCGGCAGCAGTCCCGTAGTCAGAGATTGCATCTTCATGGAAAACAGTGCCGGGGGGCGTGGATGTTTGGGGGGTGGGATGGCAAGCTCTGAGTATCGAAGGCTTGGATGGTCAAGTGGAGAGAAGATACCCTCTTATCCTATTATCCTTAATTGTACATTTGAAAGAAACTATACTTGGGTGACATACAATCAATTCTTTTACTATTATCCCGCCGGTGGTGGAATGTATGGTGGTTACAAAGCAGTAAATTGTGTGTTCAAACAAAATATTTCTGCTGGTGGAGGCGGCGGATTAAGTAGCTGTGATAATGTCATTGACTGTATATTTGAACAAAATGAAGCTGCGGGTGAAGGAGGTGGGATAGGAGCCGCTCGGAATGTGAGTAATTGCATTTTTTCAAACAACAAGGCGGCTCAAGGCGGGGCCATGACTTTAACGAGTCATAATGAGCAGGGTAGTATTAATATCACAGATAGCCTTTTTTTAAAAAATACTGTCGCAGGAGAAGACCAAAACATAGGTGGTGGGGCGATATATGGGTATTTTTCGAAAGCCACTGTCAGGGACTGCCGATTTTTAGGTAATACGGTTCATGGGGCAAACTCTGCCTATGGCGGTGGTATTTATGGTTACGGTTCCATATTGTCCATTACGAACAGTCTTTTTGGTGGCAATCATGTACAGGGCGTAATCGGCTATGGCGGGGCCATTTGCGATTATGAAAATGTGGGCACTTCAACGATCAGAAACTGCACCTTTCTGGCGAATTCTGCGACGGGCACCACAAACAGTTTTGGCGGAGGGATTTGCAATCATTATTCTGATGATGGTATCACCAACTGTATCCTGTGGGGAAATTCAGCATTACAAGGTGCACAGTTATATACCAGGGCATCGGGAACCTCTGTGGTGACATATACCGATGTCGAGGGGGGGCTTGCGGGAGATGGCAATATCAATCTGCCTCCACAGGTGGTTCGGTATCCTTCGGCTGGTGATGATGGCCGGTGGGGGACCGCCGATGATGACTATGGCGACCTGCATTTATTGCCCGATTCGCCGTGTGTGGATACCGGCAGCAATGCCGCCGTGCCGGCCGAGGAAACCGGCCTGCTGGGGACGCCGCGAGTCGTCGATGGCGACTGGGACGGCACGCCGGTGGTGGATATGGGGGCGTATGAATACCATCTGTTCGGCGACTTGAACTTGACCGCCGATGTGGATATGGCGGATATGCATCTGCTGGCTGCTCACTGGATGCAGACCGACTGCGCCGGGCCGGACCATTGCGGCCAGGCGGATATCAACCGCACCGGAACGGTGGATTTCGATGACTTTATTATCTTGGCCGACCAGTGGCTGCAATCGGAAAACATTACACCGCCGCCTCCTGCGTTGCCGTCACCGATTACTATGTGGAAGATGGATGAGACAGAAGGGGCGGTTGTTGCCGACAGTGTTGGCGGGCATGAGGGGCAGACAGTCAATGTCGAAGATAATCCGTGGCAGGCAGGGCATCATGGTTATGCCCTGAAGCTGGACGGGATCAATGATTATGTCCAAGTCACAGGCTTCAAGGGGATTACCGGCACTGCGACCCGGACGTGTTCGGCGTGGATTAAGGCGACTGCCAACAGCAAGGATCAGGTGATTGTGTCCTGGGGCAATGAGGCGGCTGGCCAGAAGTGGATGTTCCGCCTGCAGACAGACGGAAGACTGGGGGTGGTAGTCTGGAACGGCTACATCCAGAGCAGTGTCTCGGTTGCCGACGGTCAGTGGCATCATGTCGCGGCGCTACTGGCCGACGACGGCTCGCCGAGCGTCAATGAAATCAAGCTGTATGTGGATGGTTTTCCACAGACTACAACGTATAGCTCAACCCAGCCCATCGATACCTTTGCCGGCCAGGATGTTCAAATCGGAGCTTTTTATAACGGCTCAGCACAGGCCGGCTTCTTCAACGGCCTGCTGGACGATGTGCGAATCTATAATCTGGACCTGGATGAAAACCAGATTTATCGTTTATCCATGGAATAAATCTATTTGACCTTTTTGGCGATGTCCGACATCAGGGTGGACAGCAGGTCGCCGAGGTTGTCGTTGAAGCTCAGGATGATGTCCTGTCCGGCCCGGCCGGGCATGGACTTGATGGATTCATAGGTATTCTCAAAGACAATCGTGCTGCAGTGGCAGCTTGGGTCGGTTTTAAGGAGTACAAAGTGCATCTTGAGCACGGTTTTGGGATTATTAGCATCGGAAAAATCGCAATAGATTGCCAGCAGATGCGGCTCGAGCGTATAATCCGGCGGCATGGCGCTTGAGGCGGGCAGGACATTCGTGAACAGGCCGCTGGCCGACAATCCTTCGCGCAATTGCTCAACAATCTGCTCATTGGGCGGCGTCAGGAACAGCTTGTAATAATCCTGCTCAAACTGTCCGGTCCTGGTGCGATACAGGAAATACTGGCCGTCAAACGGTGCCACAGCCCGGCAATGCCGAATCTTGAGCACGCCCGGCAGTGTCTGAACCGCCGCGGGGACCCGTGCTGTGGCTTCCAGCAGATACGATTCCTGCTGCTGGCTGAAGTTTTCCCGGCTTGCACAGCCGCCGATAAAGACAAGTCCGATTCCGATAAGGATAACGGATAAGGGCATTTTCGAACTCATTTTGTATTCTCCATCTTCTTAGGTGGTGATGATAACAGCAGTTGAGCGGGGTCAGTCTTGATTTGCTCGGAAAGCTGTTTTAAGTTTCGTGTCAGGGTTTTCATATCAATCAGGATGGTATCGATGTCGTCCTGATGGGTGGACACAAGCTGTTCGATCTGTTTGAGATTGCGATCCAGTTGGGCCATGGTGGTGGCGATATCGGATACCGGCGAGTTGGGATCACTGGTATCCATCAGTGCCTGAGCCTGCTTCAATGTGGATTCAAATTGCCCCAGCATTTCGACTGCGGAAACGCGCAGTTCACCGAGCTTGGCTTCTTCAACAGCACTCTGGACGGATTTCAGTGTGTCTTCAAACTGTTTGAACAAAGCCGGGAAATCGACTTTATCCAATCGCTGGAAGACCGTATCCACCGCCTGGGTGAAGCTGGTAATCAGGCTGGGGGCAGAAGGAATATAGATGTTGCGGGGTTTCCATGGGACTTCCAGACGCGGGTAACGGGCCGGGTCAAGGTAGTCGGCTTCAATCAGGGCAATACCGGTGATGCCCTGATACGATAATTTCAGACGAAGGCCGTTATTGATCTGATTGCGGATGGTGGCTTCCACGTCCTG
>CAZKAI010000127.1:7789-10582 GCA_964550565.1 uncultured Pirellulales bacterium
ATCAATCCTCCAATCAGCAGGGCCAGCATCAGGATGAAAAACAGACCTATCCGAAAATAATGTGCATTTGATTTCATCGTTTGAAATCCTTGTCTATATTATGTCTTTTCGGGCGTCTGGACGGAGCGATTAAAGAATTGCCAGACGACCGGAATATCCGTTCGATGTTTGAGTTCTTCGGGTTTACCCATGGCGACAATGCCTTCGGTGGCTTTATCCAGCATGATGGCATTGTCGGCCAGTGCATAGATGCTTTGCAGCTCATGGGTTACGATAACAAACGTCAGGTGCAGCGTGCGGGCCAACTGAAGAATCAAATCATCGAGTTGGGCGGCGGTAATCGGGTCCAGGCCGGCACTGGGTTCATCAAGAAACAGAATCTGAGGATCGAGAGCCATAGCCCGGGCCAGTGCGGCGCGTTTCTGCATGCCGCCGGAAAGCTGGCTGGGACTGTGGTGTTCGAACCCGGACAGGCCCACCATCTGTAATTTCATGGCAGCGATCATTTCACAGGCTTGCCGGGGCAGGCGGGTCAGTTCCTCCAGCGGCAGCATCACGTTCTCCAGCACCGACATCGAACCGAACAGGGCGCCGCTCTGGAAGGATACCCCGATTTGGGACAGAAGCTGTTCCTGCTGTCGGCGTGCGGCCTGGAAATAATCCTGTCCATATAAGAAAACCTGCCCGCTGACAGGTTCGGCCAGCCCGATGAGGCTTCGCAGGAGCGTGCTTTTGCCGCAGCCTGAACCTCCGAGAATGACCAGAATTTTGCCGGCCTGGACAGTAATGTTGATGTTGCGCAGGATCGCCTTGCCCTGGTAGCCGACGGCCAGGTCGCGTGTTTCAATGACGGACTGAGCATGGGTATCCATTGCTTATATATCCAGAACGTATAACAGGACTGAAAAGATTCCTTCGGCCAGTACAATCAGGACGATGCCGCTGACCACGGCTCGGGTGGTTGAGATTCCCACTGCACCGGCCCCGGATTCGGTCTGCAGGCCGCGCAGGCAGCCCACGCCGCCGACCAGTCCGCCAAACACAAGGGCTTTAAACAGACCGACAAACACATCGGTCATGGTCAGAATATATTGAACATGGTCATAATAAGTTCCGAGGGCATATCCCAGTGAGATAATCACCAGACCTGAGCCAATCAACCCGGCCACATTGGTCAATACCACCAGCAGGGGGGCCATCAGGATGGTGCTGATGACTCTGGGCACGACCAGAAATCGCATGGGTTCCAGCCCCATGACGTTGAGAGCGTCCAGTTCATTGTTGATTTTCATGGTCCCCAGTTCTGCGGCAAAGGCGGAACCGGTACGCCCTGCGATGATAATTGCGGTGATAAAGGGGCCCAGTACCCGCACCAGCGCGATGGCAACCAGGTCAGAGACATAGACTTCGACGCCGAACTGCCGCAGGGGCATGGCTGCACTGAAGGCCATAATCAAGCCGAAGAGAAAACCCAGCAGGACGGTAATTCCAACGGCATTGACGCCGACCAGTTCGATCAATTTAAAGGAATCCGCCCAGCGAATACGGTGCAGGTGAAAGGCGGTCCACTGAAACGAACTGAGCAGGTGGCCGAGGAAGACAAACAGGTCCCTGAAGTCCTGGCATAAATGACAGACGGTTTTGCCGATTTCAGTGATCGCGTTGGTTTGGGGTATCGGCGTGACCAGGACACTTTTGACCCTGGCCTTATCCACCCGCTGGAAAAGTTCATGTAATTCCGGGTTGGAATGGGAAATTTGAATATCCTGGGTATATTTACGGGCTTCCAGTTCCAGCTCAAAGAGAAACGCGGCTCCGGCTCCATCACAAAATGGAACCTGTTTAATATCAATCACCAGGGGTTTTGGCGACAATGCCGCACACAGCGATGGGACTTTGCCCCATAGCTTCGGTACCGTTGCCGCATCCAGTCTTCCGGTCACAGTAATCAGATGCTGTGTCGGGCCGGTCTGTAAATCGATCCCGGCCGGATTATTTTTGTTTGTAGTTCCTGCCAAACAGGCCTCCGCTGCCTGAGTCTTTTGATTTTTCGACAATTGTAGTCCTTTACAGGGAACTGTCAAGAAAAACCGACTTTGAATGACAGGTTTATGACGTGACTTGTTTTTCTTTAAAAATAGTGTAAAATTGTGTTGAAATACCGCGATTTATCGGTAATATTTTCGTTTTTCCCAGTTCGGGCGATTAGCTCAGTTGGTAGAGCAGCTGACTCTTAATCAGCGGGTCTCAGGTTCGAGTCCTGAATCGCCCAGTGGATAACTCCAATAAAGGCAAGAACTTATAGTTCTTGCCTTTTTTTGTTCCTGGATTAAAACACCCGTTTGTGTCAGTTTTGTGTCAGTTGCTAAAGATTTACCCTCTCCAGCGAAAGCAACTGATTGAGAAAATCACCTGCTTTTTTACATCTTCAGGCCTGACTGCAAAATAGTATTTTTGAGTGGTTGTAATTGTGTAATGCCCCGAAAACTGCTGGACTGCCTGGATA
Source organism: uncultured Pirellulales bacterium (assembly GCA_964550565.1). GTDB lineage: Bacteria > Planctomycetota > Phycisphaerae > Sedimentisphaerales > Anaerohalosphaeraceae > Anaeroglomus. Next base: position 10,296 of record CAZKAI010000127.1, read on the forward strand.
TCGGCTATTACGGCAATACACCCTTTGCCACCTGTGCGCCGGATATGATAACGCCAATCAGCTTATCCTGACCCGTTCGATAGAGATCCTGCAGGATGGCTCCATTTATGTCACGGAAAACCAGATCCACTACGACATGCTCGGCAGGCGGCAGGCGGAACGCCGTGTGGTCGTGGCCTGCAGGGGAGCCGGACACGGGGCCAATAACAGTACGGACCGGATCACCGTCTACGGTTATGACAAGCTGGGCCATGTGACCCTGATCACCTATCCCGACACAAAGACGA
>CAZKAI010000128.1:0-6883 GCA_964550565.1 uncultured Pirellulales bacterium
TTGGCATTTTCAATTTCCACCGGCATTTCTTCATCTTTGCCCGGTTCGATGGGAGCGATATCCGCCCCGTCAAACGGCTCAAGCAGTTTGACTAATTGCGGATAATCTTTCTTTTTTACCCAGCCTTCAAAGAAAATGGTTGAATCAGTGGCCGGGGCCATGGATTGAGTCTGTTTGCGGAGCATAAAATTTTGATAATGATCCGCCAGAATCTCCAGTTTCAGCCGTTCTGCGGCAATCTCAGCCGCGGTTTTAAAAGCATTGGCCAGTTCACGTTCGATTTCAGTGATGCGGCCTTGACGCTGTGTAATATTGTCTGCGACGGTCCCCTTGAGGCCTTCGAAGCTGGCTGGTTCAAATTCACAGGACCGCAGCGCTTTCTGCACGTCATGGGCGACTTCTTTCATGCAGAAGACCAGGCAGGGCTGCGTGGTGATGCCGCCGCCGACAGTTTGGACCGCGGCCTGAAATTCTTCTAATTTCGTGAGTGCTGCTGCAAAATGCTGTCGGGGTAATATCCCAACGAAGCAGGCAGCGGATTCCAGCGTACCTAACTGTTCTAAAGGAGTCTGTAAATCCTTCCAGGCAGAGAGCTTCTGGGTTTCTGTACGAAGCGTGTCCAGTTGACTCTGAAATTTCTCAATCGCATTCTGCGTGCGTTCTGTCTTATCTAATAAAATCAGTGCGGACGAACCCAGCACGATTTCGGTATATGCCTTCTTGTTGACTTCAACCAAAGGGCGCAGAGCCGAGCGGCCATCCTTTTGGGTACCATATTGTTTGAGGAAAACAATGGCCTTATCCAATCGGGCGACCAGTTCTTCGGTATCTTTGGGCCGCTTGGTATCCATTTCCAGTTCGGGCCATTCTTTGCTGACCATGGCCCGTTCCGCATTGAGAATTTCGATGATACCGGCATCCTGCAGGGCAGAAATAATCTGTCCCGCCTGGCTGCGGTGTGCCGCAATCATCACTTTTTGCATGGGGGCTATCGCCATTGTCTATCCCCGTCGTAACATCGATTCATTTTGAAAACAGGGAATAATCCCTGTTTTATCAATTATTTACGTTGTACAGTATGCCGGAATCATGAAGCTGCAGGCAGTGGTGTTAGCTCCACAGCGAAGCCAGAACCTTCCCGGCCAGATCTTCAATCTTGCCGCGGCTTGTGCTAAGCAGGGCGTCGCGCTGCTTTTTGCCTTCAGCGGCCAGGGTTTCGACCTCTTTGCGGCCTTGCTGTTCAGCGGCAACAATAGCCTGCTGGATGGCCTTCAGACGCTGCTCCTGGGCCTGTCGAAGCATATCCGAGCGTTGTTGTCTGGTTTGATCGGCAAGTTCGGTCGCATCGCGTTTGGCTTTTTCCACGATCTCTTTAGCTTGCTGTTCAGCATCTTTTATTTGTTTGATCAGTTCCATTCCCAAATCCGGCTTTAATGACATTTTCCAGACTAAATCTTTTATTGTTCAAAAAAGAGCATTATAGGTTTCGTCGAATACAAGTCCAGAAAAAACCATAAATTTATTGTTCAATTTTACGACAACTTTGTCACGCTTTATTTTTTAGGGGCCTGCTTCGGAATCAGATTCTTCTGTTCCATAGCGAACAGGACCAGTTCGACCAATTGTTCTTTGCTAAAGACGGAGTTATCGACCAAAAGGTTAAAGGCCGGCATGCGAGAATTTTGTTTTTCATACATTTCTCGCAGATATTGCCGCTGGCCGTCGATTTCGTCAATCCGCGATGACGCCTGGTCTTTGCTCAGTTGTTCCCGCAGGCAGACCCGGGCGATGCGCCATTCCTTGGGGGCTTCGATACGTATGCTGATGCCGTTTTCAAGGTCAGCCGTGGCTGCCGTGCCGCCCTGTCCGATAATCACAGCGTTGCCTTCAAAGGCAACCGTACGCACCATCGCAGTGATGCTTTTGCGAATTTCATACCCGTCGGGGATGTTGCTTTTAAGCAGCCCTCGCAGGAAATCTTTCATCAGGCTGGGTCGTGCAACCCGTTCTTTTTCGAGGATTTCCTCGGCCAGACCGATATCCTGAGCAAGCTGCTTGAGTAATTCTTTATGATACAGTTTCCATTTGTTTTCTTCACAGCGTTCATTCAGCCGTTCGATGAGCAGATTGGCGAATTCAAGGCCGTCGCAGCCGTATTGACGGGAAATCGTAATATAGGGTCCGGGTTCTTTCTTTTTAACAATATCGTCGAGATGTTCCCGCAGGTATGAAGAAATTGATGGCTTATCCATAAGCATTTTCCCAATAAGGACCTCTATTTTTGCCTCGACTGCAAAACAGGCGTTCCATTGAATCGCGTAAAGACTACCGATTTTTACCGTTATTGTCAATAGAATCTTACCCGATTATTTCGGGTTTTCCCGATATACCGACAGGAGTTTCCCGCTTGCTGCCGCAACGATATCCGCATGGTCAAAAGCCATCTCCGGCAGACGCTGGACAGGGAACCATCCTGCCTGACTGGCGTCGTCGCCGGCACAGGGCTGCTGGGCTGTCCGCATAATTCCGCAATAGACAACGGTCAGCAGTCTTCCCCGGGGGTCTCTGCCGATGGTTCCGATGGTGCAAAGCTGTTCTAAATCTATCCCATCCAGACCCGTTTCCTCTTTTAATTCGCGTGCCGCTCCGGTTTGCAGTTCCTCATCCAGTTCCAGAAATCCCCCCGGCAAGGCCCATTTTCCCCGAAAAGGCTCGCGTCCCCGCTGAATCAGTAAAATCTCCCAACCTTGCGGGCTTTGCCGAAATACGGCCGCATCGACAGTAACCATCGGGCGGGGCCAATCATATATATAGGTTCCTTTGACTGCCATCGCATTCTCCACAATCGTCGTTTTGTCCTATTGTTGTTCCAATTTCAAAGAAATACAACTGTTGTCTTTACATTTTTATCGGTTATCGTTTACAATGCTGAACTTTTAATGAAATAATGTGACCAATGGTGCAACAAACACAATATCGGAATATTCTGATTATTAAACCGTCAGCGCTGGGCGACATCGTCTTTGCCCTGCCGGCCCTGGCAACACTGCGGGCATCGTTTCCGCAGGCCCGTATCAGTTGGCTGGTTCGAAAAGAGTTTGCGCCGTTATTGGAATGCGTAACCGGTTTGGATGAAATCATCCTGTTTGACCGCAAGCTGCTGGGTAAATGGTGGCATTCCAGACAGGCCTTCGCGGAATTCAAGGCTTTTCTGAAACGACTGCGTAACAGCCGGTTTGATTTGGTTCTGGATTTGCAGGGGTTGTTTCGCACGGCGTTTTTTGCCTGGCAGACCGGGTGTTCTTTGCGGTTTGGAATGAGCCAGACGCGAGAGGGGGCGTCGCTGTTTTATACCCGTCGGGTTTTACCGCCGGAGGAGTCGAACCATCTGGTGGATTACTATAATAAGATTGTGTCGCAAGCGGGAGCCGCCACTGTTTGTACGGACTATCCGATTGTGCCGCCAGCACAGGCCATCGAGTCGGTGAAGGGCAAGTTGTCCGCCGCAGGATTGGCCGATAAACCCTATGCAGTGCTGATTTTAGGGTCTGCCCATGCCAGCAAATGCTGGCCGACGGAACGATTTGCAGCCACAGCCCAGAGGTTGGCTCAGGAGTACGGTTTTGCGATCGTGGCTGCCGGCTCGAAGTCGGAACAATCTCTGGCCCATGCCGTACAACAGAAAGCACAGATTCCGATTGTGTCGCTGGCCGGACAGACTTCGATTCCGGAACTGGCGGCACTGCTTAAAGGCGCTCGACTGGTGTTGTCCAACGATACCGGCCCGGGACATATTGCCGCGGCGATGGATGTGCCGACGGTGGTGATTTTCGGACATACCAATCCCGCACGGGTGGGGCCGTATGGCAGACCCGACTGGGTCGCGGCGGTCAATGCCTTTGGAAGGGGGCCGGCGATTGAAAATCATGACCCGGCATACAGGATTACACAGGTGACAGAATCCATGGTGTGGGATACGATAAACGGGGTGCTGCAATAGCTATAGAAAAATCCAAAATCAGGCTTCGAAGCAGAACCTTTCTGCAGCAGTTATTGCGTCCTGCGGTTCGATTTGTGAAGTTCCGTATTCTGCATGTGGACGATACACCCGAGCGCATTGCGCGGGGTGTCGCTATCGGCCTGGCCGTGGCGTTCAGTCCATTTCTGGGATTTCACATGATTATTGCACTGACGATTGCTGCTTTGCTGAAGGCCAACAAAGTCCTGGCGGTTGCGATGGTCTGGCTCAGTAATCCGCTGACCTTGCTGCCGGTGTATCTGCCTGCTTATATGGTGGGACGATCGCTGGTGGGATGGGTGCATCCGGCGTCCAAGATTGATCCGGCTCAGGTGGATGATCTGCTGGCCAGCATTTTCTCTTTCAGCGCCTTTATAACCCGCCTCCATACGGCTGAATTCTGGAAAGACGTCGGGGTTGTTTTCGGCAAAATCGGACTGGAGGTGACGGTCGGCGGTCTTGTACTGGGCGCGATGGCGGCAGCGGCTGGATATTATTTAACATACCATCTGGTGGTCAATTACCGTGCTAAAAAAGGTCGACGGCGTTTTCGTCACCATCATAAAATGTATGGATTAAAATAAGGTGAAGCTATGTTTTTGTTTACACCCAAATCGGTTTTGACACTGCTTATTGTAACAGCGATTATTGTGTATTTCTATTCGCGAAAAAAATAAGCCCTTTGACCCGGCTTCGGGTAAAGGGCTTATTGCAGAGTCTTGTCCGGTCAAACCAGGACGGCTCAATATCCGTCGCGATTCAGCACATGCAGCACACTTTTACGGACCTCGTCCAGCTTGAGTCCCATATTCCGCAGGACCTGTGCGCCGGTACCTTCATTTTCATACAGCAACCCCAGCAGCAGGTGTTCAGAACCAATGGTGCCATGCTTGAGATTGCGGGCTTCTTGAACCGCGTCCTTCAGGACGCTTTGGGTATGCCGCGTGTAGGGCAGCTTTTCATAATTCCCGTCTTCGGGGCCGGAGCCGTGCTCGACTAATTTGACAACCTGTTCTTTGGCGTGCGGCAGGTCCACTTTGAGCTGGCTCAGTACGCTGGCGGCACATCCATCTTTGACTTCAATCAGCCCCAACAGGATATGTTCGGTTCCGATATGGTCGTGACGTAATTTTTGTGCTTCCTGGCGAGCTCGTTCCAAAACGCTTTGTGCATGTTCTGAGTAGTGTTCAAACATGAATCATCTCCTATAATTGCTGGCTGCGTTACTTCTTCCCCGTCAGGGAACTAAATTTTATACACATTTTGTCTGTTTTTGTTCGACTCAAATCAGACTGTCTTGACCCACTCCGTTCAGTCGGGCGGGAATGTACCACGGCAGAGGGGGCTTTGTCCACTTCATTTGAAAATTTTTTGCCAGACCCGCAAAAAAGAAGTTTTTGACCAGAAAATTGCATCCGCCGGTCTTTTTTTGTATGATGCGTATCCGAATGGAAACAACAAAAAGATGACAAGGAATATCCGGCAACGATAATGGACAAAACGGTAACGATATTAGGCATAGAAACCAGTTGCGACGAAACCGCCGCAGCAGTGGTGCGCAACGGCAAAGAGATTCTGTCCTCAGTGGTGGCCTCGCAGGTCAAGCTGCACGAAAAATACGGCGGTGTTGTGCCGGAAATCGCATCCCGGGCGCACCTGGAAAAGATTCTGCCGGTAGTACGCGAGGCGATGGAGCAGGCCCACGTCGGCCCGGAGGACCTGTCGGCAGTGGCGATTGCCAATCAGCCCGGTCTATCGATTGCCCTGATGGTGGGGGTGACTGCGGCCAAGACGCTGGCCTTCGGCTGGAATAAGCCGCTGGTGGCGATTAATCATCTCCACGCCCATCTGCAATCCGCCCTGATATCGGCAGAACACATCCAACTGCCTGCAATCGCCCTGATTGTCTCCGGGGGACATACCAGCCTCTATGAGGCTCAATCTGCATTGGAACTGAAGCTGCTGGGGTCAACGATTGACGACGCCGCAGGCGAGGCCTTTGACAAGGTGGCAACCATCCTGAACCTGCCGTATCCCGGCGGACCGAATATCGAGAAGACAGCCCGGCAGGGCAATCCCAAGGCGATTGATTTCCCACGGTCCCTGCTGGAGGGCCAGTCGCTGGATTTCTCGTTCAGCGGCCTCAAGACTGCCGTGCTGTATTATTGTCAGGGGCAGGATATGAGCGGCCAGAACCGGGTTGCCACGATGACTCCGCAGGAAATTGCTGACGTTGCCGCCTCGTTTCAGCAGGCGGTGATCGATACGCTTGTTATCAAGACCCGCCGGGCCGCCAAACAGATTGGTGCCAAGACCGTCCTGATGGGCGGCGGGGTGGCGGCCAACTCCACGCTGCGAGAGGCGATGCAGGTGATGTGCGACAAGCATCGGCTGACCCTGCTGGTGGCTCCCAAATCCTTATGCACCGACAACGCGGCCATGGTGGCGTCGCTGGCCTATTACAAATACCAGGCCGGCCAGTTCGCAGGCCTCGACCTCGAACCCCTGGCAACCAGTTAAACGAAAATCTCCGTAAACCAGGTGCAAAGGCAGGTTTTATTGTTGCACCTTTTTCACGAGTTATGCAAACATCACCATATTCCCCTAGGGAGTGATGATGCACGGGACTGCCGAGATTGGATTATTATTAGAATAATCAGTCTTATATATATATTAATAGCAATGACTGGATTATTGGCTCAAAAATGCAATCCCGGTAGTCCCGACAGTCCCGACACCCCCTGCACCCTGATGATGACTGCCAAAAGTCGTTACGTTTTCACAATAAAGTCAGGCAAAGAGCAAGTAGGCACAGGGTGACGTCCCACAGCCAAGCAGAGCTTGACTGTGCCACGCTCATTAACC
>CAZKAI010000128.1:6983-10563 GCA_964550565.1 uncultured Pirellulales bacterium
CACAGGGTGACGTCCCACAGCCAAGCAGAGCTTGACTGTGCCACGCTCATTAACCCTGTGCTTGGGTGATGTGTGGCACAGTCTGACGCAGTCAGGCTGTGGGCGTTACGACTTTCTCTACAATACGAAGCAAAGGGCAGGCACGGGGGCCAGCCCCTACACGAGATAAAGCAAAGAGCAGACCGTGCTGCGATACAGACCGACGCGATCAGGCTGTGGAACGCCCGCAGGAGGTAATGTTTACGGTTTTGGATGGACATGGAAGGATAAAAGCAGTATAGTACAGTACAGTTTATGAATAGATAATCAAACGCATAGATTCAGGGAGTTTACGATGAAACACGGAGTAATTCTGTCGGGTTTACTGGGGATGTTGATTCTGCTTTCTGCGGCTGGCCTCTGTCAAAGCACCATCACGATTTCCGCAGACAAGCCCGGCCCGCAGATTTCCCCAACGATGTGGGGCATTTTCTTTGAAGACATCAATTTTAACGGTGACGGCGGCTTGTATGCGGAGCTGGTAAAGAACCGCTCGTTCGAATTCCCCAAGACGATGATGGGCTGGCGACCGATTCAGGGTGGGCAGGCCGCGGGCAAATGGACTATTACCGAAGGTCAGGACCCGCTGAACGCGGCGAATCCAAACTATCTGCGTCTGGACGTGCAGAATCCCGGCGAAGGCTTCGGCCTGGCCAATGAAGGCTTCCGGGGTATCGGGATTAACAAGGGGGACAAATACTACTTTTCGGTGTTTGCCCGGTCCTCTTCTGCGATGTCGCTGAAGGTGGAAGTGGTTGCCGCCGACGGCAGGAAGCTGCTGGAAGGGACACTCGACAATATTACAGGCGACTGGAAGAATTATCACTGCCTGATGACCGCGACCGAGACTGATGCCAAAGCGACCTTGAACCTGCTGGCAGCAAAGGCCGGGATGGTGGATTTGGATATGATATCCCTGTTTCCGGAGAATTCGGCACAGCAGATGGCCGGCCGGCCTGTGCCGGGACTTCGCAAGGATGTGGTTGCGATTCTGGCGGCGATGAAGCCGGGCATTTTCCGCTTCCCCGGCGGCTGTATTGTGGAAGGCCGGGAATTGGAAAGCCGTTATCAATGGAAAAATACCATCGGCGATATCAACGAACGCAAGCTGATCATCAACCGCTGGAATACGGAATTCAAACACCGCCTGACGCCGGATTATTTCCAGTCGTTCGGGCTGGGCTTCTATGAATATTTTCTGCTCAGCGAACAGATTGGTGCCGAACCCCTGCCGATCTTGAATTGCGGCATGGCCTGCCAGTTCAACACGGGTCAGCTTGTTCCGATGGACCAGCTTGAGCCCTATGTGCAGGATGCCCTGGATTTGATTGAGTTTGCCAATGGCCCGGCCGATAGTGAATGGGGCAAAAAGCGTGCGGCGATGGGGCACCCCGAGCCGTTCAAAATGAAATATCTGGGCGTGGGCAACGAACAGTGGGGGCCGCAGTATGTCGAACGGTATAAGGTTTTCGCCAGGGCCCTGAAAGAGAAATATCCCAATATTCAACTGATTGCCGCCACCGGTTCCGATCCGGGTATTTTCCCCAATGGCGACAACGAGGTGAAGTATTTGTGGGGGCAGTGGCGTATTCTTAAGCCGGATGTGGTGGATGAGCATTTCTATCGCAAGCATAACTGGTTTTCCGAGAATGCCGCCCGCTATGACAGCTACGCCCGCAATGAGCCCAAGGTCTTTGTGGGTGAATATGCCGCGATGAGCCACGGCGTCGGTAATCCGGACAACCGCAATAATCTCGAATGTGCCCTGGCCGAAGGAGCTTTCATGACCGGGCTGGAACGCAATGCCGACGTGGTGGTGATGACCGCTTATGCTCCGCTGGCGGGTCATCTGGATGCCTGGCAGTGGAAGCCCAACCTGATCTGGTTTGACAACCTGACGGTGTACGGCACGCCCAATTATTATGTGCAGAAGCTGTTCAGTACCAATCGCGGCGATATCGTTTTGCCGGTCAAGGTTGATGGGGCCGAAGGCAAACTGTTCGTCACAGCATGTCTGGATAAGGCGGCCGGTCAGGTGATTATCAAGGTCGTTAATATCTCCAGCCAGCCGATGGAAGCAACGGTTGATTTGCAGGGTGCCGGCATCGTCGACAGCCAGGGACAGGTCACTGTTCTGGCCGGTCAGCCTGCGGATGAAAACTCTGTCCAGGCTCCGACCAAAGTCGCTCCGGTGACCGACACGATTACCAATGCCGGGGCCAGGTTCGGCTATCCCTTCAAGCCCTATTCCATGACGGTCCTGAGGCTGACGGTTAAGTAAGCCGTAATCTGTTTGCCCGTTTATTATTGACGATTGGCGATGGCCGATGTACGATTGATGTAAAGTCAATCGGAACTCGAATATCGTCAATCGTCAATTGTTTATGGACCGCAAACAACTCGAACAGATACTGGAAGACGTTAAAGCCGGACGGGTGGAAATCCACGCAGCGGTGGAAAAACTGCGTCATCTGCCGTATGAGCCCCTGGGCTTTGCCTGCCTGGACCATCATCGCCAGATTCGCTGCGGATTCCCGGAGGTGATTTACTGCCCGGGCAAGACGCCCGAACAGACGGCCCGGATTTTCGAAACACTGGCCAAAAAGGGTGGCAATATCATCGCCACCCGTGCCGAGCGGTCGTTTTATGACCAGGTGCAGTCGGCAACGATGCTGTCCCTGCGATATGAACCTGCCGCACGGATGATTATTCTCGAACAGGCTCCCCTGCAAACCACGACCGGCTATATTGCGATCGTCACGGCGGGTACGGCGGATTTGCCTGTGGCTGCGGAAGCCGAGTGGACCGCCCGGATGCTGGGCCAGCAGGTTAAGAAGATTTGTGATGTGGGGGTGGCAGGGCTGCATCGGCTCTTTGAGCATATCCCGACGCTGCAGCAGGCGGCAGTGGTGATTGTGGTTGCCGGGATGGAAGGGGCGCTGGCCAGTGTGGTCGGCGGCCTGGTCGATTGTCCGGTGATTGCAGTGCCGACCAGCGTAGGCTATGGGGCGAGCTTTGACGGCCTGGCGGCGCTGCTGGCTATGCTCAACAGTTGTGCCTCCGGCGTGACCGTGGTCAATATCGACAACGGCTTCGGCGCCGCCTATTCGGCCAGTTTGATTAACATGAAAATCGAAAAGGCTCTGAGTCAATAAAAACCACAGATTTCACAGATTACGCAGAAGAAAAAGTTCATAATTAATATCTTGTTCATTGTTCGTAAAAAATTAATCCTGTTAAGGCGGGAATCCACTTGGCAGGGATATGAGTTATCGGCAATTTATCGGCAATGTGAACGGAAATAACTGGCAAGAGTAATCGCCCAGGGAAGACATTGTTATGCAGAAAATAACCGAAATTCCAAAATTACCCCCCCGGCCTGCGGATGGGCATAAGGGGCTGTTTGGCAAGATTCTGATTGTCGGCGGGTCTGTGGGATTTTCGGGAGCGCCGGCCCTGGCGGGCAGGGCGGCCCTGCGCAGCGGGGCGGGTCTGGTGCGGATGGCCGTGCCGGAGCCGATTCTGCCGGTGGTGGCTTCGC
>CAZKAI010000129.1:0-7071 GCA_964550565.1 uncultured Pirellulales bacterium
GCACAGCAGTAGCCCAGAAACTCCTCCTTCGTCCAGCCAGTCTCGGTAGCCACCTGCGGCAGGAAACATCCGCTGTTGTATCCGCTCGAAATAAAAATTCCGTGTTTGCCCAGTTCCAGGCTCAGAGGGTCACTGGTTTTGACCATCGGCGACAGCACTGATATCTCGATATCCAGCCGCGGCAGTTCTGCCGGGCGGATGGGATTGTGCCGAAATCGCGGATCGCGCCGCGCCGACGACTCGGCCATCTCCCGCACCATCTCAATCAGCGGCTTATCGCCTTCAAAGTTACCGATGCATCCCCGCAGGTCGTCGCCATTTTTGAGCGTCACAAAACATCCCTGATGAGCCAGCAGGGCTGGGTCGCTGGTCTTTTCCGGCAGCGGAGCAGGCCGATGATTGACCACTGCCTCGACTGTCCGCCTGGCCGTCCGCAGCAAAACCTGTTTCTGTTCTTCATTCATAAAAACCTCTTTTTATTCTCTGAACTCCGAACTCTAAACTACGAACTATGAACTATGAACTATGAACTACGAACTCTGAACTCTGAACTTTCTAATGCTTCATCCACTTGATCGCCATAAATCCGCCAATCAGCAGAATCATAAACGCCAGGCTCAGCCAGTTGAAATATTTCTCGATGAATGGACGCATCTTTTCACCTTTCCAGCCAAAAAGACCTGCCACAAGGAAAAATCGCGCCGACCTGCTCATTGCCGAGGCAATCACAAAGCCCAAAAAATTGATTTTGGCAATCCCCGCCGTAATCGTGCACACCTTATAGGGCAGGGGAGTAAAGCCGCAGGTAAACACAATCCAGAAATCATAATCATCGTACCACTTCTGGAACAGGTCAAAATTGGCCTGTGTCATCCCAATGCCACTCAGATGAGTCAGCACCCACGTTCCAATCTGCTGCCAGAGAAACATCCCGATGCAATATCCCAGAATCCCCCCGAATACCGAGGCAATCGAACAGGTCAATGCAAACCGGAACCATTTCTTCGGCGCCCCCAGTGCCAGCGGCATCAGCAGTACATCCGGCGGTACCGGAAAAAAGCTGGATTCGGCAAAGCTGAGCAAAAACAAGGCCCGTTCGCCGTGCGGTGTATTGGCAAAATGAACCACCCAATTATAGAGCCGTCGATGCCAGTGCCACCATGTTACTGGTTGTGTTTGTGTCGATTCCATGCAGTCTCCTGAAAATGCTTTTCTTTTGTCCTGAATCATATATAGTATGACTCCATAAGTCAATTGACAGAATACAGATACAGGAAATAATATATGGAACAATTTCACCAGACTGCCGCTGGCCTGACCGTGCTGGCCCCCGCCAAAATCAACCTGACCCTGCTGATTGCCGGCAAACGGCCCGATGGCTACCACGAACTCGAATCGGTGATGGCCAAAATCGACTATTGTGACCAGCTTGATTTCCAGTGGGGCACCGCCCCCGGCATTGAATTAGTCTGCACAGGCCCATTCTGGGCTCCCGATGGCCCCGACAACCTGGTCTGGCGTGCCGCCCGCCTTCTGCTGGACAAGGCCCAAAAAGACCTGTCCGTCAAAATCACCCTGACCAAGAATATCCCTGCCGGCACAGGCCTGGGTAGCGGCAGTTCCGACGCCGCAGCGACATTATTAGGTCTAAATCGCTTTGCCGACCTTAACGTTTCCCATGCTGATATTCATGCCATCGCCGCTTCACTGGGCAGCGATGTGAATTTTTTTCTCGAAGGTCCATTAGCTTTTTGTACCGGCCGGGGGGAAAAAATCTCACCTATCCCTGTCGCCTATCCGTTCGAAGCCCTCTTAATCGTCCCCAATGTAAATACATCTACTAAAAAGGTTTACGGAAATTTCAATCACGATTCCCAGCGGTATTCTCTATGGGCATCGCAAATAAATGAATATCTTGATAAAAATAGAGTTGATTTTGCAGCAAAAATGTGCGCAAATATGCTTCAGGAAAGCTGTTTCCGATTACACCCGGACCTTGCGGCCATCCATGAACAAGCCGAAAGGCTCACCGGTAGAAAAGTTTGTCTCAGCGGCAGCGGAAGTGCGATGTATTGCTTGCTTGAACCTCAGGACAGCTCTATCATCCAGCGTTGCTGCGATACTCTGAAAGCCAATTTCAACTGCGTAAGCAGGATCGTACACAACAATAGATGGTAAGTTTTACGAGAGGCAGACAATGGAAATCAGCGAAGTCAGAGTCAAGCTCGTAGCCAATCAGGATGACCGGCTAAAAGCCTTCTGCTCGATGACGCTGGACAACGAATTTGTTGTCCGCGACATCAAAATCATCGAGGGCGCCGGGGGACTTTTTGTGGCCATGCCGTCACGCAAAATGAGCGATCATTGCAGTAAATGCGGCGGTAAAAATCATCTCCGGGCCAAGTTTTGCAACCACTGCGGCGGTAAACTCCCCGAAAACCGGGCCAGGCAGGATATGGATGGACGCATGAAGCTCCATGCCGATATTGCCCATCCCATCAACGCCGGTTGCCGCAAGAAAATCCAGGAGACGATTGTCAAGGCCTTCCATGAAGAAGTCGAAAAGTCCAAACTGCCGGGTTATAAGCCTGTCGAAATGGACACGCCCGACGATTAGGCTGCCATGATTTACAAGATATTTGGGGGGATAATAATGGGGATAAGAAAAGTCTATTCCAATCAGGGATTATTTTGATAGGAAAATGACTGATTTAAAAATAGGTATTTTTCCTTATAGGCATAAAAAAAAGCTCCATAAGGAGCTTTTTAGGAGTCACGTTCAGCGACACGCTGAGACGGCAGATTAGCTTTCGTGCAGCAGCTCTTCCAGAACCCGATCCATCGCGGCATCCAACTGGTCGTCCAGTTCGGCATCTTTCCGGCGGCAAATCCGTCTGCCCTGTTCCACCTTTTCCTGGCGTATTTCAGGCAGAGCTGCAATAATCCCAAGCAGTCTTCCAAGCGGGGTATTATGGATATTATCCATAATCTTGTCCGCGAAGAAATCCTGCGTCGGATTCGGCAGCTCGAAGCGGCCTTCGTCGTGCGGGTCGTTCATGAAACGGTTCTGAATTTGGTTGTCGTTTGAGTTTTGGTTCATACCTTTAACCTTGTCTGTTTCGGATCTCAGAACAGGAATCCTTCCTGGTACTGAATCCGGCAATGTCGGAACAACCGGCCATTGCTTCTCGTGGATGTATCCTCATTATTCCCTAAGAGGTTTTATCTATACCAATTTCGGCGTTTTTATTAAGCTTTAATAAGTTCTTTTTGTTACGGGCTTTTTTATCGGAACAACCGAAAACCTCAACCCACTATATATTGTAGTATCAGTTTTGACTCAGTTTTTCCCGCAACAGCGTTCACAGTACTGGTATCGACCTTTGGTCGAATGAAACTTTAATTCTGTGACGAATTTCTGGTATTTTCATAAGTCGTTTTAAGATATGTTATTATGATTTATTTTGGAGAATTATGAGGATTCATTCCTGTAAATTAATTTTTTATTGCTCTCTATTTACCACGACGGGAAGCTAAAATGTGGAATTGGAAAAAATAGGTAAACATACTATATATTGTTTTTGTGCCAAATTCTGCTTTTTTGCTCGAAAAAACCTGTGAGTTTTGCAACCAACCCAATCAGTACAGGACATGAATAGTGTGAAAATCAGCCTCCACTGCGAAATTCCGGAGAAAACAGGCCTTTTTTAAAGCTGCAGGATTGAAATTGCCGCCCGTTTTGCCGATAATGAATGAGGTATGAAAATTCAGTTATCCAATCCGCTTTTACGTGAATTCTTTGACCAGCTTCGCTTTGTATCCAAAGAGCAGGAACAGAAGGTGCTCGATGCGGCTGAGTCATTGATAATGGTCATTGACCCGGATCGGGAATACCCGTATGAATTTGTCGCCTTTCGTCTGTCCGGCGTACGTCCTCGCACCGATGATTTTGGCCAGACCATACCCGGCCGGCAGATTCTGGATGATCTGCGCATCTGGCTGACCATAAAGACGGCCTCGATTGCAATCCCTGTCCAGCAGCAGTCTGAAACTATTTACACCATTCAGCAGCTTGCCGAACAATGCTCGGTTTCAACCAAAACCATACGCCGGTGGCAGCAGCGGGGCCTGGTGGGGCGCATGTATGTCTTTGCGGATGGCAAAAAGCGTCTCGGTTTTTCGGCCTCGATGGTCGAACAATTTCAAGCAGCCAATGCCCAACTGATTAAACAGGCCAAAGACTTTCGACTGCTCTCATCGACAGAGAAAAAGGGCATCATAGAGGCCTTCCGCGTCCTGGCCGAGCAGAATCCAGACAAGACACGAAACCAGCTTATCGCCCAGCTTGTCTATCAGACAGGGCGGGCCAGGGAAACCATACGGTATGTCCTTGCGGGATATGAAAAACGACATCCCAAAGAACAGCTTCCCATAGCCTCTCGCGGCAGGTTCGACAGCAAGGAAATGGCTCAGATTTATAAACTGTATCGACAGGGGCAGAAAATCAGCGAACTGGCCGCACGGTTCAATCGGACGCGGGTGGCGATCCATCGGGGAATTACCCGATGCTGGGCAACTGAAATCCTGTCCCGCAAGATCAGTTATATCCCCAGTCTTGAATTTGAATCCGCCCAGGCCGAACAGGCTATTCTCGGCCAGCCCCTTGCATTGGCGGCAGAACCGCAGAAAGGCGTACTGGTACGCCCTCGCGAACAGCAGCTTTTCTGCCGGTATAACTATCTGAAATATCTGGCCGAATCCCTTCGCGGCGGCATGACGCCGGACAACGCATCCCTGCAAACCCTCAAGAAAATCGACAAGCTTCTGAATGAGGCCGAACAGATTCGGCGATTCCTCGTGGAGGTGAATATGCCGCTGGTGGCCGGGATTGCCGGCAAGCACCTTGCCACCGGGGCGGCCATGTCGGAACTGGTCAGTGAGGGCGCAGTCTCCATGATGCGGGCCGTCGACAAGTTTGACTACACCCGCGGTTATCGGTTCAGCACGTATGCCAGTTGGGTGATTGCCAAGGACTTTGCCCGCAAAATCCCCGCCGAATCTGCCCGGCTGGACCGCATTACCGGCTCGGACCTATCCGAATTCAGCGACGATGCCCGCTCCGAACTGCTGGCCGATGCCGGCGTGCTGGAAAAGGCCAGCCAGGACCTGCGGCAAGTCATCGACAACACCCTTGATGAACGCGAACGCTATGTGGTCATGAATCATTTCGCCATCGACAGCGGCGTCATCCGCAAAAAGCCCAAGACACTCAAACAGATTGGCGATGAGCTGGGCCTGACCAAAGAGCGCATTCGACAAATCGAATTGCAGGCCCTTCAGAAACTCCGCCACAGCCTCAGCCCCGAGCAGTTCGAACTGCTTACGGGTTAGACCATACGAATCGCTTTCCTTTGGCCGGCGCGATGGACTGAGTTTTGTCGCCGTATCGCAGCGTGCAGGGATTGCCGAGTTTGGACTCGATGACCGCCTCAGTCAGCCTTCCATCTTTCCAGGTCAAATCCACGACATAGCCGCCGCGGGCACAGAGGCCTTTGACCGAGCCGGTGGCCCAGGCCTTCGGCAGGGCGGGCAGCAGGTCAATCTGCCCGGCATGGCTTTGCAGCAGCATTTCAGCAATCCCGGCGGTGCCCCCAAAGTTGCCGTCAATCTGGAACGGCGGATGGTTGTCGAACAGGTTGGGGTGTGTGGATTTGGCCAGCAGGGCGTTGATGTTGTCGTGAGCCAGGTTCCCCTCTCTCAGACGTGCCCAGAAATTGATAATCCATGCCCGGCTCCAGCCGGTGTGTCCGCCGCCGTTGGCCAGACGGAAGTCAATACTCTTGCGAATGGCATTGATGATATCGGGATTCTGTTCAAAGGTATATTGTCTGCCGGGGTGCAGGCCAAACAGATGCGACATGTGCCGATGTCCCGGTTCGGATTCTTTAAACTCCTGTGACCATTCCATCAGCCGGCCGTCGGAGGCGATTTTCGGCAGGGCCAGCTTGTCCAGCGCCCGTTTGACTTCCCTTGTGAATTCATCTTCGATGCCCAGAATAGCCGCCGCCTGCAGGCAGTTGGTGAAGGTGTCCCAGACGATTTGCTGGCTCATGCTGGCACCCATATCCACACTGGCCCCTTTTCCGGAAGCCGGATCAATAAAGTGATTTTCTGGTGAAGTGGCAGGGCCTGCGACCAGCTTTCCGGTTTTGGGATCCGGCCACAGGTAATCCAGAAAGAATAAAGAAGCCTCTTTCAGGATCGGATAAACCCGCTGTTTGAGAAAGACCTTATCTTCCGTGAAGCGATACTGTTCCATGAAATGCTGGGTGCTCCACCCGGCTCCAAAAGGCCACATCCCCCAGACGGGCTGGCCGGTGGGAATCGTCCAGAACCAGACATCGGTGGTATGATGAGCGGTAAATCCGCGGGCGTGATAAACCCGTTTAGCGGTGTCCTGTCCAGACGGCACCATCGCCTCGATAAAGTCAAAGAAGGATTCATGGCACTCGGACAGATTGCAGACTTCCGCGGGCCAGTAATTCATCTGGATATTAATATTGATGTGGTAATCCGCGTTCCAGGGCGCTTCCATTTTATCATTCCAGATGCCCTGGAGATTGGCGGGCAGGTCGCCCGGCCGGGACGAACACATCAGCAGATAACGTCCGAACTGAAAATACAGGGCAGCCAGATCCGGGTCGTCCTCGCCTTTTTTGACGGCCTCCAGCCGCAGATGGGTTGGAATGGATTGCTTATCCTGCCCTCCAAGGTCAAGGCTGACGCGATTGAACAACCGCTGATGTTCCTGAATGTGGTCTTTGCGCAACTGGGGAAATTTCTTCCCGGCAGCCTGGGCGACCTGCTTCTGGCATTTCGCGGCAAGATCCTCTGTCAGCGGCTGACTGTAGTTTTTCCTGTTGTAGTCGGTCGCCGCGGCCAGATAGAGCACCACGGAATCGGCCTTCTGGACTTTGAGACGATTGTTTTCCGCGATGATCGTTCCATTTTTAATCACTGCCTGAAGGCGGGTATGATAAAACGTCCCGAGATGCTGACCTTTCTGGCTGG
>CAZKAI010000129.1:7171-10523 GCA_964550565.1 uncultured Pirellulales bacterium
CTCAATTGCAGATCGCCCAGCGGCTGATAGCTGCGGGGAGAGATTTCCGGAACCAGCACTTCGTTTCGAATCACACTGTCCGCCTCGGCATACTTACCCTCAAAGCACAATTTACGTGCCTTGGCCAATCCTTCAAAGGCTCCATCCCGAGGCTGTGGGACCGGCGGCCCGGCCCAGAGAGAATCTTCATTGAGCTGGAGACGCTCCTTTTCAACGCCGCCAAAGACCATGGCGCCAAGCCGGCCGTTGCCGATCGGCACAGCCTGTTCCCACTGTGCCGCAGGGGCGTCATACCAGAGGCTCAGCGGGGCGCCGGGCTGAGGCCCAGTTTCCGACAAACATGACCCACATAGAAGCAAAAGAAGGCCAACACATCTGTAATAATCAGATTGAATACGTTTCATGTCCGGTTCTCCTATACTCGTTTTATCTCATAGATACGAATTGTGCCCCAGAAGTAACAGCGAGTAAAGAGAAATTGGACCAGGATATAAACAATGATGATGTCGATCTGGTGCTCTATCCAACCGAACTGAACACCCTGAGATGACCTGTCCTCCACCTTGTCCTTCCCGCGAAAGCGGGAATCCAGAGGGTCATCAATTCTAGAAAGCTTTTTTTAAGTGCGAAAATTATAGAGAAAAATGGTCCCCCTGCGGTCATAGTGCTGTAAAGTGGAGTGGAGTTGGAGTGTTTTCTTATGGAATATAAAAGACTGGAATGGTAGAATAAAGCAAATGAGCCATTATATTTTGAGATAAAACTGCTTTATGTATTAATACTAAACAAAAGGATGAATTACATGAAACAATTTTTCTATATTCTATTAATTGTAACTGCAATCGGTTGTGATCACAACAACTCTGAAGAAAAAGTTACAGTTAACCCATTAGAAGGGACTTGGCAATGTAAATTTCTTTCGGAAGGTATGTCAGAAACTCCATCTTCAGAAATTGCAGCGATGTCTGTATGCTTTTCGGACGATACTATTATATATATGCAAGATGAAACACCTGTAATGAAGGGTACATTCAAGATCAATGAAACAAATAGCCCTAAACAACTTGACATCTTATACGAAGACGGAGATGAGAAAATACAAATACCAGCAATTTTTGAAATAAACCAATTAACGTTGAAATTATGTCATCCACAAGACGAAGGGGGAAATCGTCCAACTAATTTTGAGAAATCAAAAGAAAACTGTCTTGCTATTTTTGAAAAAGTTGAAGATATATATTAGTTTTCTTATTCACTGGAACTCATCCAGCACCAGCATCTACGCCCCAAGAAGGCATTTATCAAGCGGGAAAATTACAGGGGAAAATGCCCCTCTGCGGTCATAGTGCGGTAAAGTGGAGCGGTTTCTTCTGGAACAGACAGGATGGGTGCTCTGATATGATTATTTTACGGTTATCCCATTTAAGGTCCATGGTTTTATTCCTCTATAAATGTCCTTAGGGAGTTATCATAATATGGAGAATGAACAGAATAACAAACATGATCACATAGCTTGCCATATTGACATAAGCAATGGACATTCCTAGATTTCTGACCTGCAAATCTCTTCGGATTAAGCGGAATATTAAATATTCAAAGAGCCAGCTTTGCAGGAATGCCAGTATATAATCAATCACTGTTGGGATGTAAATATTGGGGATTGCAAAGTAGATCATTCTCCATGGAGGCGATAGAAGCAAAATTACATATCCAATTGCGGCCGAGGCAAAATTAACAATAGCAAGCAGTTCAATGGACCTCCAAAGTGAAACTACTTTTTTTTGCATCCAATGAAATGCGACTGCTTCGATGAGTGTTATTAGAAAAAATTTCCATAAAACATCGAGACAAAACACTCCTAAACTGCGATATCCATCACCTAAAAACAGTACATTTGGAATCGAATTCAATAATATATGTCCTTCCTTACAATTTGATGATTTGTCCAGTTAAGGCACTGCATGTCAAGCAGGTTAAACGGACATTCCCTTTTACGCATTAAAAAACCAGTCAATCCCTTTAAACATCGAGAATTGTACCCTCTGCAGAAAGTTAGTCAAGAAGATAAAATGCCATGATATCACTTACTCCCCCATCAACTCATCCAGCACCATCAGATACGCCGCAAGAAGGCATTTGTCAGGTGGTAAAATCAGTGGAGAAAAGATCCTCTGCGGTCATAGTGTAGAAAAGAGAAGCAGACTATATTTTTTTTGTGGAATATTGACTATTTGAGTCTGTTTTTCTATAATCAGGGGTGATCGTTGCGAGATGGGTAAATTACAGAAGTATCGAAGGGACTTAATGAATGAGGATTGCATTTTTCAAAAACAAAAAACTTGCTGTATTTCTGTTGGTTATATTGGTTGCTATCATGGTCTACTGTGCTTCTGTAATCTGGCTAAATCGCATCAAATCTCCAACAGGATATTATATTGATCCGCCACGTAACTATTTCTACTTGAAAGACCGAAAGCAAAATAAAGTTGTTCAGTGGCTGCAAAGAATTCCAAGAAAGACACATCCCATGGGAGAACGATACGAAAGTCCCTGCACATTTGAGGACTGGCTGGGAAAAGGGCAGGATATCGATGATCTGGAAGACACACTTCTATTCCTCTATACATCTCGTTTTAAAGGATTACTGAGAGATGGTTTATCTGAAGCATTAAAACGATATGGAACACACAAGAGTATTGACTTTTTTTCTGCTAGATTAGAACGACATAATTGGACGAATGAATACAAAAATGAAATGTATGACATCTTGTATGGAATAATAAATGATGAAGCTGAGTTTTGGCAATTAATAAAAGAAATCGACCAAAAGAAAGAACAGCGATTATCTGATCCCAATGCCTCTTTTTTTTAAAATAAGCTCAGGTCTTTGTACTGCGGCGCAACTCATACTGCCCCCCGTTTATGATGGTAAAATCAAAATTAAAATTGAAAAAGCAAAACCACAAATCAAAATTCAAAAAAGGATACTTGCGGAAAATCCGCATCCGTACCTTGAACAGACTGGGTTGTTCGGATGGGAATGCTGTCGGACACCTGCTCTATTTGATTTTTGCACTGTCATTTTGATATTTGCTTTTTAATATTTGATATCACTTCTCTGTTAATCGCTGACTTGAGTATCGCATGCCAAAGGGGGGCGGTCGGGCGAAAACAGGGCCGTCCCCGGTCGATGGCTGCGGCAGAAAAGGGTTGCAAAATTCAGCTAAATAGTGTAAAATAGCTGCAAATTGAAATGGCGATAGTGTAAATCCAAATCCAGAAAATGGGGAGTTGCGATCAGCCTTGGATTTGCGTGTTGCGTCCGATAAATCTCAGACAAGCGGGGAGTCCG
>CAZKAI010000130.1:0-10461 GCA_964550565.1 uncultured Pirellulales bacterium
ACTCAGACATCATCTGTTTATCTGTATAGTCTCTGCTGGAGCACTTCTGTAAATATTAATCTTTCTTAAGCAGCAAGCTTTTTCGTTCCTCTTCATCAAGAAATGGATAAGGCACGCTTTCTTTTTCACGGTATCTCCAATCACTATGCCATGGGAAAACTTTTCTTATGTTTTCCATATATTTCCGTGACCCTAAAGGTTTCCATTGCATATAAAGAAATACTCGGCATGTTGCATCGATCTCTTCAAGTAATATATATTGATCAATATATACACCACTTTCTCTTAATTTAGCACTCCATATTTCAAACTCCCAGTATATCTCTCCTTTATCAATGGCCCACCATTTCAATTCTTCTTCATCACGCTTGTCTGAAAGAAAGGCACGATACTGCTTCATAATAGGTTGCCATGTACTGATAAAATGGTTTGGATCTTGCACCTTCTCCCAAATATATTCTCCATCAAAATGCTCGAATTCACTTTGATCCATATTTGGCATTTTCATGAATTTTTGGATGTCATTTTTGTCAAATTCAAAATATAAATATAGTTTTTCATTTTCAGTTATATCCCAATATGCCCTTACTATTTTTGTGGTACTGGGAAATTCAACGTGTGTATAAGTTTCGATGACATGTAAATCTTTTTGATTGAGGACCAATCGAGGAAAATGATGCCGATATAAATCTACAGGCGTATGAATTTTTGAAGTGCTTAAAATCCAAAATACAAGGCAACAGACAATTGTGGCGAGAACTATATATCGGTCTTTTTTTTGCATCAGGGCGCCCTCTTCAATCTTATCTAATCAATATGAAACACCTCATACCTCACACACGTCAAGTAAACTCCCTTCATAAAACAAGAGAAACCATCATGGTTGTAATGTTTGCAGAACACCATCATCATCCAGTTTTACATTGAATAACTCAAGAAAAATCTCCTTTTGAGTCTTATATTCTTCTGAGTCGGGATGATCCGCAATCTGCAGGTCATACTCCGCCGCCGCACTGCGGATGAGGTTAATAAAAACGGCCTGCTCTCCCTTTGTCACGCAATAAGTGTACAATTTGGGACCTCTGTTTTCGTGACAAAGATATAAATCCCACACAGCACGATTCGGGTCTGACTCTGCCGGGTTGCGCAGCAGATTATAGGCCAGCGGATAAAAACCTCCTCCGAAGACCATGACAACACTGTTTGGATCCAGCATCACATACATCGGGGGCAACGTGTGAAGCGACTCCGGCCGCCATGCCCACCCAATGTCCTGTTCAAGAATAGATTGACCCGTAGCGGATGGCTTTAAATGCGATGCCAGCACCGCCATATCACCAGCTACGGGCTTGTACAAGGATGGACGGCGCATTTGTATTTCTGCATAAACGATATCAAGAAATCCCATTACCCAGAGTGCTACAAACAAACACACCATGCACAACAGGCCCAATCCAATACAAATAGCCGTAATTGACTTGGTCTTCCGCTCCATAGCTTGCCCTTGTTATAGTAATATCAGTATAGTTCTGACGGACATGTTCGACAATTCCATACGTTTGACTTATTCCCTTTCATTGCTGTATTGCATCAACGGTCTCCAGTCCATTCCAACGATGAATAGTGGCAACGGCAATAACCGACTCATTCTCGATATAGAAACAAAAGCAGGTAAATCCTGTGTATGCACACATGGTAAACAGTCCCGGCTCATAGGGCTTCTTAAAATGCAGACTTTCATCATACAGCCACAACCTGCAATTCTCGTCAAAGCGATAATTTCCGTAATTAATATGGGTATGGCTGACTTCAATATCCCTGGCTCTAAGATAGGGTTCAACGAAATCCCTGATATAGTCATCGCACACAGTACCCTCGCAGCGCATCCTGCTTTTGAATTCGTCCGGCGACAAAATATAATCAGGAATCCCGCATTGAGCTTTGACATGGTAGAGGGGGACAGGCTTTTTGACATGCGGGGATTCAAAATAGATTTGATACTTCGGCTTCAGCCAGAGTTCTCTTTTTTCTTCCTCACAATTACACCCCTGAGTCAATAGCATCAATGCCCATACTGTTAATGGCAGCAAAATCCATTGTCTCATAAGAAGCCTCCCTATGGCATAAATTTGCTATGGAATATGTTTGGGACGAAGTACTCTTTCAATAAAAAGTACTTTTGTGTCATCGGTCACGAAAAAAAACGGATAAGTAAGACCTGTACTTTTATGAAATGGCCATCCGCATATCTTAACTTCAGGACCGTCAGTATAGTGATATATTAAAACATTCAAATTTAAAAAGTCTTCCGACGAACGCCATTGATTTATATCTCGTTCTTCTTCTCGTAAATAAACAAGATAGCCCCTGAAAATATTTTCCATGATATACTTAATTTCTAAAGCATCTTTATCTTCATTTTTCAATAATTCTGGCAAGCCTGACATTTTTATGGCAATTTCAGGCTGTCCAAGATTTGCCAGCATATCTGAAACCAGAATACATTTTGTATCCAGTTGTTTAGAACAGGTCGCTCCCCTTACCATTAAAATATGTTCTTCATATTCATAACACTTATCATATTTGGTGGTGTCAGTGCACGAGCAGCAGATTAACAAAAGCTCAAATGCCACAAAGTATGTGAAAGATTTCCACTTGATCTTCATGTCCTGGCCTCTTTCAAAAAACCCTTCACGATCAAGAATCCAGTAAATCCCGTCAAAAATCTTTAAATCGAAAATCGAAACTACACTGATCCCGCTTCTCTACGAACGCTGAACCACGAACTACGAACTTTCAATTTCTCACTTCTCTATTCTAAATTCTCAATTCAAGCCTGCCGCCGCCTCTGCCGTCTCCTTGACCGCCGGGAACACCTTCACCCCCGTCAGCGCCGCAATCTTCTGCGGAATCTCCGTATTATCCTGCACCCCGGCAAAAGCTCTCGATCCCGGCCCAAAGGCATACAGCGGCACATCGGCCCCGCTGTGACCTTTACTGTGCCAATCCGCTTTGAATCGGGTCGGCTGAGAACTGCTGGCCCGCAGTTGCAGGCCGCCGGTCTCGTGGTCGGCGGTAACAATCACCAGCGTATGCCGATCCTTCATCGCAAACTCCACGACCTCTTTGATTGCCATATCAAACAGCAGCGTCTGGCGAATATTATTGTCGGTATCGTTATCATGTCCGGCCCAGTCAATCTGGCTGCCTTCGACCATCATAAAGAATCTCGTCCTCGGAGCAAACCATTCCCCGCCGGGATGGTTCAGCAGCGAAATTGCTTTGGCCGCCATCTCCGACAGCATCGGTTCCGGCTTGAGCGTCGTTAAACCGTCATCGGCAAATAATCCCAGTACAGGCCCCTCGGTCAACCGCTCCATCTGTTCCTTCGAATACGCCACCTCATAGCCGTACGTTCTGGCCCGCTCAATCAGATTCTGCTTGTCTTTGCGTGCGCCGCCGTTGAGGCCTTCCGGCAGCCAGTGTTTCCGGCCGCCGCCGAACATCACCCCAATGCGGTTTTCCAGTAACTGAATTGCAATATCAGCCTCACTGCCGCGCGAAGCTACGTGTGATCCAAACGATGCCGGCGTCGCATGGCTGATCGTCGAAGTCGCCACCAGCCCCGTCCGCCACCCCTTCAGCGCCAGCGCCTCCAGGATACTGTGATAAGCGACGCCGTCCTTATTCATACCGATAGTCCCGTTGCTGGTCTTGATGCCGCAGGCCAGCGCCGTCCCCGCCGCCGCCGAATCGGTCACGGCATTATTGCCCGAAAACGTCCGGACAATACCCGTAACCGGCAGTCTCTCCATCCAGAGTTTCTTTTTCAATCCCACCCCGGCCTGCCGTGCCAGTCCGACTTCATTAAAACTCATCCCATCCCCGATACACACAATCACCTTATCAATCGCACCGGTTTCGATATTGTCCAGCGTCGTGCAATCCGCCGGCCCATCGTAAAACGAAATATCCGTCGGATCCCCCTGGGCTTTCGGATACACAAACGTCTCCGCCCACAGTGATGGACAAATAGTCAATGAAATAAAGCACACCCCAAAACAAAATGCTGCAAACGTCTTCATCATGTTTCCTTACTTGTCGACAGTGTTTCTTAACAACAGGCCATTGTCTGTTTTCTATAATCGTAATGGAGATTGGTTAGCGAAAGATGAAAACTTAACCTTTGGCCTTTGCATACCAGTCGGGATCGCTGGCAAGCTTTTCCCTGGCCTCAGTGGTCATCATCTCAAACGCCGGATGTGAGCTTTCCCACGCCCGCTCTGCAAACGAGGTCTTGCGCATCTTCTCGACCTCAACTGCCGCGTCGCGGAAATAAGATCCGTAGATATGCAGCGAATCGCTGATATCCACATACCGCCCCACACGAACCAGCTTGCCGATTTTCTTGGCAATCTTTTCGGCTATCCGCCGCTGCATATCCGTCAATGCATAGGCGTTCATAAACCATGCCTTGTACAAATCACGACTGCGCCAGTGCGTATTCATGTTCAGCGAATACGCCCCGTCCGGCTGCTCCACCAGCCGACACCATATCCGCTGCAGACACGGCGGGTCCTCGGTCTGCGGGTCCGCTGTTGGCATCCAGGTAATCGCCTGGGCGCGCCGGGTGTGACTGCACTCGGCCAGCGCATCGATAATATAATCGACCTGGTTGACCCGCTTAAAGGGCTTTGGCGTATTCGCATCCCGGAGGTTTTCCACCGGGCTATAGGCAAACAGCCGTTCATGGTATGTATACGTCCACTTTCCCGCCGCCGGGTCAATCCAGTGGTCGTGAATTCCGTCCAATACTTCCTGCCGATACG
The DNA here is from genome assembly GCA_964550565.1 of uncultured Pirellulales bacterium. GTDB lineage: Bacteria > Planctomycetota > Phycisphaerae > Sedimentisphaerales > Anaerohalosphaeraceae > Anaeroglomus. The sequence continues at coordinate 4,830 of CAZKAI010000130.1, forward strand.
ACTCCAGCTCTTCCGGCCCGCCGGGAAAGTTCTTATGGATCCGCGGCTCGGCAAACGGATTGTCCACGGTAATCATCACCGTGGCATCCTTACTCGGCGGGTCGCCGGGTTTATCATATTGCGTCTTAATCGTAAGGCCATTATCCCATACCGCCAATACGGCCTTTTCCCACGCTTCCGGCAGACAGCTTGCTGTAACAGCCAGTGTCGGCAATTCAAAGATAGCTGATCCATTTTTCATATTAGTCTATACTCTACAAAGTTCGCTGGCGGTTCGGTTTTAAATGCTTGTTTTATTATTATTCTGGAGTTTATAAACCCAATTCCTCATCCGTAATATTGTATCTGGAACGCTGCTCGTTCGGCACCTTCCGTAAGAGCTGTCGTGCCTCTTCGGCATATTTCGTGCCGGGATACTTTTTCATGATTTCCCTGCAACTGTCCACCCCCTTCCTATAAGAAGGTATTCCCTTTGTGGGCATTTTCATGAAAAGATCACGCGTTACACTCAGTTGTCTTTCCGCGGCAATTTCGTCTTCCTCAGACAATTCCCTGTATTGCGATTGGGTTTGTTGAGTGACTGCCGGCGTGGCTGGGGCGACAGTCGGTGCGGGCTGCACGGTCGGTTTTGCTTTGGGCAGCGAATTGCTGTCGGTCAGTGTTGATTTGTTCAATAAATTGGGATCGACTGCAATCACAGGCAGTGCCGGCTGGCCTTCGATCGCGGTAAAGGTGCTGAATCCAGTGGAAGTGATTTTTCCCATCAGCATCGGGGCAATAATTCCCGTGGCCGGCCCGGCATAGCGGATGGTGCCTTCCTTATCGGTCATAATCAGCACCGGCCTGCGCATCTGCAAAACGCCCAGTTCAATAGGCATTTTTTGCTGTTGGTCGGACGCCATCGCCACGGCCCAGGGCCAGGGACGCTTCACGACATCGTCGATCATTTTCTGTTTATGGTCTGGTGCATCCAGATTGATAGCGGCGAATTTTACCTGTCCGGAAGCCAGACCCATCTGAAACAATCGGGAATAGGCCATATTGGCTGCGGTAAACGGGTCCCCGCCGAATCCGCCGCCGAACATATCCATCCCAAAGCCTCCGCCCATGCCGGGTTCCATCATCATGGGCTGCATCGGCTGGGGCTGCGGCTGGGATTGTGCGGATTGCGGACGTCTCCGCCCCGGAGTATTCGGTTCAGTGGATACCGTTCTGGCTGCATTTTCCTGCCAGACGAGGGCACACAGCGATTCCTGTCCCGGTTCATATTTGAATGTGGTGCCATTCAGACATGTCAGATTCAATCCCTCGACTTTCTGACCAATCGCATCAATCACCAGGGCATTGAGATCAAAACTGAGTTTGCCCGGCTGCATCATCTGCTGGCTTGGGTCGGTTGTCTCCATTCCCATTCCCATTTCCATGCCCATACCCATCATCGGACCGGGATTGTTTGGATTGGTGGTATTGGTACGCGTGCGCTGGGGTCGGGGCTGTCTGGGCAGCATGGGTTTTTTGTCGGCCAGGATAGACATGGCCACCTGGGTAATCCAGGCATCGCTATTGGTCGCATCCGACTTGCAGGCCCGGGAGGCATTCATAAATGCCGTGTTGATATCGTTTTGATAATAGCTGACCCAGGCCTGAAGCATGCAGTACTGGGCTTTCTGCTTATCATCCATCTGGCTGAAGTAGCGTTTGGATTCATCCAGAACACCCTGGCCGGCAAGGACTTCGCTGGCCTCGAGCGGTTTGGATTCATTGATTTTGGTCAAAAGCGAGTCCAGGGTCTGTTGGACTTTGTTGGCATATTCCCCGATTTTGGGATCAGGTGATCTAGTGCCGCCGGGGTCCATCTGTCCCAGGCACGGCTGAACCAGTGCTGCCAGCACAAGCAATACTGCAATCCTGCTGAATCGATTTTGAATAAACATAATAAGTCCTCCACTATAGTGATAAAAAAATCAGGCCACGATTTACATGTAAATATAATATCAGTTCGGATGCTGTCTGAAAAGCAAAAGTTACGGAAACTGATGCGGCATCAGAAGTTCTGTGAGCGAATCTGCAAATTCTCGAAAGGTGTGTTTCATTGTGTACTCCTCCTTTTTATTTTTAACCCCTTTACCCCTCTTTATTGCGGGATTTCTCCCCCGCAGGCTCCCGAGCCTTCCTTATTATAGATGTCGGACAGGCACTATTTTTACTAAACATTTTTTATAGTTTTTGAAAATTTATAGATATATGGGAAATACAATGTTTTTAAATATGATATATATTAGATAATCACTCTATCGAGTCGTATGCTTGCAAGGTCGGGATTAAAAGATGTTTGACAATCCCGGCGGGCAATCTTACTATGCCAAATGCACTATATATTAGGAAAAAAGTATGTTTACGGGAATCATAGAGAGTATTGGTACGGTTTTGTCGGTTGTTCCGCGGGCGGGCGGGATGATGCTGACTGTTCGTCTTGGTGCGGTGGTAGAGGGGACGAAACTGGGCGACAGTATTGCGGTCAACGGGGTTTGTCTGACCGTGACGAATCTTCATGGGGATACGGCCGGATTTGATGTCAGCGGAGAGTCGCTGAGTCGGAGTACTCTTAGCCATATTCGGACAGGTCAGGTCGTCAACCTGGAGCGCGCGATGCAGGCGGGGGCACGTTTCGGCGGGCATATTGTTCAGGGGCATGTCGATGGGGTGGGAAAGATCGCATCGATTGAAAAGAAGGGGGATTTTGCCGTATTTATGATTGAGTCTCCGGCCGAGCTGATGGCCGAGATTGTGGTCAAAGGGTCTGTGGCGCTGGATGGCATCAGCCTGACGGCGGCATCGGTTACGGAGAAGGCACTGACGGTGGCGCTGATTCCGGAAACGCTTGCCCGCACGACGTGGGGGCGGTCCAAGGCGGGCGATGCGGTCAACATTGAAACGGATATTCTGGTTAAAGCGATTCGCAAGCAGCTTGAGACAATCGTGCCGGCCCGTGAGGGTTTGACCGAATCCAAATTGCGCGAGCTGGGATTTTAGAGACAAACATCGATGACGGATGGATCCACGACATTTGAGCCGGTTGTCGGCATTACGATGGGGGACCCGGGCGGGATAGGGCCGGAGATTGTGGTTAAGGCCCTGGCCGATCCGATGCTGCGCCGGCAGGCAAAATATATTATCTTCGGGCTGGATGAACAGCTCGAGTATGCGGCGGACCAATTGGAAATCGAGTCGTACTGGCTCCGTTTACCGCACGAGAAAATCAGCCGGGATTTGCCGCGGCAGGTGGTCGTTGCCGATTATGATGAGTATTCGGTTCCCTCGTGGCTGCATCTGCCGTCTTTGGTCAGCGGCCAGGCGTCGCTGCACTTCTGCATCGATGCGATTGACGCGGCGCGGGCGGGGATTCTGGATGCGGTGGTGACGGCGCCCATCAGCAAAGAAAGCTGGCACATGGCGGAAGCCCGCTGGCCGGGGCATACGGAATTGTTTGCTGAGCGCTGCTACAGTCCGCGCAAGGCGATGATGTTTGTGGCCGGCCCGCTGAAGCTGGCTTTGGCGACGATTCATGAGGCGTTGTTTGATGTTCGCAACAAGTTTACCATCGGCTGCGTATTCGAGCCGATTGATCTGCTCAATGATGCGCTCAAGGAATTCTTCGGGATTGGCCGGCCGCGGATCGCTGTGTGCGGATTGAATCCGCATGCCGGCGAGAACGGCCAGTTCGGTGATGAGGAGCAGCGGATCATCAGCCCCGCGATTCTGCTGGCGCAGGAGGCGGGAATTGAGTGTTATGGGCCGTTTGCGGCCGATACGCTGTTCTTGAAAGCGGCGCGCGGGGCATACGACGGCGTGGTGGCGATGTATCACGACCAGGGCCTGATTCCGGTCAAGCTGCTGGCGTTTGACAAGGCTGTTAATGTGACCATCGGCATTCCGATGATTCGTACGTCGCCGGCGCATGGGACGGCGTTTGATATTGCCGGACGCGGCGTGGCCAGCGAAAGCAGCATGAAAGAGGCCATCGGGGTTGCCATCGAGATGGCCCGTACCCGCAAGTTCGGCAAAGTGAAAGGGCACAGCCATGCAGACTAAACAGGATATCGAGCGGCTTCTGGCGGGGGCGGGGACGACACCCAAGCACCGGCTGGGTCAGAATTTTCTGATTGACCTGAACCTGATGCGGCTGCTGGTGGACGAGGCGCATATTCATCAGCAGGATGTGGTGCTGGAAGTCGGCCCGGGGACCGGGTCGATGACCGAGGCGCTGGCCGAGCGTGCCGGCAGGGTGATTGCGGTGGAGTATGACCCGCCGCTGGCCCGGATTGTATCGACGCAGTTGAAGCCGTTTGCCAATGTGATTCTGTTCAATCGCGATGTGCTGGAAAACAAGAATGCGATTCATTTTGAGATTCTGGATGCGGTGCAGAAGGCCCGGGCCGAACTGGGCGGGCGATTGCTGCTGGTGTCCAATCTGCCGTACGGGGCAGGGTCGGCGGTGATGGCCAATTTGATTACCGGGCCGGTCACGGCGGATGCGATGGTGGTGACGGTGCAGAAGGAAGTGGCCGAGCGGATGGCGGCGCTGCCCGACCATGATGCCTATGGGACGCTGAGCATTCTGATGTCGGCGACGGGCAATGTGCATATTTTCCGCAAGCTGCCGCCGTCGGTGTTCTGGCCGCGTCCGCAGGTGGAGTCGGCGATGGTCAGTTATATCCGCGATCCGCAGAAGGTCGCGCAAATTCATAACATGGATACATTCCGCGAAATTATCACGCTGTTTATGGGCCATCGGCGCAAGATGCTCAAGGCCTGTGTGAAATTTGCCGACGGCGGGCTGGGTAAAGTGCATGGCTGGAATGAAATCTTTGCCGAGGCGTTTGTGGACCCGCATCACCGTCCCGAGCAGCTTTCGGCCAGCGATTATATCAACATTGCCAATCTCTGTTGGGAACAAATACGGAAATAGGTCTGTCATGCCATCAAAGAAAAAACCTTGTCGAAAACATTTGCCGCGCGGGCTGGATATTCTCTATGAAGACGATGTGATCCTGGTGGTGCGAAAACCTGCGGGCCTGTTGACGATGGCGGCCCAGGGCAGCCGGGACAAGACGCTGTATTATGTGCTAACCGATTATGTCCGCAAGGGCAATCCCAAGTCGCCGCGGCGAGTGTATATTGTGCATCGGCTTGACCAGTGGACATCGGGGGTGCTGATCTTTGCCAAGAGCGAAGAGGCCAAACTGACGCTGCAGGGCAACTGGGAGCAGACGGAGAAAAAATACATGGCGGTGGTGTGGGGGCGACCGACGCCGGATGCGGGGACGATTAGCTCCTACCTGGCGGAGAACAAGGCGTTCAAGGTGTATTCGACCAACGACCCGTCCAAAGGCAAGCTGTCGCATACGGCGTATCGCGTGGTCAAAGATAACGGGCGTTTCAGCCTGGTGGAAATTACGCTGCTGACGGGGCGCAAGAATCAGATTCGCGTGCATCTGGCCGACAAGGGCTGTCCGATTGTTGGAGATCGCAAATACGGGATGTCCAAGGATACGCATCGGCGGCTGGCCCTTCATGCCAGGTCGATTTCGTTCAAGCATCCCGTTGACGGCCGGCCGATGAGCTTTGAGAC
>CAZKAI010000131.1:0-10352 GCA_964550565.1 uncultured Pirellulales bacterium
TTAACGGCGGTCAATCGCTCTTTGGCTTCGTAACGCAGATGCGAGATGCCGAAATAATCCAGTCCATCCGGAATGCGGATATTGTCCAGATTTCGCAGGTGGGCAATATCACGTTCCTGCCGGGCCAGATACCCTTCGTACCGCGACTCAATCGCCACTTCCTCCACCGCCTGCCGCGAACAGTGCATCGCCGCAACCTCCGGCTCCAGCCAGAGCCGCTCGGCCAGCCCCGCCTGCGGCTGCTTGAGAATATCCCACAGGCTCTTGCCCTGACGCCGTGTGGTTTTGAGCATCCGCCGCAGCGACTCCATCTGGGCCAGTTTCTCCTGAAAGCGTCCCCAGCGATATTCATCGACCAGCCCGAATTGTTTGCCCAGCGGCGTCAGCCGCAAATCCGCATTATCGCTGCGCAGCGACAGACGATATTCCGCCCGCGAGGTAAACATCCGGTACGGCTCATCAATTGGCCGCGTCAGCAAATCATCCATCATCACTCCGATATACGCCTGGTCCCGCCGCAGAACCAGCGGTTCATGGCCGGCCACTTTGCGTGCCGCATTCAGCCCGGCCATCAGGCCCTGACCCGCGGCTTCTTCGTAACCGCTGGTGCCGTTGATCTGTCCGGCCAGAAAAAGTCCCGCAATCCGCCGCGTTTCCAGATTTTCCTTCAACTGGGCGGCCGGACAATAATCGTATTCAATCGCATACCCGTAATGCACAATCCGCGCCCGCTCGGTCCCGACCATCAGCCGCAGCATCTGTTCCTGTATATCGGCCGGGTAAGAGGTGCTGATGCCGTTGCAGTAAATGGTGGAGATGGCTTCATCCTCGGGCTCCAGAAAAACCTGATGGCGGTCCTTGTCGGCAAAACGCAGAATCTTGCTTTCGATGCTCGGACAATACCGCGGCCCGACCGAGGTAATCTGACCGCTGTACATCGGCGCCCGGCTCAGGTTGTCCCGCAGAAGCTGATGAATCGCCGGGTTGGTCCAGGTAATCCAACAGGGAATCTGCGGCCGGTCAATCTGGTCATTCAGAAATGAAAACGGTGCCGGCTCCTCATCGCCGGGCTGCGTATCGAGCGTGTCATAATCGATGCTGTCGCCAGCCAGCCGCACCGGCGTTCCGGTCTTGAGCCTGCCAACGGTCAGCCCCAGCCTCCGCAGACTGTCGGACAGTTCATTGCTGGCCGGCTCATCCAGCCTGCCGCCGGGCCATTGCTTTTCGCCCAGATGCATGATGCCGCGAAGAAATGTGCCGGTCGTCAGCACCACCGCGGGCGCCTGATATTCCGCCCCATCCAGACACCGCACCCCCGTCACGGCATTATCCTGCGTGAGCACCTCGGCGGCAATCCCTTCGACAATCGTCAGGTTCGCCGCGTTTTCGAGGGCATGGCGGACATAGTCTTTGTATTTGTATTTATCCGACTGGGCGCGCGGGCTCTGCACTGCAGGGCCTTTGGAGCGATTGAGCATTCGGAATTGAATGCCTGTCGCATCGGTGGCCAGCCCCATCAGCCCGCCGAGAGCATCGATCTCACGAACTATCTGTCCCTTGGCCAGGCCGCCGATGGCCGGGTTGCAGCTCATCTTGGCAATCGTATCCCGGCTCATCGTGATCAGTAGCGTTGCTGCACCCAGACGCGACGCCGCCCAGGCCGCTTCCGCCCCGGCATGTCCCCCGCCGACGACGATACAATCAAACATCCTGCTGCTCATCGTCGTCGCCCGTATCCTCACACTCCGCATCCTGCTCATCCATCGCAGGTCTGCCCTCCGGCTGGCCCTTGCAGTAAAAATTGACCGTCATCGTCCCCCAGTTGCGCTGATCCACCCGCACCAGCTCCCCGTAGGCCGGCTCAACCACGGCGTGTTCATGCGTCCGCAGAATCACCATGCCGCTGTCCCGCACCTGCGAGACCAGCAGGCTCATCAGCTTGCCGACCTGCGTCTGTGACTCGCAGCTTTCGCTCATCTTATATGGCGGGTCCACAAACACCAGGTCATAGAATCCATGCTCCGGCGTCGGCGGCGCCCCCACCCGGAAGATATTGGCACAGACCGCCTTGGATTGCCCGACAAAATCGGCCTTCTCAATATTGCGTTTGAGAATATCGACGACGCGATGGTCCTTATCCACAAAGGTCGCCCAGGCCGCTCCGCGGCTGAGTGCCTCCAGTCCCATCGAGCCGGTCCCGCAGAATAAATCCGCGACAATCCGTCCCTCCAGATAGCCTTTGCTGTATAGAATATTAAACACCGACTCTTTCACACGGTCGGTAATCGGGCGGGTATCCATGCCTTCGGGGCTGAATAGCTTCATGCCGCGTTTGGTTCCTGCTATAATTCGCATCTGTGCCTCAATTCTGAATCAACCTGTCATTGCCGCTGCCGCGCGCAGTTATGCCGCCGGCGGCGTACTGAAAAATCCCTTGATGCCGTTGAAAATAATCTGCGCCGCCAGCGCCGTCAGCATCAGGGCGGTCACTTTAATAATCGTCGCCAGCAGTTTCTGGCCCAGCAGCCGTTCGATCCGTTCGGCCAGCAGGATAAACGCCGCCACCGTCAGCCCCCCGCACAAGACCGCGGCAAACGTCAGCAGGGTCTCAACAATCCCCTCCACGGCGGTTCCCAGCACCAGCAGCGCACCGATGGTGCCCGGGCCGACGATAATCGGAATCGCCAGCGGCACTACGGCAAAATCCTCGTTTTCATTGCGATGATGCTGCTGGATGCCGATGCCCAGCACCCGCATGATCGACGACAGAAACAGGACGCAGCCGGTTCCGATTTGAAAGGCCGGCAGGGTAATGCCCAGCACGGAAAACAGCGGCTTGCCGAAAAAGAAGAACACGCAGATGCACGCCAGTACCCCAAACGAGGTCCGAATCGCGGCCTTGCGGCGCTGCGGCGGCTCCATGCCGTCGGACATCATCAAAAAAATCGACGACGAAAAGAACGGCGCCAGCAAAAACAGCATCTGAATGTAAATATGAAAAAAACTGCGTATCTGCTCAAACGTCAGGGACATTGTCTATACTGATCCTAAATTTGAAATTTTCCGTTTCGGCGCGGCTAAGTACAGCCACTTCAACCACGTGCTTCTTTTGCTCGCGGTATAATCATACCCGTTGGGTATACTACCTCATCATGCGTATCGGTTATCCGTATTCCAGCCTGCTCTATACTGGATATATTCTAACCGCTTCGCTGATAATGTAAAGAAAATTTCCCTGCCGGGCATTTCCCGGCTACCGCAGTGAACTCCAATATCGGTTCAATAAATCCGCAATATTGTCGGCGTGGTATTTTTTCATGATATGCGCACGGTGGACTTCCACGGTGCGTACTGACCGGCCCTGAAAGTCGGCTATCTCTTTGCTGGTTTTGCCCTGAAGAATCATCCGCATGACCTCCCATTCGCTGTCGGTCAAATCCGTGAAAATTCCCCGGTAGATAATTGGAGCAGGTTTAATCTGGCTGGGATCCTGGGTTGTCATCATCTGGACTTTGCACAGCAATTCTTCCCGCCGCAGGGGTTTTTCCAGAAAATCCGAGGCCCCCATCTTCATCGCCCGCACCGCCATCGGGATATCCCCCACCCCCGTCACCAGAATCACCGGCAGTTTCGGGCGGCTCTGGCGAACCAGGCTCAGCAGCGTCATCCCATCCATGTTGGGCATCCGAATATCGGTAATCAGTAAATCACAAGCCTGCTGCTCCAGATGCGCCAGGCATTCCTGCCCGCCGGCAAAACTTCGGACGGCATAGCCCTGGCTGGACAGGGTCATTTCCACCGCATCCCGTACATCCGCTTCGTCATCCACAAAGCACACGCATTTAGTCGTACTGGTCTTCATTTTCTCTCCTTACGAGACTGTAAAGGGTATCCGTACAATAAAGCAACAGCCCTTGCCCTGTTCATTATTTAGTCGTATCGACCCGCCGCAGGCCGACAGAATTCGCCGAACAATCTCCAGACCCAGCCCCAGGCTGCCGCTCTTGGTTGTGAAGAACGGTTCAAATATGCGATCGCACAATTCACAGGCCACCCCCCCGCAGTCATCGCAAAACGACAACTCCACCCCATGATCCGCAACACGGCCCGAGATGACCAGCCGATTGGGCCGCTGCGGATCGGCCGCATCCACTGCATTCTGCATCAGCACCATACAGATTTGCTCCATCGCCAGGTCGCTGAAAATCAAATCCGGCAAGTGCTTCAGCGAGGAGTCCAGCACAATGTCAATCTGTGCCTGCCGGGCCGGATCCTGCAGACTCGTTTTGATTCGCTGGATAACGGGCTCAATGCTGATAATTTGTTCGGTATCAAAAGACGCCATTTTGAAGAACCGGCGGAATTTCTGAATGGTCTCGGTGGCCCGCTGAATCTGCCGAAGGTTGTTTTCGATGATTTTCCGCATGGCCCGGCCGCCGTCCGTGTCGTCACAATACCGCAGAGATTCCGACAGCGTTAGTTCCATTACCGTCAGCGGCTGGTTGAGTTCATGCGCCAGAAAGGCACTCATCGAACCCAGATACATCTGACGATGCAGCTCCTGGAGCCGCTGGCGCGTCTGGGCCAGTTCCTGCTCCATTTTCTGACGCTCGGTGACATCCCTCGCCGAGACGACCCGAAGCTGCCGACCGTCCCACTGAATCGAGCGTCCCTGATATTCCACCGTCCGGATGCTTCCATCCCCGCAAATCATCCGCGAAGTGCACAGATGCGGGTAATCATGCTGCTCGACGCCGGGGACATTTTTGCGGTCGTCGGGATGAACAAATTCCAGCCCGTTTCGCCCAATCAGTTCTTCCCGGCTCCTGCCCAGAAACTCCGCATATCGCCGATTGCAGTCCACAATAATCCCGTGGTCATGAATGACAATCCCCTCAAACGCCGCATCCGCCAGGCTGCGGAAGCGATGCTCACTTTCAGCCAGCGCCCTGACCGCTCGGCGATTGTCCGTCACGTCACGAAAGATGGCCCCCACGGCATGAATCTCACTCTGAGTATGACGCAGCGGAAATAAAATGGTCTCGGCATAATGAGTCTGTCCCTCATAGACCACTGAAATTTCCGCACAGTCGATTTGGCCGGTTTGGAAAACACGATCGATTCGGCTTTTCCACTGATTCAAATACTCGGGATCCCACCCCAGTACTTCGTCGAGTCCGCGACCGACTGCCTGAGGATGATATTTCTGTAAAAAATTCTGGCCGGCAGGATTCGTGTACAGAAAATGATATTCCCGGTCCCAGATGAAAATGCAGTCTATTGACGATTCAAAAAGAGCCCGAAACAGTTCCTCGCTCTGACGCAGGGCCTCCTGTGTTTTTTTAGACTCTGTAATATCGGCTGCAAACAGCAGAACCCTGCGTTTGTGACCGTCTTCAACAGGCAAGGGCCAGCAGTGAATGTCCAAATACACCAGCTTTCCGTCAACCTGCAATAAGTCCTCAAAATGCGTAAGCTGACCCGTCAGAATGTCAGGGATCATCGCAAGCCGCTTGGCCCCCTGCTCCGGCCCCAGCATCTCACAAATATGCCGGCCGGCAAGCTGGCCCGGTTTCAATCTCAGGCAGCTCTCCGCTACGGGATTGCCGTACACATACAGCCCGTCTTCGTCCAGAATCACCGCGATATAGCCGGCATTTTCAAGCAAGTTGTAATATTGCCGTTCAATCTGATGCAGATAATGATTCTGCTGCTGATAAAGCGATTTGATTTGCTCCTGAGAACGGCGAAGCTGAAGCTCCAAGCTCTTGAGGGATCCGATATCCAGAAAATTAATACTGTATTTGCGGCTGCCGCCCAGTTTCAAGGGGCAATACCCAATCAATAAGTGCCGCTTACCTCCATCGCCCTGCACCGACTCCAGTTCAAAAGCCCCGCTGTTGCCGGCAACGACATCCTGCCAGGCCTTCATCGCCTGAAGATAATAATCCGGGGAAACAAACTTGAGAAAATGATATCCCAATACCTCGTCTTTGGGCCACTTGATGGTATCCAGCCCCATCGGGTTGGCATATTCAAAACGCCCCTGCTCGTCTAATACAAACAGTCCATCCGTCGCAGATTCGACAAGTTCCCGAAAATAATGAAGCTGCTCGGACGCACCCAGACTTAAAGGATCCGCAAACTCCAGGTTGCTTTGACCCGCAGGCGGGGAGTTAAAATGAATAGACTGTGACCCCGAAGACGATTCGCCCTGACACCCATCTTCACCCGGACCCCGTTCCGGCTTTGAATCAGACCCCATACACTCACTCCACAGAGAAAGTCCTGACGTATTCCCTAAGAAGATTTCCCAAATCCAGCAAGACCTAATCTTGATAAGGTATTTACCGGATGTATTATAGCAAACTCATCCAGACTTATGCAAGGTTTTATAGGAATATTTACCGATATGACCCGATTTTATACTGAATTGCAATCTCTCCTTTTTCCCTGATACAATTCTTGAAAATCCCAATCCTGATATTGTGATATAAATCGCAATATCAGGATCAGGAACAAAAAAAGCCTGAAAATATGGATTTTCCAGGCCTTATTTCTGTGATGAAACATCATACGAAGCGAACTAGACTGATCGCACTTGAAATTTTCTGTTTCGGCGCGGCTAAGTATAGCGGCATCAACCATTTGCTGCATTTGCTCGCGGAATAATCATACCCGTTGGGTATATCTCCGTTTTCTCCACGCAAATAAAGCTCCTGCCATGAATAGCCCAAGGCTCGCCGGCTCCGGAATAGTCGCTCCCAGCACATCTCCCCAGGACTGGCCGCCATTTTGCAAATATCCCGTAATAATCGACGGGGCATAAGGGCTTTCAACCAACAGGACTGTGCTGAATCGCATCGGCAGCAGTTCAAATGAAAAACCAAAGGTCTTGCCGTAGATATCACCCGAAACAGGCTCAATCCCTCCGGCCAGGAATCCCAGCGGCACCGCACTGTCTGCTGACAGATAACTCATTGTCGTGCCGGAATTTAACCCATCAAAGTCCGCTGCCGAAAAGCGGTGCAGCACTTTGGTGAAATTCATGTTGGTCACTTGATACAGATAGACATAGTTTTCGCCGTTGGTATAGGCGGCACTATGCACAAAGGTATATAACAGATTCACATTGTCCGTGAACGGGACCTGCAAATTGTCCTCCTGGACATACCCTGCATACTGCCCGGAAAAATCATTGACCTCAACCAAACCTCCTACACTCAGATGACTCACTATCAGCAACGTTGCTAAAACAAATAACTGTCTCATCATGGCTCCCTTTATTCTATTGTCATGGATCACAGAGCAATCTCTGTGGTTATTGTCTGCCGGACTTGTCCTGTCAGGGGCCAAGTCCGACCGCGTTGATGAAGAGGAAAAATCCTCTTTGCTCTTTCGCAAATAGACTCCGGCTTACCTCTGTTACTCGACACGTTTCTCCGGAAGGGTTCAGCACACTCTATTTTATTCTTCGGGCTATTTGCTCCATGATTTTACGAATTTTGTATTTTTAAATCTATTGTGGGAACTACGTATTTTTTCGATTTTTTTTGATTTTTTTACGTCCTATAAAAACCATACAAAATAATGTAACTTATTTACACACAAAGAGATAAGGAGATTTCTGTCTTGCCTAACTAAATTCTAACACAATTCCTATTGAACAACTCGGATAAAAATACTATATTTCGTTATATGACGAAATATAAAAACAACAACTTTAGAACCGCCGTTACCATCGCCAAGGCCCTGGCCGACGAAACCCGCCTGCGAGCCCTGATGCTCCTGGCCGATGGCCCGCTGTGTCTGTGCCAGATCGTGGAAATACTGGGACTTGCCCCATCCACAATCTCCAAGCACATGTCCATCCTCCAGCAGGCCGGCTTAGTCACCGGCCGCAAAAAAGGCCGCTGGATGCACTTCGCATGGTCAGACGGTGACAGCTCACCCCAGGCCAGACAGGCTCTCGATTGGATGAACGGCACCTTACGTGATGATGAACACATCGGCCGGGACCGCCTGCGTCTTCAGGAAGTCCTCGCCATCGAACCGGAGCAATTATGCCGCAAGCAAAACCAAAACTGAAAATCCTGTTCCTGTGCACCGGCAACTCTTGCCGAAGCCAGATGGCCGAAGGCTGGGCACGCCGCCTCAAGTCCGATCTCATCGAGCCGTATTCCGCGGGCATCGAAACGCATGGCCTTAATCCCAATGCCGTCCGTGTCATGGCCGAGGCAGGCGTGGATATTTCCGGCCATCGCTCCAAACACGTCGATGACCTCAAGCACATCCTGTTCGATTACGTCATCACCGTCTGCGACCATGCCCACGAAAGCTGTCCGCTGTTTGCCGGCCGGGCCAAAATCGTCCATGTCGGCTTCGACGACCCGCCGCGGCTGGCTAAAGAAGCCAAAACCGAACAGGCCGCACTCGATTGCTACCGTCGCGTCCGTGACCAGATTCGCAGCTTCGTCGCAGGCCTGCCCGAAACCCTCACCCAAACCCTGGAAACGAGGTGACCGATGACAAGAAAACAACGCATCTTATTTTTCTGCAAACACAACTCCTGCCGCAGCCAGATAGCCGAAGGCCTCCTTCGCCACATGGCCGGCGACCGTTTCGACATCTACAGCGCCGGACTTTACCCCGCGCCGATCCATCCGCTGGTCTACACCGTCATGGAAGAAATCGGCATCAACATCTCCAGCCAGGCCCCCAAGAGCGTCGATCTCTATCTTGGCCGTCAGCCTTTCGACTACATCATCATCGTCTGTCAGGAGTCTGAATCCGAATGTCCCCGGCTCTATCCGTTCGCCCTGCACGTCGAGCGCTGGCCGCTGCCCGACCCCGCCGCCGTCAGAGGCGACCCGATAGAAATCGCCGACGCATTCCGCAACAGCCGCGACACCCTCGAAATGAAAATCGAAGAATGGCTCGGTACGATAAGCCCAACAGACTCGTCAAAAGAATAGGAGTTTAAAATGGAATTCGGAAACGATATAACACAAAAGGTGCGACAGGGTTATGCCGAGATTGCAGCCACAGGCTGCGGCTGCTGCGGTTCCGCACAGCCGGATAAATTGGCCTCGCAGGTTGGCTACTCTGCCGAAGAGCTGGCCATGCTGCCGGACGGAGCCAACATGGGACTGTCCTGCGGCAACCCGACGGCGCTGGCGGACCTGAAACCCGGCCAGGTCGTTTTGGACCTCGGCAGCGGTGCGGGCTTTGACGTCTTTATCGCCGCACGCAAGGTCGCCCCCTCCGGCCGTGCCATCGGCGTGGACATGACACCCCAGATGCTGGACAAAGCTCGGGCCAGTCTCGAGCAATTCACCGCCAAAACAGGCCTGTCGAATGTGGAATTCCGTCTGGGCGAGATCGAGCATCTGCCGGTTGCCGATGCCTCGGTGGATGTTATCATATCCAACTGTGTCATCAATCTTTCGGCCGACAAACCCCAGGTCTGGCGGGAAGTCAGCCGCGTGCTCAAACCCGGCGGCAAGGTATGCGTGTCGGATCTGGCACTGAAAAAACCGCTGCCTGAGACCATTCGCGAGATGGCCATTGCTCTGGTCGGCTGCGTGGCCGGGGCCGTATCGATTGACCAGACCGTCGAGATGGCCAAAGCTGCAGGCCTGGCCAACATTCACTGGACGGAAAAAGAGTACGCTTTCGACATCATGGAAGACTGCAACGACCATCTTTATCAATCCGTCAAAGATGCCCTGCCCAAAGGCCAGAAACTCTCGGATTATATCGTCAGCATCAACCTGACTGCGGAGAAATCAAAATGAGTGAATCATCAAAATCATCCGGCCTTGGTTTTTTTGAACGTTATTTGACACTGTGGGTCGTCCTGTGCATCGCCGGCGGCATTGTGCTGGGCAAGCTGGCCCCGAATTTCGCCCGCTCACTGGACGCCATGTCCATCAGCGTCAACGGCGCTCCCGTCGTCTCCATCCCCATCGCGGTATGCCTGTTCTTTATGATGTACCCGATTATGGTCAAAATCGATTTCGCCGAAGTCCTGCAGGCCGGCAAAAGCATCAAGCCCGTCGGCCTGACGCTGTTTGTCAACTGGGCCATCAAACCCTTCACGATGTACTTCATTGCCCTTTTCTTTCTCGGCACCCTCTTCTATGGTTTCATCGGCCCGGACGCCACTGACATCGTCAAGATGCCCTTCGGTCTGGACCTGCCCGTCGGCGCCGCCTACGGCGTCGGCACTGTCATCGAATCCAACGGTGTCAAAATGCTGCAAGTCCCCCTGTGGCGCAGCTACCTGGCCGGCTGTATCCTGCTGGGCATCGCCCCCTGTACGGCCATGGTGCTGGTCTGGGGCTACCTGG
>CAZKAI010000132.1:0-3665 GCA_964550565.1 uncultured Pirellulales bacterium
TCTGGCCGTTGACGGTGACCATGTTATTGTGCAGCCAGTATTTGACAAACGGCACACTATTGGCCGCCTCGGACTGGGCGATTTCGCATTCATGATGGGGGAACTGATTTTCCAGCCCGCCGCCGTGAATATCAATCGTCGCACCGAGGTATTTCATGCTCATCACCGAACATTCCAGATGCCAGCCGGGATAGCCCTTGCCCCAGGGGCTGTTCCACTGCATGATATGATTGGACTCGGCCTTCTTCCACAGGGCAAAATCCGCCGCGTTGCGTTTTTCCTGATTGACCTCGATCCGCGCCCCCGCCTGCATTTCCTCGACATTGCGGCCAGACAGTTTCCCATAGCCGGGCCATTTCGTCACATCAAAATACACCGAGCCGTTGACCTCATACGCCACGCCTTTGTCAATCAATGACTGCACCAGCTCAATCTGTTCGGGGATATGCCCCGTGGCACGGGGGCTGATGTCGGGACGGAGACAATTGAGCTTATCCATATCGCGGAAATACATCCACGTATAATATTCCGCAATCGCCATCGGATGCCTGGCCTCTTTTTGGGCCTGTTTGGCAATCTTGTCTTCGCCCGCATCGGCGTCGTCGGTCAGATGGCCCACATCGGTGATATTCTGCACATACGTCACCGCGTAGCCCAGGTACCTCAGCCAGCGGGCCATGATGTCAAAGCTGACATAGCTTTTGCCGTGCCCCAGATGCGGCGGACCATACACCGTCGGGCCGCAGACATACATCCCCACCTTGCCCGGGTTGAGCGGCACAAATTCTTCGGTCTTTCGCGTTAACGTATTATAAACGTGCAATCCCATAGTATATCAATCCCGCATAAAAAAGTGTTTCATCATGGCCGGCTTATTTGACTTTTCGGCGGAGCATGGTAATCGCCGTCGCGGCAATCGCCCGGCATTCTCCGACGGCATCGAGGCCTTCGTTGGTCTTGGCCTTGATGTTGACATTGGCAAAATCCATCTCCAGCAGTTCGGCGATACGGCGCTTCATCTGGCCGCGATAGGGGCCGAGTTTGGGCAGTTGGGCATGGACAATCAAATCCATGTTCACGATTTCCCAGCCCTGCTGACTGACTTTCCAGACGACCTGCTTGAGCAGTTCGGCACTGTCGGCGTCTTTCCACTGCGGGTCGGTATCCGGGAACATCATCCCGATATCCCCCAGCCCCGCCGCCCCGAGTATTGCATCTGTTACCGCATGCAGCACGGCATCACCATCGCTGTGGCCCAGCAGCCCCAGCTCAAACGGAATCTCGATACCGCCCAAAATCAGTTTTCGTTCCGGTACCAGCCGATGAATATCTGTGCCTATCCCGCTGCGATAGTCGTACTGGTGTTGAATCACAGAATCCCTTTCGTACTGGGAATATCCCCGCCGACTACTTTGACTGCGGTCGCCATGGACTGGCCCAGCGCCTTGAAAATCGCTTCGGCAATATGGTGGCTGTTGGTGCCGTAGGGCACATCCACGTGCAGGTTGAATTTGCCCGCCGTGGAAAATGCCCGCAGAAATTCTTCCACACACTCCACATCAAAATCGCCGATCTTCTGCGTGTGATACTTGGCCCGGTACACCAGGTACGGCCTGCCGGATAAATCCACCGTGACCTGCGCCTTGGCATCTTCCATCGGCACCACGCTGTCGCCGAATCGCACGATACCTTTCTTATCACCCAGCGCATCGCACAGGGCCTGCCCCAGACAGATCGCCACATCCTCGACCGTATGATGCGCATCCACATGCAGGTCGCCTTTAGCCCGCAGGGTTAAATCCATCTTGCTGTGCTTGGCCAGATGGCTGAGCATGTGGTCAAAAAAACCGATGCCCGTATCAATCTGATACTGGCCCCCGCCGTCCAGATTGAGGTCCAGGGCAATATCCGTCTCGGTTGTTTTGCGTTCTATTTTTGCATTTCTATTCATCGTCATCGTTCCATTTGTCTGAACTGTCAGCCGTTGTCATCCGAGACATGGGTGTAAAGGGCTTTCCACCCTTCTTCTTTGAGCATAAACACAATCGTCTGATTAAACGACGTCCCAAAAGTTCGCCCATCCGTCGTCGTGACCTCAGCCCGACCCTGCTCGATCCAGAGCACAGTCTGCGGCGAAACAACCGTCACATCCTGCCGGCTGAATTGATATTCCACTTTCTGAATGCCTTTGTACCGCTGTGTATATACATCATACGCCTGCTTGCGGGTCAGCAATTGTTTGCCGTCATTGATAAAAATCGCATCGTCATGTTCGGCCACACAACTAAACATCGTTTCCACGTCCGCACGTGCCGCGGCGCTGGTAATTTTATCATGGACTTCCCGAACCTGCTCGGTGATTGCCTTAACCTGCGATTCCGACAGAACCGGCCCAGCCGTCCGACAGGAACAGACCGCCAAAAGAATCGCCGCAACGATGATCCGCACACTCCAACTCCTCACACTGCTCATACTTACTCCCTGCTCAGAAACTCTCTGATTGCCCCCAGTAATTGATCGTTTTGCTCCGGCGTCCCGATCGTAATCCGCAATTTATCTTCCAGGCCGGGCAGCTTGAAATACCGCACATAGATATCGCGTTCGGCCAACAGCTTGAATACTTTTTCCGCAGGGATCTGAATCGATTGAGCCAGGATAAAATTCGTCGTACTGTCCGGCACGGCAATTTCCATTTTCCGCAGTTCGCCAATCATCCGCGACCGCTCCGCGATGATTTTGGCAACGCAATCCTTGTGATAAGCCTGATCCCGCAGGGCCGCTGCCGCTGCGGTAATCGTAACCGCATCAATATTATACGAATCCTTGACCTTGACCAGTCCTTCAATCAGCGCCGGCTGGGCAAACCCAAGCCCGGCCCGCATCCCGGCCAGCGAATAGCCCTTGCTCATCGACCGCAGCACGATGACATTGGCAAAATCCCGCACCAGCCGCAGGCAATTGTCTTGTGCAAAATCCACATACGCCTCATCCACCAGCAAAACACCCTCAAGCCGGCTGGCCAGTTCGGCAATCTTATCCACCGCCGTAAAATCGCAGGTCGGGGCATTCGGATTGCATATGATGGTGAATGGGGCATTAATTCGAGCCAGTTCCTCCAGACTATCTTCATTCCGGTCAATCTGTATAGCCCGGCAATCCTGCAGTCTGGCCAGCACCGGATACAACGAATAGGTCGGCTCGGCCCATGCCGCCGGCCGGTCCGCATCACAGAACGCCCGAAAGGCATAATTGAGCAACTCGTCGCCCCCGTTGACACAGAGGATATGGTCCTCCGGCAGGCCAAAGACCTCGGATGCCGCCAGACGAAACGCCCCGCCCATGGGGTCGGGGTAGCGTCGGAGTTGGAAATCACGTATTCCCCGAATAGCCTCAAGTACTTTGGGAGACGGGGGATATGGATTTTCGTTGGTGTTGAGTTTGACTGCATCCGGATTTTTCGGCTGAAAACCCGGCGTGTAGCCTTCCATCTTCTCGATTGTCTCTCTAAAATATCCCATATTCTATATCCATTTAAACCTCTGAATTATACGCAAAAATCATAGAAAAGAAACCATTGATTTCACAGATTTTCGCAGTTTAAAAGAGAGTCGCCTTGCCGTATCAGGCCTCGTTCACAGGTCGAGCAAATCAGGATATTGTCGATT
>CAZKAI010000132.1:3765-10299 GCA_964550565.1 uncultured Pirellulales bacterium
CTGGCATGTCTGGGCCAGTTTTTGATCGTTGCGATTATCGGCGTTCTCCGCGGGTATTCGGTTCAAAGTCATACTCCATTGTATGTGATGCTGGGCGGATCCATCCTAATGATGATTGGACATGCAGCAAAAAATTTTTCGTTTAGTGAAGAAATACCCCGGATGACATGGAGGCAGGTTTTATTTTCTTACTGGATGTTCTATCTCGTTTTATTTTGCTTTTGGGTCAACATCATGCCGGGGTTCACGCAGGGCCGCTATCGGAACCAGGGGGATGAATTTTACAAGCAGAAGAACTATCCGGCTGCCATTGCCATGTATCAAAAAGAAGTGGATACTTGGTATCTGCGGCTGCGGTATAATTCTCACGAGGATAACTGTCTGTTTGGGATTGCCCAGTCGTATTGTCAATTGGAGAATTTTGAACAAGCTCGTCAAACGTATCAGCGGCTGCATAAAATGACCCGAGGTTATTACAAAGAACGAAGTCAAACCGAACTGGCTGAACTGGACAGTGAACTGAAAAATATCGCCGAACTGGAAAAACAACTGGCCGATGCGGCGGATGATAATCAAAAAGCTTATATCCTGATTAATATGGCATTTGCCTATCGCAGGATTGAATGCAGCAAAAAAGCAACTGAGCTATATGCCCGTATCCAAACACTGGATATCCCCGAAAGCAGGAAAGAGCAAGTCAGAGAATTTGCCGCCGATTGTGTTAAATACTGATCGTACTTGAAATTTCCCGTTTCGGCGCGGCTAAGTATAGTGACATCAACCACGTGCTGCATTTGCTCGCGGAATAATCATACCCCTTGGGTATAAAAACAAACTGAATCGCGGCAGGTCAGGTCGGTGCTTACTTGCCGCAATAATCAATCAGGCGGGCAATTTCGCTGCGCATATCGTGCCGATTGACAATCATATCGATAAATCCATGCTCCAGCAGGAATTCGGATCGCTGGAAGCCTTCGGGAAGCTCGATTTTGATGGTCTGCTGAATCACCCGCGGCCCTGCAAAACCGACCAGGGCATTAGGCTCGGCGATAATGATATCCCCCAGCATCGCAAAACTGGCTGCCACGCCGCCGGTGGTCGGGTCGCTCAGTAAAGAAATATACAGGCCGCCCTTTTCATCCAGCCGGGCCAGTGCGGCACTGGTCTTGGCCATCTGGGACAGCGAGACCAGCCCTTCGTGCATCCGCGCCCCGCCCGAACACGACACTACCACAAACGGCAGACCTTCTTCAATGGCGATATCCACCCCGCGGCAGAATTTCTCGCCGACGACCATCCCCATCGAGCCGCCCAGAAAATTAAAATCCATCACCGCCAGCACCGCCCCGCGGCCCTTGATAAAGGTCTTGCCCACGAGGATCGCTTCATGCGTGGCGGTCTTGGCCGGGTCAAACCCGATGCGGTCTTTATAGGATTTGTCGCCCCAGGTAAAGCCCAGGGGGTCGCTGCTGCCCAGGTTGGCTCCAATCTCTTCAAACGTCCCCTCGTCGGCAAGCTGGCGTACCCGTGTCGGTCCATCCACACGGAAATGACAGCCGCAATCCGGACACACGTTGAGATTTTCCTCCACGGTCTTGCGGTACAGCATCTGCTGACAGGAGGAGCAGGCCATCCAGAGGCCGGCCGGCATCTCTTTACGCGGTTTCAGTGAAAATCCATTCCAACCTGCTTTTTTATTTTTTGCCATACTCGTTTTACTATGAACTATGATTTTCTATTTACTGCGGTTAGCAGTGAGTTCATTGCTGCCGCACGGTCGGGCTGTCCGAAAATGGCGTTGCCCGCCACAAAGGTATCAGCGCCGTAATCGCGCGCTGTGACAATCGTATCGGCATAAATGCCGCCATCGACTTCGATTCGCACGTTCGGCCCGACGACCTCGCGGATGCGTCGGCACTTCTGAGCCGCATCGTCCATGAATGCCTGAGCCCCGAAACCGGGATTGACCGTCATCACCAGCACCATATCGCACAGCGGGGCGACTTTTTCAATCGTCCCGACCTCGGTCGCCGGGTTCAGCGTAATGCCGACCTGGGCACCCAGGCCGCGAAGGGTCTTGATAAACTCCGCCGGGGCTTTGACGGTTTCAATATGAAACGTAATCAAATCCGCACCCGCCTTGATAAACGCCTCTGCATACCGTTCGGGCTCGCTGATCATCAGATGTGTATCGAGAAAGGCATCGGTGCACTTGCGAATCCACTTGACCACGACCGGGCCAAGGGTGATATTGGGCACAAAGTGACCGTCCATCACATCCAGATGCACCATCTTTGCCCCGGCCTGCGTGACCTGGGCAATTTCGGTCGCCAGATTCGCAAAGTCCGCACTCAGTATCGACGGCGACAGCTCATAAGTGCCAGCGGGTGGCAGTTTTCGCAAGTTCTTCATGGTCTTAATGATCTGTTGTGGATAAAAAGAATGGGTCTGCCGCAAACGACAAACCCATTCATTATAACAATTTTACTTCTCGTCCAGGATATCAATGGCTTTGAACTTCTTGCCTTCCATGAACTCGAGACTGGCGCCGCCGCCGGTGGAGACATGCGTCACCTTATCCGACAGTTTCATCTTCTTGATGGCGCTGGCACTGTCGCCGCCGCCGATGACGCTCCTGGCGCCCTTGCCGGTTGCATCCGCAACTGCCTGAGCAACGGCCTTGGTGCCTTCATCAAACGGCTTCATCTCGAACACGCCCATCGGGCCGTTCCAGACGACCGTCTTGGCGTCGGCCAGTTTTTCGACGAACAGCTTGCGTGTCGCAGGACCGATATCCATGCCCTGCCATTCATCCGGGATATCGCCGGACACAACCTGATTCTCGGCGTTTTCCTTGAAGTCTTTGGCGATGACGGTATCGACCGGCAATACCAGTTCGCATCCGGCCGCCTTGGCCTTACCGTACAGTTCTTTGGCCTTTTCGATGAATTCATCTTCACACAGGCTCTTGCCGACCTTTTTGCCATCGGCCTTGAAGAACGTATATGCCATCGCGCCGCCGATGAGAATACGATTGACCTTGGACAGCAGGTTCTCAATCACAGCCAGCTTGTCCGACACCTTGGCGCCGCCCAGAATTGCCACGAACGGTCGCACCGGGTTATTGATGGTGTCGCCGAGGAACTTCAGTTCCTTTTCGACCAGGAAACCAACGACTTTGGGCTTATTGCCCATCATCTGCGGCACCGTCAGCATCGAGGCGTTATCGCGGTGAGCCGTACCAAAGGCATCATCCACATAGACATCGCCCAGCTCGGCAAGCTGTTTTGCGAAATCATCTTTGGCCTGGCGAAGAGCAGCATCGTCCTTGGCCTTTTTATCTTTGATTTCTTCCGCTTTATAAAACCGAACATTTTCCAGCAGCAGCACATCGCCGTCCTTAAGCGCCATGGCCTTGGTCTTCACGTCCGGACCAATGCAGTCATCGGCGAACACCACAGGCCTGCCCAGAAGCTCAGACAGGCGCTTGGCCACCGGCTTCATCGTAAACTCCAGTTTCTTTTCGCCGTCCGGCCGGCCCAGATGGCTCATCAGAATCACCCGGCCGCCTTTTTCAACAATCGTCTTGATTGTCGGCAGGGCCATGACAATACGATTGTCGGAAGTGATGTTTCCCTGTGCATCAATGGGAACATTAAAATCCACACGCATCAGGACGCGTTTGCCTTTGACATCGATATCTGCAACAGTTTTCTTTGCCATATTTGTCTTCCCTTAATTCAGTTATCCCTAATATACTGATCCTACTTGAAATCTACCGTTTCGTCGCGGCTAAGTACAGCAGCTTTAAAACTTGCTTCTTTTGCTCGCGGAATAATTATACCCGCTGGGTATAAAAAAAAGCCTGTCATTCAACAGGCTTTCTTAAACCTTTTTTTATTTCGCCATCTTCTTGAGCAGGTCAATGGTACGATTGGAATAACCCCATTCGTTGTCATACCAGCTTACCAGCTTGAAGAAATTCTTGTTCAGTTCAACGGCGGAACCGGCATCGAAGATCGACGAGCGGGCATCATGAATGAAATCGCTGGATACCACTTCGTCTTCGGTATAGCCAAGGATATCTTTCAGATAGGTTTCGCTGGCTTTCTTCATCGCCGCTTTAATCTCGGCAAGCGAGGTGTCTTTGACGGTCTTGAAGGTCAGGTCAACCACTGAAACGGTCGGCACCGGAACGCGGAATGCCATACCGGTCAGTTTGCCTTTGACTTCGGGCAATACCAGGCCGACGGCCTTGGCGGCGCCGGTGGTCGAGGGGATAATATTTTGAGCCGCAGTACGGCCGCCTTTCCAGTCTTTCTTGGACGGACCATCGACGGTCTTCTGGGTCGCGGTATAAGCATGAACCGTGGTCATCAGACCTTCGGCCAGGCCGAAGCCTTCTTTGAGCAGTACATGCACAACCGGGGCTAAGCAATTGGTGGTGCAGGAAGCATTGGATACGATATTATGCTTGGCGCCATCATATTTATCATCATTGACGCCCATCACGACGGTGATATCCTCACCTTTGGCGGGTGCGGTAATCAGGACTTTCTTGGCGCCGGCATCGATGTGGCCTTTTGCCTTTTCCGCAGCGGTGAACAGACCGGTGGATTCGATCACCAACTGTACGCCCAGCTTGGCCCACGGCAGTTCAGCCGGGGTCTTGGCGCTGACGACAAGAATATCTTTGCCGTTGACCACCAGCACATCGTCGGCCTCTTTGTCAGGCGTGGACTTCTTGGAGCTGACGGTACCATTGAACTTGCCCTGAATGGAATCATACTTCATCAGGTAAGCCAGGTTGTCGGCCGGAACAATATCACCCACCGCTACCACGTCAAACTGGGTGCCCAGCAATCCCTGCTCGACCAGAGCACGGAAAACAAGCCGACCGATACGGCCAAAACCGTTAATCGCAATCTTTGTCGCCATAAAATGTCTCCTTTAATATAGAGGTTTCAATTTATCAGTATCACCAGACCATCTTGGTTTGGTTTTATCAGAATCTTGTTCAGCTTTTTCTTTTGCATCAAGGGCGTACTCTCTCCGCCGTTGCAGTGCTCAAAGAGTCCACAATGTAAGGATAATCCGTCCTCTTGTCAAGAATCTTTCACTTCGGAATAGCATAAAATCCAGATATAACGACAACGCAAGTCTTGTATTTATATAGATAATTGTTGACTTTTTCGGTTTAATTTCAAATAATCATTGAAACAAAACCTCTGGGTAATAGTCAGATTAAGGAACGAAGGATATAATCTCGAATATTTAAGGAGTCTCTAAAATGGCACAGCTAAAGATGTATTTTACCTTTTTTCTTCTGGTTATTGCTACCATTCTGTCCGGCTGTCAAAACTCACAAAAGGCTCCCATACCAACCCCTGTTCAATCTCCCTCTCAGGCAGAGACTCCTGCTGAAAAACCCTGCGGCGGACAGCCATCCACCAAAGACACTTGGATTTATAAGCACCATGCTCAATGGGATTTGCCCGGAGCGGCCGTACCGGAAGTATTTGCCGCAGCCAGAAAAGTCCTGGTCGAAGAATGGAAAATGCCCAATAACCTCGACCGCAACAGCAGCGAAAGCCGTTACGTTGATTTTCTCAGCGCCTCCTTTGAAGTACAATCAGCACTCAGTACAGCCTTTACCCTGTCCGTCGTAAAGCTGAATGAAAATACCTGCCGACTGGCCATTGATGCGAAATCCGCCAAACTTCCCGAAGCACAGCTTGAGGAACACTGTTCTCTGATGTATGACGGGATTGTGGATTGTTTGAATGAAGTGCCGCAGCAAAAACAGGAAAGAAAACGAAGCCTCTATCTGAACAATATCAATTATTATCTAATTGATAATTATTTATTCGATACACCTGTAAAGAAAACACACGATGCAGCACTGGCCCTGCTCAAACAGATGTCGATTGCCAAAGTTGACTCAAGCTGTGATGATCTGGCGGCTCGCATTGGATTTCGAACCGGCAATAGTACCCCGCTGATGATGGAACTGAATCTGGCGGGAGTGAATACGACACAATTATCTTTATACGCAGGGCAGGAGTCAGACATGGCCAAATCAAAACTATGGGGCGACATCCTCGTCGATCACCTGCGTCAATACATGGCAGAACCGCCATCGCCGGAAAAAACACTTGAGATTGCAGAGTCCAATCCCGCGCCAAGACAATATTATGGCCAGGGGCGCTCCCCATCCGTCATCTCTAAAGGGATGGAATATCCATATTCCGCAGATCAGATTACTGACAATCTGCTGAATGCGCTTCAATATCAGTTGAAAATAAAGGTCAAGGATTGCTCGCGTGATGCATTGGCTTCAAAAACGACGTTTAAGTCCGCCAATTCCTCGGATTGGTGGATTGATGTGACTCAGATTGATGCTGCCCGAAGCAAGATCCTGTTTTCGGCAACTGCGATTTTCAGCGATGATTTCGAAAAATATATGACGGGAATCATCCAGGCTCTGGAAATACAACTGCAACAGACCGCCCAGCCCGCAGAATCGAATATCTA
>CAZKAI010000133.1:0-7719 GCA_964550565.1 uncultured Pirellulales bacterium
AATGGCGAGTATGATTGTCGGAAATGTATCAGCTATTTGACGATTGAGGAAAAAGGGGATATTCCGGAGATATATCATAAGGCTATTGGCAACCGGCTGTTCGGTTGTGACAACTGCCTGCTGGCCTGCCCTTACCAGACGGCTGCTCCTGCACGAACAAACCTTGATTTTCAGTACTATCCCCAGCGAAATACACTTATTCCGCAGGAAATTTTGACCTGGACGAAAGACGACTTCCTGCGTCTTTTTAAAAATTCCCCCCTCCACCGCCTCGGCCTGGACCGCCTCAAACGTAACGCGGGGATATGCCACAGAAACCTTTATTGATAAATCATGCAGCAAGATACACTTAAGGTCCCTGTGAATTATTGACGATAAAAAGGTACTTGTCCGACCGGGGAAGAACCCTATAATTATGGCATGGTCTGCCCCGCGTTGATAAGGGATTTATACCCAACGGGTATGATTATTCCGCGAGCAAAAGAAGCAAGTGGTTAAAGCTACTATACTTAGCCGCGACGAACCGGAAAATTTCAAGTAGGATCAGTATATTTAGATAAACTCTGAAATAGTCCTCACGGAAAGGGATTGTATGAGTAAGCCGGGTTTTACCAAGCTGTTAGCGCCGAGTCTGACGGTTTTTATTTCGAGTGCCTGTATCATGATTATTGAACTGGTGGCCAGCCGGCTCATCGCCCGGCATCTCGGCTCATCGCTCTATACGTGGACTTCGGTTATCGGTGTGGTCCTGGCGGGCATTACCATCGGTAATTACATCGGCGGCCGGATCGCGGATAAATTCCAGGCACGTAAAACACTGGCCTGTCTGTTTGGGCTGGCATCCGTGGCGTGTGTGGTAATTATCGTTTTGAATAATGTCGTTGGGAATTGGGTTTGGCTGTGGCATTTAAATTGGCCGACTCGTGTCTTTCTCCATATTGCTATTGTTTTTCTGCTGCCTTCTACTATTTTGGGAACCATTAGCCCGGTCGTAGCCAAGATGGCACTCGACCAGGGACAGGCCACCGGTAAAACAGTCGGAACCATTTATGCCTGGGGTGCCGCGGGAAGCATTGCCGGGACATTTCTGGCCGGATTTTATCTCATCGCAACCATGGGAACAATCAATATTATCTGGACGATTTCAATAGCGCTTCTGGTTCTTGCGATACTGTATTGGGCAAAATTCTGGTTCTTCTATGCATGGGCGGCGGCGCTTGCTTTTTTTTTGTTCTTAGGATTTTCCAGTAACGCAAGTGCCCAAACCACCGGAACAACGCTGGGGCTTCGTGAGAAAGCCGATCCTACAATTATTTATCAGGATGAAACGCCCTATTGCTATGTGGCAGTGCAAGAACTCGATAAGAATCCAAACACAAGACTATTTTACCAGGACAAGTTGATTCACTCAAAAATAGATCTTGACAATATCTCAGACTTAAAATATCCATACGAACAAATTCATGCTGCGATCACGAATCGATTCGGCAAGGGCAAAGATAATTTGACGACTCTAATTATTGGTGGCGGCGGATATGTCTTTCCCCGCTATATCTTATCACAATGGCCAAATAGTGTTGTTGAGGTTGCCGAGATCGACCCTGGTGTAACAAAAGCCGCTTATGAAGCTTTCGGCCTGCCAAAAGATACACCCATTAAGACTATTAATCTGGATGCAAGAAATTATATTGATCAGCTTTGCATGGATTCTGCTGCAAATCAGAATAAATATGATTTTATCTATGAAGACGCATTGAATGATTACACTGTTCCATTCCAGCTTACTACCAAAGAATTTAATGATAAATTATATACCCTGCTCAAAGAAGATGGCGTCTATTTGATAGAACTTATCGACGTTTATGAGACAGGTTTGTTTTTAAGTTCATTTGCAAATACATTGACTCAGACGTTTCCCTATGTTTATGTTATCACCGAAGCAGAACAACCCTGGTCTATACGCAATACGTTCGTGATCGCTGCGTCAAAATCACAACTTAATCTTTCGAATTTATCTGCAGATTATAAGGCTAAAGATTTAGATCTGTGGGTATTGAATGAAAATGAATTTAAGGATTTATTGGCAAAAAACAACCATTTTATTATTGCAGATGATTACGGCCCGGTTGAAAACATGCTGGCTCCGGTCGTCTGCAAAAGCTCAAGAGAAATTCTGGCAGATAAATACCGCAAAGAAGCGGTTCGCCTGAGGAACGCCGGTCAGATTGAAGACTCGATCGGTTTTTTTGAAAAGATGGCTTCTGCGGATATCTCCGCCACCATTGAAGCATACAATGAGATTGCTCTTCTGTATGCACGACAGGGATCGCTTGACAAATCTATCGTTTATTTTTTAAAGGCCATTGATATTAATGAACAGATGACCCCAAAAGGGAATATGGCAAATATTCATTTCAGCATTGGTATTGCGTATAGAAATTTAAACCAGATTGAAAAATCCAACACACATTTTGACTTAGCCATCGCGGGCTTCAAGATATTTCTTGAAAAAAGACCCAATTCTATTAAAAACCTGATGCTGACTGGCGATTGTTATGCTTCAAAAGGTCAATTCATCGAGGGATCAGCATATTTCAAAAAAGCTGTCGAGATAGACCCTTCGATTTTACCCAATCAAATTAAATTGTTCCAATCCCTTGAATTCGGCGGGCGTATAACTGAGGCAAAGACCCTGGCACAGGAAGCATTGGCTTATTTTGTGAAATCAGAAAATTCACAGGCCGCAGCTATCATCAAACAATATCTTGAGAATATCAATAAAAAGATCCCGCAGAGTACCAATTAATTTGCAGGCTTAACCTTTTTTAATGTGATTCTTGTTGTTGCGTCTTCCGGATCAACTTCTAATGGTCTTGGTTCCGGGGTATATGCAATATATTCAGGAATGGATATCCACTCTGCCATGATCTCATCCTGGTTATCCGTCAGCTTACAAGCCAAAATATCTCTGCTTTTGCCCTCTAAAGTATTGGGCGGCATAATAGCCTTAATATAGGCCATTTCGATTTCAATAATTAATTCATTCTCTGCGGGGGTATAAGTGACAATCCACTTGCCCGGTTTATAGATACCCTCACCGCCATTTTTCATCGGTATTTTTGTTGTGATTCCCGGTTTGACTTTGACTCGGCCTTGCGGGATTATCACTTCATTAAGAGTACCATTCTTATCAAAGAGAAATGACCAGCCACTTTCTTTGTCCTGCCACTGGCCTGCAATAAAAGCGGGAATCGTTCCTTGACCGTTGATAATGACCTGCACATCCTTGTGATTGCCATGATTACATCCACAAATACATATCATGGAAATACATAAGAATAATCCAGCTTTTATTATAGGCATATTCTACTCCTTTTGGTTAGTGTCTATATCTTTAATAATAGTATTGACCTGGGATTAATTCAATAAAAAAGAGGTCCTTTTTTTCAAAAGGACCTCTTCACACACATTAGGAGATGCTTTGGCTCTTAATAATTAACGCAGGAATTATTTTTTCCGGCGAATGAACAGACCACCCAGGGCCAGTAAGCCCATCGTCATCGGTTCGGGAATCACGGTAAACGCAATTTCTGAAACCGGGGCAGAATAACCAGCAGCGTCATCATACAGCAGAACATTGGCAATGCCTTCTGCTGCAGAGGAGAATGTAAATGTCCACTGCGTGCCGGGCTTCAAACCGCCAACGGTCGAGGATGCGGTGGTAATTTCAAAACCAGTGCCAAAACCAGCTTCGGCATAAGCAATCGCTGCAGCTAAATCACCAGCAGCAACATTGATACCATCAGCCACTGCACCTACGCCACCATCGGCGATTACCAGATAACCCAACCAGGCATTTCCATGATCAGATGTCACAGTGATTGTGGCAACTTCACCAGGCAGCAAATCGGTTTTCGGGGCGCTAATCGAGAGGCCAGCATTCGCCAGACCTACAAATCCAAGAACCAGAGCAAGAACCATCAACTTCTTCATCATCGTTCTCCTTTCGGAAATTTGTTTGTTTGTACAAACTACTGTTAAATTTAATCTTCGTGTGAAGTGTGTGTCTTTAAGTTATTTTAAATTATTCTACGCAAGTCGCGGCAGGACCATTGGACTGGTTCCAGTTCGCCAGCAGGATGTTCAGGTCATTGGTCGAAACGCGATACAACTGTTTACCCTGAGCGGCATGGTCAAAGTCAGCACAAATCAGATCAACTGTTCCATACTTCTGACCCTGAATTTGAGCAAAAGTCTTGTTCCAAGCGGCCAACAGGACGTTCAAATCATTGGTCGAAACCCAGTAATTCTGCTTACCCTGAGACAGGCCATCGGCATCGCCTTTGCACTGTCTGGGGTTGTTCTCGATACACCAGCAATCCGGTTTTCCAACGGATACCCATTCATTGTATTTAGGTGAACTTGGATCAAAGCATCCACCCATCACAACACACTGATTGATCTTCCAGCCAGCGGCGGGGGCAACTACATTGTCACCGACAACGCCACCACGCAGGGTGTCAAGTTCGATATCAAAGCAGGTAGTTGCAGTACCGGTCAGCTTCACAGTGATGCTGCCATTGGCGGCGATACCAGCCTGAGCACCAGCCTGATCCAGGAAGCCAACGCTAATTGAGAAAGCACTGGCCGGGAGAGTTGCAACACCAGCGGCGGCCGGATTGGCAACCGGATGTCCATCGCCGATATTGTAACCGGCATTGCTGAAAGCATAATCAATGAACGTGTTGAACGGGGTGACAACCACATCGCCGCCGGCGGCGACAACACCATCACCGCTTGTGCGGGTCAGCTTCAGAGCCAGACCACGAAGGACTTCACCGGAAGCCAGGGTGTAATCGATCTTCAGAACACCACTTCCCGCATCAGAAGCCGTAAACGTAACGGCCATAGCCGGGGCCACAAGGGCTAATACTAGGAGCATTGCAAGGGTTTTTTTCATCTGACACCTTCCTTTCTCTTTTTCTTCTCTTCTTCTCTCTATTTGTTCATCACCCACCGGGCCTTGCTTCCGGTGCATAATGAGAATACGCATACTTTCTAAAAAACGTCCCGCACTTTCGTCCGGGTTGTTACCCTCTTTTCTCCGATCCCCAAATACTTGTCTTACTCATATCTATCCCCCCGTAATTGCTTTTGTTCCCCCTTACTCGGGATTACTCCAGCTATTACAACGCTGATAATACTAAAAAGCGGGTTTGGATGCAAGTAAAAAAAATGTGAAAAAGTAAAAATTTTCGTGCCAGAGGCCCGAATAAGGCTGTTTTCAGTATTGAAAACTGTTCGCAGACAAGGCCCGGTAATCCAAGCAAACGCACGAAAAAAATATTATTTTTTGAGGCCCTTATTATTTCCGATAAAATAACGAGACATGATTCTGGAATTTTACGAATAATAGTCAATTTTTATCGATATTAATATTGATAAACGCCATGAATTCGCGTTAAGTAAATGGATACCTTATTAATAGATATCCAGACTCCTTAAATCACGTTTTGATTATTATATAAGTTATGAATTTAGAAATAGTTAGCATATTTTCGGGCCGGCTGGCCTTAGTGCGTATCGTTATGCTGCTGTCCGCTGCGGCCTTATTCGGGATTGGAATGGCCGGGATTTACAGTGCGGGCAATCCTCTGACGGATACGGAGGACGACACAACAGAGCTTTCCGGGTCTGATAATACTGATACTGACACCACTACGCTTAATCCCGACAAAACGAATCCCAATGCAGGGGCCTGGAAAAAACAGCTTGTGTTTGCTGTCGCGGGATTATTTTCCTTTTTTATCGTGAATCTGATTGATTATCGACGGCTTGGACAGGCCAGTTATTGGATTTACGGAGTCATCTTAGTCCTGTTGATGGTCATATTACTGGATAAATGGATCGACATTCCCTTTGTTCCCTACGTGAAAGGTTCCCGGCGGTGGATTCGGCTTGGAACGGCGAGTCATTATATCCAGATTCAGCCGTCGGAGTTCTGCAAGATCGCGTATATCCTGGCCCTGGCATGGTATCTGCGATTTCGCAGCAATTACCGACACCTTGTCGGGCTGGCCGGGCCTTTTGCACTGACCGTGCTGGCGATGGCGCTGATTCTTCTGGAGCCGGACCTGGGGACGACGATGCTGCTGATGCCGATGCTGTTTTCGATGCTGTTTGTGGCGGGGGCTCGCGTGCGGCATCTCCTTTTGTTCATTGGACTTGCGATTATTGTCAGTCCGTTTTTATGGACCATGCTGCACGATTACCAGAAAATGCGGATTTCGTGTGTATTGCTGCAGAATGAGCGGATTTTTCAGGCGGCCTCGGAGCATCCAACCCTGGCTAAGATTCTGGTCGGGTCGCCCAACCGACTGCGGGACTGGAAGAAAAACGAAGGGTATCATCTGATGCATTCCAAGCAGGCGATTGCTTCTGGCGGGCTTTCGGGTTATGGCTACGGCAAAGGACCTTACAGCCAGTACGAGTACCTGCCGGAGCGGCATAATGACTTTATCTTTGCGCTGATTGCTCATCAATGGGGATTCTGGGGCGGGATACTCGTGATACTTTTGTATGCGGTCCTGTTTGCGTGCGGTGCGGAAATTGCCTATTTAAACACGGATCCGTTTGCCCGACTGACGGCAGTGGGGATTATCGCGATGTTCGCGGTTGCGGTTGTGGTGAATGTAAGCATGACGCTGGGACTGATGCCGATTACGGGTCTGACGCTGCCGTTTGTCAGCTATGGCGGGTCGAGTCTGATGGTGAATATGATTGCGTTGGGATTACTGAACAATATTGGCCGGTTCCGACCTTTCACGGTGGCGGGCAAGCCGTTTGAACATTTTCAATAACGACAAGGGGGCACGCCTTGAGAATCGAACATATCGCATTGTGGGTTAATGACTTAGAGTTAATGCGAGATTTTTATACCCGCTGCTTTGGGGGGCGTTCGGGGGATCAATACCGGAATCCAAAAACTGGCTTTGAATCGTATTTTTTGACTTTCGAAGACGGGGCCAGGCTGGAATTGATGCGGCGGCCGGATGTCTGTGAGAACAAAGCAGGTCCAATGATTCAGCGGCCGGGGTATGCACATATTGCTTTTTCCGTGGGGTCAGAGCAGAAAGTGGATGAATTCGCTCGAAAGCTGTCAATGGATGGATATCGCAACATCGACGGGCCGCGACGTACCGGGGATGGGTACTATGAATGCGTGTTTCTGGATCCGGAAGGAAACCGGGTCGAGATTACGGTTTAGGCCTTGGGTTTTTTGGAATTCCAGAGCTGGCGGACTTTTTCCCATGTTTTTGCGCCAATTTTGCCATCGGCTTTTAGCTGGTTGTCGGTCTGGAACTTCATGACGGCCTGATTGGTGCTGGTCACAGTCCCGCTCAATCCATAGCCGACACCATCCAGAACTTTCTGCATGTAGAAGATAGCAAGGTCGTATTTCTTATCCGGCTTGGTGGTGTCGATGACCCCTAAGCGAGCGATTTCATTCTCGACAATAGTAATATGGAAGTCGATTTCCGAGGCGGAAGAGGGCTGGGATGCTGTCGTCGCGACAGGATTTTGGGGCTTCTGGAGAATCTGACGAACGGCAGCACAGATTTGTTCGGGGCCGGCGGCCTGGGCAATTGTCATCTGGCCGGAGCTGATGGCGGCAGTCTTGAGGGATTGGATGGCCGTGGTCAGGCGGGCGTAATTTTC
>CAZKAI010000133.1:7819-10293 GCA_964550565.1 uncultured Pirellulales bacterium
CGGGGTAATTTATTATACGCGGATTGATTATATCCTATTCTTTTACTCTATCAACTTAAAATATGATGTGTTTATTGTCCAATAATGTCCCTCAGAAGACCATTATTCGATATATAAAGATTGTCAGATATAACAGGCCCAACTACAATGCCGGCCGACGGAAATCTGTAGAACGACGTTAACATTTTTCAGATGAGGTGGTATATGGTTTTGAATCGTTTGAGTCCTTTCAAGCGGCAATGTCATTTCTTTTTGTTCATTTGTCTTCTGGCGGGAGTCGCCGGCCTTTTTTT
The DNA here is from genome assembly GCA_964550565.1 of uncultured Pirellulales bacterium. Taxonomy (GTDB): domain Bacteria; phylum Planctomycetota; class Phycisphaerae; order Sedimentisphaerales; family Anaerohalosphaeraceae; genus Anaeroglomus. The sequence continues at coordinate 8,113 of CAZKAI010000133.1, forward strand.
GCCGGGCGAGTGTATGGCGGCACAGACTGCAGCGGCAGCCAAAGCGAAACATACGTTTACCATCGGCGAGAATGATTTTCTGCTGGACGGCAAGCCGCTGCAAATCCGCTGCGGGGAGATTCATTTTGCAAGGGTGCCTCGCGAATACTGGCAGCACCGGCTGCGGCAGTGCAAAGCGATGGGGCTCAACGCCGTGTGTGCGTATCTGTTCTGGAATTATCATGAATGGCAAGAAGGCACATACAACTGGTCGGGGCAGGCGGATGCGGCGGAATTCTGCCGGCTGGCACAGGCCGAGGGTTTGTGGGTGGTGCTGCGTCCCGGGCCGTATGCGTGTGCGGAGTGGGAGATGGGCGGGCTGCCGTGGTGGCTGCTGAAAGAGGATGATATTGCCCTGCGATCGCGCGACCCGCGATTTGTCACGGCGGCCCAGAAATGGCTCAAGGAAGTCGGACGCGTGCTGGGGCCGATGCAGGTGACCGAGGGCGGGCCGATCCTGATGGCACAGGTGGAAAATGAATACGGTTTTTACGGCAAAGACACAGAGTACATGCGTCAAATGCGGCAGGCGATGCTGGACGGAGGATTTACGATTCCCCTGTTTGCCTGCAATCCGCCGTATGCCCTACAGAATGGGCATGTGCCGGATTTGTTTCAGGTGGTCAACTTCGGCAGCGATCCGGAAAATGGATTCAAGGCGCTGCGAAAGATTCAGCCGACCGGGCCGCTGATGTGCGGGGAGTTTTATCCCGGCTGGTTTGATACGTGGGGTTATCCGCATCACAAAGGCGACACGGCCAAGTACATCCGCGACCTGAAATACATGCTGGAAAACAATGCCTCGTTCAGTATTTATATGGCACATGGCGGGACGACGTTTGGATTATGGGCAGGCAACGACCGCCCCTTCAAGCCGGATACGAGCAGCTATGATTACGATGCGCCGATCAGCGAGGCGGGGTGGATTGGCGATAAGTTTAATCAGACCCGGGAACTGATGGCCAAACACCTGCTGCCCGGGGAGACCATCCCAGAGCCGGCACCGGCCAATCCGGTGATTGCGATTCCGGCCTTTACGCTAACTGAGACGGCGGGGATTTTCGATAACCTGCCCAGGGCGATTGCGGACAAGGAACCCCGCAACATGGAAAAATATAACCAGAGCCGCGGGTGTATTCTCTATCGGACGACGCTTCCGTCCGGGCCGGAAGCGATGCTGAAGGTCGGCAAGGCCAATGATTTTGGCTGGGTATTTGTCGATGGCAGGCAGGTCGGGATTATGGATACGCGTTTTAACCGCTATACGGTAAAACTGCCGGCACGAACCGCTCCGGCTCAACTGGATATTCTGGTGGAGGCGATGGGACGGATTAATTTCGGCCCGGAGATGCACAACCGCAAGGGGCTGCATGGGCCGGTGGAAATTACAGCAGGCCAGGCCACTATTACCCCCGGCCAGTGGAGCGTCTATTGTCTGGACCTGAGCGATGCAATGGCAGCGGGATTATCGTGGAAGTCGGGCAAGGCGAATGGGCCAGCATTCTGGCGCGGGACGTTTACCCTCGACAAGACGGGCGACACCTTCCTCGATGTAAGCTCATGGGGCAAGGGCGTCGTGTGGGTTAATGGCCATTGCATGGGGCGATTCTGGAATATCGGGCCGACGCAGACGATGTATGTGCCGGGGCCGTGGCTGAAGACGGGCCAAAACGAGGTGATTGTGCTGGATATGCTGGGGCCGGAGGAGGCGACGCTGGCGGGTGTGACGGTGCCGGTGTTGGATAAGCTGCGGCCGGAGCTGGATTTCAGCAGCAAGAAGACCGAGTACGCCGTCAAGCCGAATCTGGAAGCCAATAAGCCTGTGCACAGCGGCACTTTCGCCGACGGTGTCAATGCACAGGATGTCATGTTTGCTCAGCCGGCGACCGGGCGGCAGTTCTGCTTCGAATCGCTCAGTGCATTGGACGGCAAGGCATACGCGGCGATTGCGGAGCTGGATTTGATGACCCCGGATGGCAAACCGATTGCACACACCAACTGGACGATAGCCTATGTGGACAGCGAGGAAATTGCGGCTGAAGACGGCTCAGCCATGAACGCCATCAACGGCCAGACGGCGGACTTCTGGCACACGGAATGGAAGAACGCCCAGCCGGGCCATCCGCATCGACTGATTATCGA
>CAZKAI010000134.1:0-3913 GCA_964550565.1 uncultured Pirellulales bacterium
CCCTTGCCCTTCCATTTGCCTTCGAGGATCATCTTGGCGCCGATCATCGCGGGCACGCCGGTCGTATAGGACACGGCCTGGGCCTTGACTTCCTTGTAGCATTCGGCATGGTCGCAAACGTTGTAAATCATCATCTGCCTGCGTTTGCCGTCTTTGACGCCGTCGAATATCACGCCGATGGAGGTCTTGCCCTTGTAGTTAACGCCCAGCGAGCCGGGGTCGGGCAGGACAGCCTTGAGGAACTGCAGCGGGACAATCTTGTGGCCTTCGTAGTCCACCGGGTCGATGCGGGTCATGCCGACATTCTGCAGCACGCGCAGGTGCGTCAGGTACTGCTCGCCGAAGGTCATCCAGAAGCGAATCCGCTTGAGGCCCTTGATATATTTGGCCAGCGATTCCAGTTCTTCATGGAACAGCAGATACGATGCCTTGGGGCCGACCTCGGGGTAGTTGATATCCTTGCGCATGCTCATCGGGTCGATTTCCACCCATTGGCCGTTTTCCCAGTATCTGCCCTTCTGGGTGATTTCGCGGATGTTGATTTCCGGATTGAAATTGGTCGCAAATGGATGGCCATGATCGCCGGCGTTGCAATCGACGATATCCACGTAGTTAATTTCGTCGTAATAATGCTTCATCGCATAGGCACAATAGACATTGGTCACGCCGGGGTCAAAGCCGCTGCCCAGCAGGGCCATGATGCCTTTGTCTTTATAGCGGTCATGGTAGTTCCACTGGTAGCTGTATTCGAATTTGGCTACGTCCTTGGGCTCATAATTGGCCGTGTCGAGGTAATCGACCCCCGCCTCGAGGCAGCCATCCATAATCGGCAAATCCTGATACGGCAGGGCAACATTGACCACCAGTTGGGGCTTGTGTTTGCGAACCAGGGCCGCAACCTGTTTGGCATCGTCGGCATCCACCTGTTCGACCGTAATGGGCCGTTTCAGGCTTGCGGCGATATCCTGACATTTTTTGACAGTCCGGCTGGCCAGCACAATTTCCGAAAATACCCCCGGCAACTGGGCACATTTCTGGACGACGACATTGCCGACGCCGCCGGCGCCGATAATCAGAACCTTACTCAATTCCGGCTCTCCTTACTCTACAATGGTTAATAATCCGTTCTCTCTGAGACCAGAGTATAGCATTTTCAGTACTAAAATCCAGTTAAACTGACACCTGAAGGCGGGCAATTTTTCCAAAATAATCAAATATGCCGTAAATACTTTATTTTATAATCGATTATCTGTTTTATCCGCCCTGCCGATAATAGAGACATGCTTTGTTTTTCCAAGACAAATCGAGCCGTTTTTTTTCGAAAAATGCAGGGATTTCCCTGTTTTCTTTTTAGGATTCATTTGGTAGATTTTATCTTTTGACAGACGACAGGAATTGACAAAACCTATATTCTCAGGTTTCAGGAGGTCCAATAGCATGGAGCATGTATCGATTCAGCCGTCAGGAAGCATCGGACGGCATTTTATCCCCGCCGAGTATCTGCCCGCAGGCCAGGACGAATATTATCTCCGCAACAGTCAGATCATTCAGCCCGCGCCGCAATGGCGGCATTTGCGGGCCGATGAGCTGGAACGGCTGGTGATGAACAGCAATACGTCCGATAACTGGGACGAGATATTTGTCACCGATGAATTTGACCCAAAGCTGGTTAAGAATACGGACTTTTTTGGTCTGGTACGTATCGGCCGGCTGCGGAATGTCATCCTGCAGCATCATGACCTGCAACTCCCGGCCGGCATTAATAACAGCCGGATTGTGGCCTGTGATATCGGCGACGATGTAGCAATTCACAATGTGTCCTATATGGCACATTATATCATCGGCAGCCGCTGTATCCTGGCTAATATTGATGAAATGCACACCACCAACTACGCTAAGTTCGGCAATGGGATTGTCAAGGAAGGCGAGCCGGAAAAGGTGCGGGTGTGGATGGATGTCATGAACGAAACCGGCTGCCGGCAGGTGCTGCCATTTGACGGGATGATTACCGCCGATGCGTATCTGTGGGCCAAGTATCGGGACGACAAGGCCCTGCTGGAAAAACTCAAAGACATCACACAAAAGCGATTCGATGCACGGCGGGGTTATTACGGCGTCATCGGCGACCAGTGCGTGATTAAGAACTCTCGCATTCTCAAGGATGTCAAAGTCGGTACACACTGCTATATCAAGGGCGCCAACAAGCTTAAGAACCTGACAATCAATTCGTCGCCGCAGGAACAGACCCAGATCGGCGAAGGCGTAGAGATGGTCAATGGCGTCGTCGGGTATGGATGTCATATTTTTTATGGCTGTAAGGCGGTGCGATTCATTCTCGGGAATAATTCTAACCTGAAATATGGGGCGCGCCTGATTAATTCCTTCCTCGGCGACAACTCCACGATTTCCTGCTGTGAGGTGCTCAATAACCTCATCTTCCCGGCCCACGAACAGCATCACAATAATTCATTCCTGATTGCCGCGGTGGTGATGGGCCAGAGCAATATGGCCGCCGGGGCCACGGTGGGATCGAATCATAACAGCCGCGCCAATGATAATGAAGTGCAGGCGGGTCGCGGATTCTGGCCGGGGCTGTGCACCAGCCTCAAGCACTCCAGCCGCTTTGCGTCCTATGTGCTGCTGGCCAAGGGGGACTACCCTGCTGAGTTGAATATCCCCCTGCCGTTTTCGCTGCTGAACAATAATACCTCCAAAGACCAACTGGAAGTCATTCCTGCGTTCTGGTGGCTGTTTAATATGTACGCCCTGGCGCGGAATTCCTCGAAATTCCAGAGTCGCGATAAACGCATTCACAAAATCCAGCATATCGAGTTCGAGACGCTGGCGCCGGATACCGCCGAGGAACTGATTGCGGGCCGGGCGCTGCTGGAACGGTGGACTGGCAAGGCCGCACTGATGCGATCGGGCCAATATGCCAAAGATATGCCCGCAGAGCAACTGGACAAAGTCGGCAGGGAATTACTGAACGGGCCGCAGCAGGCGGTGGATGAACTGGAAATCTACGGCGAAAAGATGGAAAAATCCCGCCGAAAGGCCGTCATTGGCAAAGCGTATGAAGGTTATCATGCCTACGGCGATATGCTGATGTATTATGCGGTTAAGGCGCTGGTCGCTTATCTGCAGGCCAATCCGCAGGCCAATTTCGCCATGATGCGAGATGCATTGAAAAATGCCGGACGGCAGAGCCGCTGGGTCAATCTGGGCGGCCAGCTTGTCGCTGCGGATGATGTGGATCAGCTTCGCAGAGATATCGCCTCCAGCCAACTGGCGACCTGGGACTCTATCCACCAGCGATATGACCAACTGTGGGAAGCTTATCCGCTGCAAAAACAGAAACACGCCTTTACCACTCTGTGCGAACTCTTTGGAGGCAGCAATGTAACTAAAGACCAGTGGATTCAGGCACTCGATAAGACAGCCAAAATTCAGGATTTTGTCTGCGAGCAGGTCTATCAATCCCGGCAGAAAGATTACGACAATCCGTTCCGACAGGCCACCTTCCGAAATACCGAGGAAATGATCGCCGCTATCGGAACCATCGAAGATAACAGCTTCGTCAAACAGGTACGCGTGGAAACTGAGCAGTTCAAGCAGACTCTCGAAGAGATTGCCCAGCGAGGATAAGCGGCAATCCATGAAGAATACCAAATTTTGAATAAGGAGTATCTATGAACCTGCAAGACCCGAGGTACGCAAAACACGCGCTGGTCCAGGAGATGATGGAGACAGTGCGGGTCGTAAAGAACTTCAATCCCAACCAGACGCGGGAGGTTGCCGGGCGGATTCACTCGGTCGGCAGGCTATTGCTGACCGGCGAAGGGTCCAGCCGAATCTTTCCGGCCAAAAACACGATTCGCAAATCGCTCAAATGGGGGCTGGGACTGAATATCTT
>CAZKAI010000134.1:4013-10233 GCA_964550565.1 uncultured Pirellulales bacterium
GCCGGCAAGATTGAAACCGCCCTGACGATGGTTATCCCCGGCGATATCACCGCCGCTGCCGTGAAAGCCCCGACGATTTATTTTGCCGGGTACAATGATGGCGTCGCCGAAGAACTGACGCTCAAAACCAACGAAATCACCCGCAAGAAATCCGATTTCCTCGAAGGCACGTACGCCGTCCACGGGATCGAAGAAGTCATGGACCCCAACGACATTGTATTCGTGGTGGATCCCATCGACGAAGAAATGGATAAATTCCAGGAGGTGCTGGTCAAAGGGGTTGGGCTGAAAGTCATTGCCATCGCCAACCGCGAAACCCCATTCCCCACCATCCGCGTTCCTGATGCGGGCGAAATGACACCGTATATTTACCTGAGCGCCGGGTGGAATCTGCTGACCGAAATCGGGCTGGCTTCGGGCATCAATCTTGACAAACCCCAGCGGGCACGCAAAGTCGGCAACGAACTCATCGTGTCTTAGAAGCCCAGCCACAAGTAAAAAATCGACAGACCTGGGACTGTAAGCGTTTGACCCAACAGACGCGTTTACAGTTCCAGGTTTTTTAATGCCATGACTTTGGCAAATCCATACGCCAGTGCGGCCATAAATGCCGCATGCACTTTAGCCGCTTCCACAGCAACGCCGTTGAATTCCAGATTGCGCGTGGCACAGGCGTCTTCGACAACGATACTATGATAGCCCAGATCAAATGCCGCTCGCACCGTGGTATCGATGCACATGTGACTCATGGCCCCGCAGACAATCAGTTCCCTGACACCCAGAGATTGCAATTTTTCATGAAGCGATGTAGCCCGAAAGCTGTTGGCATAATTTTTCTGAATGACCATCTCTCCCGTCAGCGGAGTCACCGAAGCATGAATATGAACGCCTTCGGTGCCGTAATGAAATGCAGGAGCACCCGGCCGGACAGAGATATGCTGGATATGGATAATCGGGATCCCCTTCTGTCGGCACAGGGCCAAGAGTTGCCCGGCATTGGCTGCCATTCGTTGTGCATCGACCAGCTCCATCTTACCGCCGGGAAAGTAATCATTTTGGATATCTACCAGCAACAATGCCTTTGCCATGTCGCATTCTCCTGAAAAAAGAGCTTTTCTCTACTCAACCTACTTCATTACAACACAAAAATCCAGAGAAACCTGACCAAAAAAGCCAGGTAGTATCGAAATTGCGGAATTGACAACGGGACATAAACCTGCAATATAGGTAAGCATTGAAAGGAGAGAAAGAAATGGACATTTTCGAAGCCATCAAAAAACGGTATTCCTGTCGGGTCTATCAAAACAAGCCCGTCGAAGCTGAAAAACTGAATGCGATTCTGGACGCGGCCAGACTGGCACCTTCGGCTCGTAATTTCCAGGACTGGCGTTTTGTGGTCGTGACAGATACCAATACGCGCAAAGACCTGGTTGCCGCATGTAATAACCAGGCTTTTATCGGACAGGCCCCTGTTGTCCTTGCCTGCTGCAGCACGATGCAATACCTGATGCGGTGTAGTCAGCCAGCCGGGTCGATTGACGTTGCGATTGCCATGGAACACATCGCTCTGGCCGCAACCAGCCTCGGATTGGCGACCTGCTGGGTCGGGTCATTTTATCCGGACCAGATTCGCAATATCCTGCAAATTCCGACCCACATTAGCGTCATTGAATTGATGACGCTCGGCTACCCCGCCGATCAACCAAACGAACCCAAACGGCTCGCCCAGAACCAGATAGTTTGTCGGGAAAGGTGGACTTTTTAGCCTTTTTGGCACAACAGAGGCAATTTTCAGTTGAAAGTCATGCCGGTTTCGCTACAATAGCTGGCCTGTCTGCCGGATTCGTCCGACCAGTCGGGGCTGTCGTATAATGGGAGTACGCCGCGGTCGCATCGCGGAGATGAGAGTTCGATTCTCTCCAGCTCCACTTCCGAAGTAATACCTGTAAAGGCTCAGGTATAACCCACCGGATAAACAACTGTGTTCGTGTGATACAATTTCCCTGAAGCGGCTGCTTTTAGCCTCCCTTCGGGCGGTTAGCTCAGCTGGTTAGAGCGCCTGCCTTACAAAACTTCAATAAAACCTCATTATTTTGCAAATATAGATGATTTCAGCACTTAGAACGTGGTAAATATCGCATCTATCGTATTTATCGTATCTTTTGGTTGTAGTCCGGTTGTAGTTTTGACAATCTCATCTTTACCGTCTGGCTCGATATCTGCGACAATGATTCTTACCTATATCTCCCTTCGAAAGCGTAATAGACCGTTACAATTCAGATAGTAAATCCGATGGTTAATTATTAGCAACTTTCAGACCAACGGACAACCAAGCCGTTGCTCATATCTACAAATAATGACTGAAGTGATTTTGAAAACACTACACTGTATCATAGTCTGCAGAGTCTATCAAATCAACAGCAAACCTGCAACCATGTTCGTCCGGGCGACTCTTAAATCTCTGTTTTCAAAGAGCTTATGAACGGTTAATATTTACACCGCAAGGCCTGCCTGGCATGAATCTTTAACATTTCTTCGGCATATCTCTTACCAAGCAACTTCATGCTTTCGGTATCAAAATGCCAACGATCCATGGCATGGAGTCCTTCTGAGCTAGCGAATCCAGTATATGGTACAGCCACAGGTAATTTTTTAATCTGCTCATTAATTAACTCAACATCATTAATTTGGCCCGCCACAAACGGAAGTGTTGGTTCATCAAGATCGTTTCTCATATCGGTGATTAAATTTTTCAGCTTGTCCAGGTATTGAGCATCTTGTGCGTCCTGCTCACCTTGGTGCCAGAGGATGCCCTTGAGGACACCGGTCTTCTGTGCAGCTTGAGCTCGCCTCAGAGCTTCTTTGTAATATTCAGTTCCCTTTGCCCATTGCTTGATACTTGTCCCTCCTCTGGCATTCACCACTAAACCGATATGACGCGAAGGGTCAGCCTGACGCATGGATTCAGCGAATGTATATCCCGGGTTCAACTGCTGCATGCCTAAATCCTTGCGAATCGAAGAATAACGGTTCAACGGGTTTCTGGCCACACCCCATTGATCATACGCATTGAACAGATAAACACCTGGTATCTCCCCCATATCCTCTTTTTGCAAGTGTGCGCGCCCGGCCATATTGGATTGCCCAATCAGCAGGTACACATCTAAATCTGCCTTCGGCCCATGATAATCACTATAACTGATTTCTTTAAGATTATTATCAACCTGCAAAGCCTTTAATATCTGGCGGGCAAAAAAGAGATTGCCTTCATTATTAAAGTGCACACCATCGTTTGTTAAGATGCCACTTGCCAACCCTTGTCTATTCTCGACCGAAAGATAATCTACAAAGGCCTTTCTCATGTCGATAAGCGTTGCACCCGTCTGGGTCGCCACTCTTCGAGCTATCTGAGAAAACTCATCCAACATCTGGTAACTCGGAGCTTGTTTGTTCAAGTCCTCGCCAATTACCGTCGGGGTACACAGCAGCACCTTGGCATGAGCCGCATGTATACGCGTAATAAGATCGCGCAGGCCAGCTTCATAGTTTTCCGCTGTTGTTCCCTTGCGTTTAGCCTTTGTAACCGGATCCGGTTTAGTCCAGTGCCATACATCATTGATCCCTATCGCAATGAACACTTTTGTAGGCTTCTTCGACAAGACATCTTTCTCTAAACGCTTTTGACAATCCGTCACCTTATTGCCGCTGACCCCTGCACCGGTGCAACGAATATTCAACTCCGGGAATTGTGATTGCAAGAGATCGCTGACAATTGAAACATATCCGCCGGGACGTTCTCCCGCTTGGGTGATCGAGTCACCTAAAAAGATAATGTGCTCATCTTTTTTCAGTTCAGGCGCGGCAACAGCGGAAGCTGCAAGCCCGGAGATTAAGAGACCTATATATAAAAAAAGGTTTTTTTTTGCCACTGTGTCTGCTCCATGCAATTCTTGAATTAACTTACCATTGTAGACAGCAGCCCAGATGCGCTGCTGAGCATTTTTTTAAGAACATTATATCGGAATGATAAATTTCTGCCATTTCCCATTTAAACGGCAAAAAATATATTTTTCACCATCCTTTTTAGCTTCACCCGTCAGGTTCTTCAAATCTGAACACAAAAACTATTGTAAACAGCATCCATAAGCCCTATACTATCAATATCTTACTTTTTTGCCTGGATTTACTTGGGAAATCCGGGCTCATATTAAATTATTCCGGCAGATTAGTCGGCAGCGGTTTGTTGCTGTACCCTTGGAAGTAATTTACACAGGTATCACGCCACAGCAACGCATGGGTATACTGGCTCGTCAGCCTGCTTCGGACATGGTCAAATCGCCCATTATCGATGACGTCATGTAGTGCATCCCATTGGTCTATCATGTCGGCAGCATAGGCTGCGCCGCGATAGTATCTAAAACACAGTTCATCCCACATGGATCTTCCGGAGTACATGACATGATCCCAACTGACGTGATGGAACCACAACAAATAGTCATCCGGACAAGTGGCAGGATTATTGAAGAAATCTCTGACCGACGGATGATACTGGCTGACGGCATTGCTTCCGGCAGTTGTCCTGTCAAAACCGAGCCCGTAACTATCCGCTTTATGAAAATACGTTCGTGCTGCAGGATCAGGGTTATAATGATCTGCGACTTTCGCCAAAAAGTTTAATCCGATCGGGGTAAAATAATCACGGGTTGCCGGATAGGATCCCAGCATGATCTGTTTAATTTCCGTAACAGTCGAAGGTTCATTGCCCCAGGTCATCCGGATCCATTCTTCAGCAATGGCGTCCGATGTTAAGGTATAATCCCAGGCAAGACGCCCAAACGCATACCAGTTGGATTGCGCAAAATGATGACCGCACCAATTGGCATCGTCCCCGATATTCGCGACCCCGGCGATCAGGGAATCCGCCTTTCCTGACAAACTCCCGTCAAGAGTACGCCCGACGGTGGAATCAGTACCGTAAGCATGGGTATCAAAATCTAAAAACTCTTTCCACATCGGGGCCAGATACACAAGATGCGTACTTCGCCCTGTATATTCCTGAAGAATCTCCACTTCAGCACCGTAATGGGTCGATTCCATTCCACCAAAAAGCGGCGTAAACGGCTCCAGTGGCTGGAAGTCCAGCGGACCGTTTTTGATTTGCACAATCACATTATTATTAAACTGACCATCTAACGGATGAAATTCCATGTAGGCGTGTTTGGCTCTGTCAGGATCGATGCTGGTCGAATACACGAAAGCACGCCACATCACCACGCCGTCGTGCTCATCCAGCGCATTAGCCATCATATTGGCCCCTTGGGCATGCGTGCGGCCATAATCATTGGGTCCCGGCTGGCCCTCACTGTTGGCCTTGACAAGAAATCCTCCAAAGTCCGGTATCCGGGCATAGATTTCATTCACTTTGGCATCCCACCAGTTGATAACACCTGCATCCAGAGGATCAGCCGTGCTTAGCCCTCCGATTTCAATTGGTGCCGAAAACTTCGCTGTTAAATAAACCCGGACTCCGTAAGGACGGAAAGCATCAGCCATTGCAGCTAGTTTGTCAATGTAGGCCGTTGTCAGGCTCGTGGAACTGGCATTGACATTATTCGGAACCATCCCGTTGATGCCGACCGATGCACATGCCCGGGCATAGTCTTTATATCGCGGGCTAATCGTAGCCGGCAGCTCGTCCCATTTCCACAACGAATCTCCCATATATCCTCGAGAGGCGCTTCCATCCAGGTTGTCCCAATGATTGAGTACACGTCGCTTTATTTTCGGCCGCTGCTGAATGTTGAGAGCGCTGATATCGGTGTGGGTCTGCAAGAGTCTTAAAAAATGAAACGCGCCGTACAAAGCCCCTTTTTCGGATCTTGAAGCAATCGCAATAATATCCTTACCGCCGGAGGTGGTTGTTTGTATGACATAGCCCTCGTCACCCAGCGTATCCAGCGTTCCGGCAATGCCCAATCCATCGATCACGGATGAACCGGCCGGTGTTCCAACCACAACGGCATCATTGACGGTCAGCGAGGATGATACGGGAATATCGATCCCCAGCAAACCATCCAAACCGTTGTTCAATTCCTCGCTGATAGCCGTAAACGTGTCCGAACTGCCCTGAATGACAAGCTGCTTGATGTTGTTTCTGTATTCTGTGATCAATGCGGTATCCGAAATTTCATGGTAACGCAGCCACAGATCATACCCGTTA
>CAZKAI010000135.1:0-10097 GCA_964550565.1 uncultured Pirellulales bacterium
TTTTCGCAGGACGCTGGTGAGGGTGTGGGGTTCGAAATAGGACTTTTCGAGGCGGACATAGACGGTGCGGGGGTCGGGGATACTAACCCGGCCGGGACTACGGGCGAACAGGTCGGCGGTATAGGCCCCCTCTTCAAATGAGAATATCAAATCCATGCCCTGCACGATGAGGCTGCGGATTTTCCACCGGGCGGCGTACATCCGCAGTTCGGCGATATCCAGCAGGGTACGCACCGAGTCGGGCAGCGGGCCGAATAAATCCCGCAATTCCTCCTCGAAATGACGGATATCGGCGGCGGTTCGCATCTGGCCGGTGCGGCGATAGACCTCCAGCCGCTGGCGGTCGGAGGCGATGTAATTTTTCGGGATGCCGACATGGAAGCCCAGGTCGATGGCGGTCATGGCGGGCTGCTCGACCGGCTCGTTGCGGAGTTTGGCGACGGCCTCGCCGAGCAGTTGGCAATAGAGTTCGTAGCCGACGGTGTTAATGTGGCCGGATTGCTCGGGACCGAGGATGTTGCCGGCCCCGCGAATCTCGAGGTCGCGCAGGGCAATCCGAAAACCCGAACCGAGCTGCGAGAATTCCTCGATGGCTTTTAGACGCTTGGCGGCGATGGGATTGACCGGGCGACTGGCCGGCAGGAGCAGGTACGCATAGGCCCGATGCTTATAGCGGCCGACGCGCCCGCGAAGCTGGTGAAGCTGCGACAGGCCAAAGCGGTCGGCATCGATAATAATCATGGTATTGGCGTTGGGGATATCCAGGCCGGCTTCGATAATCGTCGAGCAGACCAGCACCTGCGTCTGGCCCTTAACGAAACGCACCATCGCATCTTCCAGTTCGTGCTTGTGCATCTGGCCGTGGGCAACGTCCACCTTCACGGAATCGTCGGCGATGATATCCCGCACCATCTGGGCAGCGCCGTTGATGGTCTGGACGCGGTTGTGCAGATAGAAGACCTGCCCTTCGCGGCCAAGTTCAAAGCGAATCGCCTTGCGGATGGTGTCGCGGTCGAAGCAGCTGACCCGCGTGGCCACACTGCGGCGGTCCAGCGGCGGCGTCGCCAGCGAGCTGATGTCGCGCAGGCCGATCATCGCCATGTGCAGCGTCCGCGGAATCGGTGTGGCCGACATCGTCAGGACATCGACATTAACACGGAAGCGCTTGAGTCGTTCCTTGTGTTCGACGCCGAAACGCTGCTCTTCGTCAATGACCAGCAGGCCGAGGTCTTTGAAGCCAACATCGTCGCTGAGCAGGCGGTGGGTGCCGATCAGGATATCCACTTTGCCCTGCCGCGCGGCGTAGAGGATATCCCGTACCTGCTTGGGCGGCGTGAATCGGTTGAGAACTTCAACCGTAATGGGAAATTCCGCGAAGCGTTCGGCGAAGGTGCGCCCATGCTGAACACACAGCACCGTCGTCGGGGCCAGCACGGCGACCTGCTTGCCCGCCTGGACGGCCTTAAAGGCCGCACGCATGGCCAACTCGGTTTTGCCGTAGCCGACATCGCCGCATAGCAGGCGGTCCATCGGAATCGCTTCGGCCATGTCGCGTTTGATCTGGTCGGCGGCGGTCAACTGGTCGGGGGTTTCCTGATATGGAAACGATTCTTCGAATTCCTTCTGCCACAGCGTATCGGCCCCAAATGCAAAACCGCCGAGTTTTTGCCGCTGGGCCTGCACTTCCAGCAGTTCGGCGGCCAGTTCCTCGACACCGACGGCGACCTGCTGTTTTTGCTTTTCCCATTTTTTGGTGCCGATACGGCTGAGCATCGGGCGGCGCGGCATGGAGCCGATGAATTTATGCACGAGGTGAATGTTGGAGGCGGGGACGTGAATCCGCACCTTGTCGGCGTATTCGATGGTCAGGTATTCGCCGGTGCGCCCGGCCTTTTCCATCATCTCGATACCGAGAAAGCGACCGATGCCATAGCTGACATGGACGACATAATCGCCCTTGCGGAGGTCCATCAGGCTGTCAATCGGCGAGACCGACCGCAGCGTGCGGATGCGCCGCCGGACGGAGGCCTGGCCGAACAGTTCGTGATGGCTGATGACAATCGCTCGCAGGCTGCGAAGGATAAAGCCCTGTGACACAAATCCGGTCCGCAGTTTCAGATGCGGCGGGATGCCGCCTGCAGTCTGCTGGAGGATTTCCTTGACGCGGGTCATCTCCGCCTGATTTTCGCAATAGAGCAGGACACGGCAATCGGCAGCACGCTCGATTAAATCCGTCAGGGCGTTGCGGCCTTCTTTCCAGAGACTGCCGGCCTTGTGTTCGAATTCCTGGGCACTGGTGACGTCCAGATGAATGCTGTCCGAATCAGCGGCAAAGCGGCTGATTTCAAGGCAGGTAAATCGCTGCAGGGCCTTATAGATTGCCGCCCACGGGAACATCCCGCGCGGGTCGTCGAGGCGGCTCAGGAAGACTTCCGAGACTTCGGCAATCTGCGTCGGCTCTTCGAGCACCACAATCGTCTCCGGCGGCAGAACATTGATGAATAACTCGGTTGCCTGCGCAATGGACAGGCTCTGGCCGACGGCGGCGACCAGCGTAATCTGTTTGAGTGCTTCGCCGGAGCGCTGCGTATCGAGGTCGATCAGGCGGATGCTTTCGATCTGGTCGCCGAAGAACTCCACGCGGACGGCCTGAGGCTCGGAGACCGAGGAACCTGTCGAGGCCAGGCTGACAGGAGCGAAAATATCCAGAATCCCGCCGCGATGGGCGAACTGGCCGGGGTAGTCCACGCTATCGGTTCGCTCGAAGCCTGCTTCGACCAGCCATGTGATGATATCCTGCGGGTCGATGGTCCTGCCGGCGGCCAGCTCCAGCCCGCGCTGACGCAGGGTATCGACTTTAGGGATGGGCTGGTTGAGGGCCTGAACCGAGGTGGAAATCATGCCGCTGCGGGGGCCGGAGGCGGGCTGCGACAACTCCAGCACCAGACGCAGCCGCTGAGAGCCGATTTCGTCGGTCAGGTTGTCTTCATTGCCCGGCGGGCTTTCCCAGACGGGAAAGGTCTGAGCTGGGGTGCCGCCAAAAGTCTGCAGGTCGTCGCAGATGCGGTCGGCATCGTCGATGTGCGGACTGATATACAGCAGCGGGCGGTTGAGCGTTTTGGCGATATGCGAGGCCAATAAAGGCGCAAAGGATCCCCATGTCCCGTCAGCTTTGACCACCCCCTTGGGGGTCTGCTGCAGTCGGGAAACGAGCTGGCAGATTGTCTTATCCTGAGTTAAATTCATCAGAGCATCGCCCTGAAAGGGATTTTCAGGCGGCCCTTTCAGGGCGGTATTTTAATGATGCATATCCACCCAGGGTGCTGCCCCGGATAGAGCTATATTCCAAAGCTGGTGCCGACGGCTTTGGCGGCGGCAATCAGCGGATGGGTCATCGGCACGGTCTTGATGCGTCCGGCAGTCTGGCCCAGCGGGATGCTGTCGAGCCGGCCGTTTTTCATGACAACCAGCCGGTTGGGCTTGCCCTTCATCAGCAGTTCCATCGCATAATGGCCGAACTGGGTCGCCAGCGCCCGGTCAAACGGGCTGGGCACGCCGCCGCGCTGGACATGTCCGAGGTTGACCGCCCGGCAGGAAATGCCGGTCAGGTCGGCCAACTGGTCGGCCAGCATGAAGGAAATGCCGCCCAGACGAATCGGGTCGGGGCTATTGGCGATTTTTTTGGCCACAACCATCTTGCCGCCTTTGGCCTTGGCGCCTTCGGCCACGCAGATGATGCTGAACCGCCGTCCGGTCCTGGAGCGACGCAGCACATAATCCGCCACGTTGCTGATATCATAGGGGATTTCGGGAATCAGAATCACATCCGCCCCGCCGGCGGCTCCGGCATACAGGGCAATCCAGCCGGCGTAGCGGCCCATGACTTCCAGCAGCATGACACGGTGGTGCGAACTGGCGGTGGTGTGGAGTTTATCGATGGCTTCGGTGGCGGTATTGACCGCAGTGTCAAATCCGAATGTGATATCAGTACCGTACAGGTCGTTGTCGATGGTCTTGGGGACGCCCATGACCGTCAGGCCTTTTTTAACAAAGGCCGCCGCGGAGTTCATCGTGCCGTCGCCGCCGATGCAGATCATCGTATCGATCCCGCGTTTGGTGAGGTTGATAACGCACTGCTCGGACACGTCTTTATTGACGGTCTTCCTGGCCAGGGTAATCGGATAGCAGAATGGATTGGAGGTATTCGACGAACCGAGGATGGTGCCGCCGACGGTGAGAATCCCGCTGACATTGCCGTAATTCAGGGGATGAATCCGGTCCTCAATCATGCCCTGATAACCGTCTTCAATACCATAGACTTCGAGGTCGTAATGATTGATCGCCGTTTTGACAACGGCACGAATGACCGCGTTCAAACCCGGGCAGTCTCCGCCGCCGGTCATGACCGCTATTTTTTTGATCTTTGCCTTGGCCATATTGTACTCCTGTATGGAATTACCCTGTTATTTCGAACGGCAGCATTATATCCGATATGCTGGTGTATTAAAGCGAAAAATCGAATCGTTCATCCGGGGCAATCCCGGAAGAATCGCCCCATAAAAAAACCTGCCCGCATCGATGGATACGGGCAGGAATAATCACGATTCTGTTACAATACTATTTCATCAGTTTTTCAACGGTGGGCAGGATGGATTCGCCCCAGATGATATAGCCCTGCTTTTGGGGATGCAGCAGGTCGGGCATGACCTCGCGGGTCAGCACGTTCTGGTCGTTAAGAAATTTGGGATTGATATCGAGGAAGAAAATCATCTTGCCGTCGGCAAGCCGGGCGGCAAGCTGGCTGGCCTTGTCGTTCTTGGCCCACTGCGGATTGTAGATTGCGCCCTGGGTCTTGTCTTTGCGCTGAGCGTCGTCGCCGCGCGGGAAGATGGCCAGGATAAGCACCTTGGTCTGGGGCAGTTTGGTCCGCAGGGTGCAGACAATCGCTTCGATGCCTTCGGCAATCTGTTCGGAGGTGTACTGGTCGCCGCCGGAGTTGTTGGTGCCGATCATGATGACCGCCAGTTTGGGGCTGATACCGTCAACGGTGCCATGTTCCAGGCGCCAGAGGACATGTTCGGTCTTGTCGCCGCTGAAGCCGGCATTGACCGGATTCCACTTGCCAAAATAGCTGTTCCACAGTTCCTGCTGTCCATCCCAGCCGTGGGTGATGGAGTCGCCGAGAAACAGAATGCCGACGTTACCCTGTTTGACGCGTTCGACGACGGCGGCGTGACGTTTGGTCCACCAGTCATCCGGCCGCGGCACGGGAATGACGGCCTTGTTGGTCGAATCTTTAAGCTGGCTTTGTACCTGGCTGCAGGACAATTTCGATGATGAGCATCCTGCGATGGTCAGGCTGATGGCGATGAGTAACACTGCGATTGATGATACTACCCGACGGCTGTTCATGTTTGCATCCTTTCTCATTGTCTTTTTTATTGTATTAACAACCTGACTGCCATTGTATAAAGAATGCTGCGTTTTGAAAGTAAAAACTTGCTTTTGGATGGAGGTTTACGATATACTGCCGGTCCTGCGTAAATACTATGGTGTGGTTAACGATCAAGCAATCAGGAGAATGACGATGAAGAATTGGGTGTGTACTGCGGCAATGCTGTTGACTCTGGCCGGCTGGACCTGTGCCAAAGTGACTGTGACGCTGGATGTTGAGGAAATCAAGGACGATGCGAAGCTGGTGGCCTGGGCCAATCAGGCCAAGGAACTGATCGAACAGTGGCATCCGCGGCTGCTGAACTTCATCCCTTCCAAGGATTTTGAAGCGCCTACTGATGTCAAACTGGTCTTCCGCAAAGGCGACGAAGGTATCGCATGGACATCGAACAAGCAGATTACCGTGATGTCGGGCTGGATTACCAAACACCCCGACGATATCGGACTGGTCTTCCATGAACTGGTGCATGTGGTACAGCAATACAAAAGCCGCCTCCCCGGCTGGGTTACCGAAGGGGTCGCGGATTATCTCCGCTGGGCGTTGTATGAAGGCAAGCCGCTAAGCTGGTTCCCCGTGAGCAATAAAGCCAACGGGTATCGTGACAGCTACCAGGTCACCGGCGGATTTTTCCTGTGGCTTGAAACCGACCGCTGCCCGGGCATCGTGACCAAAATCAACACCGCTGCACGCAAGGGTGAATATAAGGAAAGTATTTTTACCGATGAAACCGGTGCGTCACTTGAATCGCTGTGGGCCGACTATATGGCAGATCGAAAAGCGGCAAAAGAAAAATCGCCGTCAACGGAAAAATAATCAACGGCGATTTGTAATTCACAAGCAATCTCGGCGGCCGCCTGCAGCACAGCAGACGGCCGCTCGTGTTTTATCGATGTGCCATTTCCAGCGGCGGTGCTTCACGTTCATGCTTGAGCATCGCCATGAAGAACTCGCTGAAGTCCGGCGTGATGCCGTCGGCTGCGTAACGAATTGTATCGGCAGGCTGAGTCTGCGGCTGTGCGGCGGGAACCAGCAGCACTCTCTGACATTGTCCGCATCGCACTTTTTTTCCGGCGTAGGTTTCGCCGAGGGCATATACATGACCGCATTGGTCGCATGTAAATCGAATCATCATGGTAACTCCTTTCTTCTATCAAATCCTCGGCGTCAACTATCTGCCGATTTTTTTCTTTACTTTTTTTTCACTGCTTTCATAGAGTAAGACGGCAAAGATGGAAAATTGTTTCAACAAAACCGAAAATCTTTGCGCGCAGGTGCAGCTTGGTGTGTTTTTCATTCTTGTTTTGTGCAGCACCGTTTGCGGGAAATTCCACACTTTCAACGACTTAAGACCAGATATGGACGCAAAAGATAGATTTTTACAGAATTCGACCAGATGCTTTTCACATCCGTATTTTTATGGTATGTTATAGTACAATACTCTTTATCGAAATCTGGATTCACAATGACTGAAAATATACAGGATAGCCCCGATTTATACTCGTATGCCGACCGCGACCAGCGGCAGCGGACGATGCGATTGTCTGTTGTCGAAGGCATGCTGGCCATGGTGGCCATCGGCCTGATGCAGAATTTTTACGTGCCGTATCTCAATGACATGGGCGGCAGTAAATTCGCCGTCGGGGTGGGCTTCGGCAGTTATCTTCTGGCCGGCGGATTCATTCAGATCTGGGTGCCGACGATTTTAGGCTGGGCGAAAAATTACCGCACGCTGGTAATTCTCGGCACCGCCCTGCAGGCCCTGTTTCTGATCCCGTTTGCACTGGTGATTTATCTGATTCCAAAGCATGCCGTCTGGTGCAGCATCGTGGCGATGCTGATTGCCGCCGCGGCCAATGGCATTAGTGCCGGGGCCTGGGCCGACTGGATGAGCTATATCGTGCCGCGACGGATGCGCGGCAAGTATTTCAGCTTTCGCACGAGTATGATGACGTTGTCGCAGTTTCTGGCCTGCGTGGGGGCGGGGCTGGCGCTGGACCGGACCGACAATGTGATTGCGGTCTTTACCGTGCTGTGGTTTGTCTGCGTGGCGACGCGGTGGATGGCCACGGGTGTGCTGTTCTGGCATTATGAACCCCAACACATTCATCATCAGCCGCAAAAGCGGATTTCGTTTACGGATTTCATCGGCCAGATGCATACGCACTCCTACGGTAAATTCATCCTGGCCTTTTCGCTGATTTACTTCGGGGCGTATTTTGCTTCGCCGTTTTTCGCGCTGCACATGCTCAATGATTTGAAGTTTACGTATTTTCAGTATAGCTGCATCCAGTTGATTGTGCCGCTGACGACGGTGTTCAGCCTGGGTCTGTGGGGACGGATTTCCGACCGGCTGGGCAATATCATGCCGATGCGTCTGGCGGCGACACTGATTCTGCTGCTGCCGGCCTGCTGGCTGATCAGCGGCAACTTCTGGTACCTGCTGGGCCTCAATGCCATCGCCGGGCTGGCCTGGGGCGGATTCCAGCTCCTGACGTTCAACTACAGCATCGGGGAACTGCCCTCCGGTCAGCGGCTGGCGTATATTTCGTACATGAACGCCATCGCCGCCATTTTTTACTTTGCCGGGTCGGCGCTGGGCGGCTGGCTGGGGCCGATGCTGCCCAATATCACACATTTCCAGCTTCACAGCATCTTTGTATGCAGCACCCTGCTGCGTTTGCCGGCCTGCTTGATTTTCCAGTCGCTAACCACCGACGAGCCGGCCGGAACCAAGATGACGGCCATGGAAAAATTCTTCTTCCAGCCGCGGCGGTTTCTGCAGGGACGCTTCTCACGATAACCAATTTGTGCTTCTCGCAAAAAAAGAAAGAGCGGCGTTGAACCGCTCTTTTTGTTGTTGGTGGTGCAATATAAATGCGGCATCACCATTGTTGTTTAGTTGGCAGTGATCTGGATTTTTCTGGGTTTGACCTTTTCGGCCTTGGCCACCGTCAGCGTCAGGACGCCCGCATTCAGGGCAGCGTTAATCTTCTCGCGGTCGAGGTCGTCGCTGAGTGAAAATTCTCGATGGAAATCGCCGACCCGCTGCTCGGCATACAGTACATTGCCGGGCTGGTCCTGCGACAGGCCGCCGTGAACCATCAGCATATCGCCTTCGACCTTGATTTCCAGATTATCCTTGCTGACGCCGGGCATATCCATCTTCAGGACAATCTCCTCGGGCGTTTCCCAGATATCCGTCGCCGGCAGAAACGTGTTGCGTTCTTCGCGGCGAGTAATGTTAGCCTGCTGTTTCTTTTCTATGTCTTTCATGGCAGTTACCTCCCATAACATGTTTTATGACTATTGTTTAGTGTGTTACTCGGCTTTGATTGCGATGGTCCGGGGCTTGACCGCCTGAGCCTTGGGCATCTCAATCCGCAGGATGCCGTCTTTGTAGGACGCCGCAACCCCGGCAGGGTCAACCTTTTCATTCAGAGTAATCGTGCGATGGAATTCACCCGCAGGGCGTTCCTTGCGATAATATCGCCCCTTGCCGTTTTCGGTGTCGCTGCGTTTGCCCGATAAGGTCAGGCTGTTTTCCTGGACACTCAGCTCGATGGCTGCGGGATCGACGCCGGGAATCTCGACGGTCACGACGAGCTTGTCTTTGGCGTCATACACGTTCATCGCGGGAAACGTCCCGCCGGGAACAGTGCGAAGCCCGAGAGGCCCGCCGAAGGTGTCGAACATCCGGCTCATCTCGTCAAACATCCGGTCCATGTCCCAAAATGGTAGTCTTCTTGTCATCAACATAGTCGTATCCTCCAAAATAATTGTTTATGCCTTTTTGACTTTTCAAACCACACATTAAGATAAAATACAAATTGCGTGCCAGAATTGGGCGTTGTTTCAATGCGGCTCTATCTACTTGATATGGCGTAAGTTATGAAATACGGAAGAAATATTTGACGAATTTGCCAGTCTGTCATTTCGACAGAAAATAGAAGCCGGACAGGCAGGATTCGGGTATAATCAGAGATTATGGATATCAAGACACAGATCAAGCAGAAAGCAATTGAGCTGGGATTTGACCTGGCGGGAGTTGCTTCGGCAGAGCCGATTGAGGAAGCCGAGCGTCGGCATTTTGCGGGCTGGCTGGAACGGGGGAATGCCGCCGGGATGGAGTATCTGACCCGCAACATCGACAAACGATTCAATCCCGCCCTGCTGCTGGAAGGGGCGAAATCGGTGATTTGTGTCGCCTTGAGCTATAAGCCTGCTGAGGCTGCACACAATGGGCCTTGCAAGGTCGCGGATTACGCCCTGTACGAAGACTACCACGAGTTTATCAAGGCCCGGCTACGGAACCTGTTTGATTTTATGGTACAAACGATTGCAGGGCCGGTGGAGTGCAAAATCTGCGTGGATTCGGTGCCGCTGGCGGAACGGAGTTTTGCGAGGCGGGCCGGGCTTGGGTTTATTGGTAGAAATCACTGCCTGATACATCCAGAACTGGGGGCACAATTACTGCTTGGCTCAGTGATTACGACGCTGGAGCTGCCGGCCGATGTGCCGATGGATAAAGACTATTGCGGGTCTTGTAATCGGTGTATCGAGGCTTGCCCAACCGGGGCTTTGGGGCATAATGGCGAGTATGATTGTCGGAAATGTATCAGCTATTTGACGATTGAGGAAAAAG
>CAZKAI010000136.1:0-10068 GCA_964550565.1 uncultured Pirellulales bacterium
TGAATCGCATGGCAGCGGCGGAAACAATCACACAGAATGAAACGAAAGTACAATTGTAAAAATACTAAATTCTAAATACGAAACACTAAACAAATTCTAAATGGTTAATAATACAAAACCAAAACAGTATGACTTGGAAGAAAGGACTTTGCAGTTCGCAAGAGATATTAGGGAATTCGCAAAAAAATACCCCAAGGACATTATTGTTCTGGATGATATTCGCCAGTTGATTCGGGCCAGCGGTTCTGTTGGTGCAAATTATATCGAAGCAAATGATGCTCTGAGCAAAAAAGATTTTGTGATGAGGATTAAAATCAGCAAGAAAGAGGCCAGAGAATGCACGTACTGGCTGAAGCTTTTACAGAATCAAGTTAAGGCAACCGAAGATTACCGTGTAAAGCTGGAAAAAGAATCTGTTGAATTAACATATATTTTCGCAGCGATTTTGCGAAATAGCAGCGAATAAAAAGTTTTGATATTTTTAGTTTGAATTATTAGAATTTGTTTAGATTTTAGAATTTAGTTTTTAGGATTTAATAACAAATATTGATTTGAAATAGTGGAGTTTTTATGGGAATGACAATAACGGAAAAGATTTTTGCCCGGGCGGGCGGAAAAGACATGGTTCGGCCCGGCGATCTGGTAAATGCTAAAATCGACATGATTATGTGTCACGATGTGACGACGCCGCCGGCGATTTCAATGCTCAAAGAGCATGATATCGACCGCGTTTTCGACACGGAAAAAATCGCTGTGACGCCGGACCATTTCCAGCCGCCCAAGGACATTAAAAGCGCTGAACTGCACAAACGGCTGGATACCTGGGCCAGACAAAAAGGCATCAAATATTATTATCCGCTTGGCAAGGCAGGGGTTTGTCACGCCCTGCTGCCGGAACAGGGACACATCCGTCCCGGCGAAGTGATTGTCGGCGGTGATTCACACACCTGTACCTATGGCGCCTTCGGAGCGTTTTCTTCGGGCATCGGTTCTACCGACCTGGCCGCCAGCATTGCGACAGGACAGCTTTGGTTTAAGGTGCCGGCATCGATGAAATTTAATCTGGTCGGCAAACTCAAAACCGGTGTTTACAGCAAAGATATCGTGCTGGAAGTCATCCGGCGTATCGGAACTGACGGTGCATTATACCGGGCAATTGAATATGTCGGTCCCGCCATCAAGACCCTGAGCATGGAAGCCCGAATGACCATTACCAATATGGCCATCGAGGCCGGCGGCAAAAA
Source organism: uncultured Pirellulales bacterium (assembly GCA_964550565.1). Taxonomy (GTDB): domain Bacteria; phylum Planctomycetota; class Phycisphaerae; order Sedimentisphaerales; family Anaerohalosphaeraceae; genus Anaeroglomus. Next base: position 1,245 of record CAZKAI010000136.1, read on the forward strand.
TGCCATTATGGCTTGTGATGAAATCACCAGGGAATATCTGAACGGCAGACTCAAAGGCAAGCAGGACTATACCGTTTATGAATCCGATCCGGATGCCAGGTATATCACCGAAGACACCATTGATTGCTCAGCTCTTGAACCCATGGTGGCTTTCCCGCATCTGCCCAGCAACGGCAAGGTCATCGGCGAATGCGCGGGACTGGCGATGGATCAGTGTTACATAGGAAGCTGCACAAATGGACGCATCGAAGATATGCGGATTGCCGCGGGCATCATGAAAGGACGCCTGGTGAAAATCCGCACCATCGTGGTTCCTGCAACGCCGGAAATATGGAAAGCCATGCTGGACGAAGGCCTGATGGATATTTTCTATAATGCAGGGTGTATCATCAGCGCTCCGACCTGCGGCGCCTGCCTGGGCGGATTTATGGGGGTTCTGGCTGAAGCTGAAAAATGCATCAGCAGCACCAACCGTAATTTTGTCGGACGCATGGGGCACCCGAAAAGCGAAGTCTATCTGGCCAGTCCGGCGACCGCTGCGGCAAGTGCGGTGGAAGGCAAACTGGCGGACCCGAGAAAATACCTGTAGGAATAAATCCGAAATACGAAGCTCGAAATACGAAACAAACTAAATAAATGACCGAAATTCAAAAAACAAAAGTTTATGATCTTGAAGAGAGGACATATTTATTTGCTAAAAGAATCCGAGAGTTCGTCAGAATAACTCCAAAAGACATCGCCAACATCGAAGATGCCAAGCAATTGATCAGAGCATCTGGATCGATTGGAGCCAATTACATCGAAGCAAATGAGGCATTGAGTAAGAAAGATTTTACAATGAGGATAAAGATTTCTCGAAAAGAAGCAAAAGAATCCAGATATTGGCTTCGACTTTTGAATATCCCTGACGCAAAACTTGACTTAGAAAGAATCAAGCTTGAAAAGGAATCCATAGAACTGATGAATATCTTTGGTTCCATTCTTCGAAAAAGTGAATAATGTTTTATATCTTCGTTTTTTAGTTTTAGAATTTGTTTCGAAATTCGAAATTCGGATTTCGAATTTAATGATAACTATGAATATGACGCATTTTTAATATAGGAGTTTCTTATGCCTAAAGCACATGTTTATAAACGCGATCACGTCAATACGGATGAAATCATTCCGGCTCGGTATCTGAATACCGATGATGGGGCAGAACTGGCCAAGCACTGCATGGAAGACCTCGATACGGATTTTGTCAAGAAATGCAAGCCCGGCGATGTCATTGTCTGCGGCGACGATTTTGGCTGCGGTTCCAGCCGCGAACATGCCGTCTGGTCGATTCAGGGTGCCAAAGTCGGCGCCGTTATCGCCCATTCGTTCGCACGCATTTTTTACCGCAACTGTATCGACTGCGGTTTTTATCCGATCGAACTGCCGGATGCGGTCAATAAAATCAAGGATGGCGACGAACTGGAGATTGACTATGAAAAAGGTCTCATTAACAACAAGACCCAGAAAAAGTCAATCCAGTTTAACCCCCTGCCGGACTTTGCATTGGCAATCATCAAAGACGGCGGACTGCTGGAACACATAAAAAGGAAAAAGTAAAAGGAAAAAAGGCAAAACAGCAGGAGAACGAAAAAAAACTTATTTGCCTTTTGACTTGTACTTTTACCTTTTGCCCTTTACCTTTTTCCTTATAAATTAAACGATAAACCGATCGTATCAAGAAAGGATATGAAATTTATGAAGACGTATAAAATCGCAATCATCGGCGGCGACGGCACCGGGCCGGAAGTGACAGTCGAGGCGGTTAAAGTGATGGATGCTGCAGCGGCCAAGTTTGGCTTTAAAACTGAAAAGAGCGATTATGATTTCGGCGGCGAACGCTACAAACGCACCGGCGAAGTGCTGCCCAACGGCGCCATTGATGAACTGAAAAAGCATGACGCCATCCTGCTGGGCGCTATCGGTCACCCGGATGTCAAGCCCGGAATTCTTGAAAAAGGCCTGCTGCTGGGAATGCGATTTGCGTTGGATCAATATATCAACCTGCGTCCGGTGCGTCTTCTGCCCGGCGTCGATTGCCCCATCAAGGATAAAGGCCCCAAAGAAATCGATTACGCCGTCATTCGTGAAAACTCCGGCGACATCTATACCGGCTCCGGCGGTCTGATGATGAAAGGCACACCGTATGAAGTAGCCACCCAGACGGCTGTTTATAGCCGGTATCAGGTGGATCGCTGTCTGAAATACGCCTTTGAATACGCCCGCAAATACGGTAAAAAAGCCCGCGGCGTCGGCAAAGAAAACACCCTGGCCCTCGTCGGCAAGACCAACGTGCTGACCTTTGTCTATGACCTGTGGGAACGGGCATTCCACGAAATGGGCGAAAAATACTATCCGGATATCCGCCGGGATTATTATCACGTGGACGCGACTTGTATGTGGATGGTCAAGAGCCCCGAATGGTTTGATGTGCTGGTCACCGGCAACCTGTTCGGCGATATCATCACCGACCTGGGCGCCATCACGCAGGGCGGCATGGGTATCGCCGCCGGCGGCAACATCAATCCCGAAGGCGTTTCGATGTTTGAACCCATCGGCGGCAGTGCTCCCAAGTACACCGGCCAGAATGTCATCAATCCGCTGGCCGCAATCTGTGCCATGCAGATGATGCTCGAAACCCTCGGCGAAGCCAAAGCCGCGGCCAAAATTGACCAGGCCGTACGTAATGTTACCGCCAATAAGCTCAAATCCCTGGCGGCTGGCAAAATGGGCTATTCGACTACCCAGGTAGGCGATATGGTCGCCCAACTCGTTGCAGAATAATCGTTCTACACTTTAAACCAAATATAAAGGCAGGCTTTCAAGGCCTGCCTTTTTTATTTCTGGCAATCCAGGTCAGCTTCATCCATAAATCATTTTTTATAGAAGTACTGTAATGTGATTGAAGGCTTCTGAGTCATAATATATAATCTTTGCCGAATAACATCGTAAGGAAACGTTGACTTTTTTAACAGGAGACTGGTATGAGACGCAAAAGCATCCTAACCACATCGTATTTTATCCTTACTCTTTTTTGTTTATCCGGACTTGTCTGTGCGGAAAATCTCTTGAGAAATCCCTCATTTGAAGCTATCCGCGGCACCTCGGTTCGCGGCTGGACGCAAAGTACCTGGGACGGCACTGCCGAGTTCAGGGTATTCGAAGGCGGACACAGCGAGGCCCGCAGTGTGATGGTCGAATCCAAAGACGGCGCGGATGCGTCCTGGTCACAGACGGTTCCGGCCAATCCCTTCGGCAAATATCGCCTGACGGGCTGGATTAAAACTGAAAACGTAACCCCCACTACCGGCCAGGGTGTCCAGCTCAATGCCCATGGGATTGACGCGGCGCGAACCAAATCCATCACGGGCACCCAGGACTGGACCCAGGTGGAATGCGAATTCATGGCCGACGGCAATGACTCGCTGCAAATCAATTGCCTGTTCGGCGGCTGGGGCCAGGCCTCGGGCAAAGCCTGGTTTGACGATATCGAACTGACCTTGCTGGAAGTCATCAAGCCGGAGTCCAAAACCGTCGGCATCGACATCCAGATCGATTCAACAAAGGCCTTCGAGCCGATTTCCAAATATATCTACGGCCAGTTCATCGAACATCTGGGCCAGTGTATTTACGGCGGGATCTGGGCGGAAATGCTGGAAGACCGCAAATTTTATTTTCCGGTTCCCGCACCGGGCACTATCTGGCAAACCACCGGCGCCGGAGCGCGCGTCCTGCGGGCCTCGCCGTGGAAAATCGCCGGGCCATCCGGCGTTGTCGTGATGACTACCGAAAATCCGCTGTCCGGCAAGCACAGCCCGCAAATTACCCTGAGCGGTACGCCGGCCGGCATTTATCAGGAAGAACTGGCCCTGGTCAAAGGGAAAGACTATACCGGCCGGATAGTCATGCGGGGTGAAGGCTCGGTTGGCCCTGTTCAGGTCAGTCTGGTCTGGGCTGACGGCGATAAAGGCCGCCAGACAGTGACACTCAAAAAGCCCGGCAAGACTTATCAGACCTACGATTTTGAATTCACCGCCGGCGCTGATGCGAGCAATGCACGTCTTGAAATTATGGGTTCAGGCAACGGGTCCTTTGTCATCGGAGCGGTGTCGCTGATGCCGGCCGACAACATCAAAGGCTTCCGCAAGGACACCCTGGAACTGCTCAAACAGCTTGATTCGCCGGTCTATCGCTGGCCGGGCGGCAACTTCGTCAGCGGCTATGACTGGCGCGACGGTCTGGGTGAACGCGACCGCCGACCCACCCGAACCAATCCGGCCTGGACGGGTATTGAAACCAATGACGTCGGGATGCACGAATTCATCGAATTCTGCAAACTCATCGATACCGAACCGATGATTGCAGTCAATACCGGCTTTGGAGATGCCTATTCGGCCGCAGCGGAAGTCGAGTACGCCAACGGCCTGGCCGATACGCCGATGGGCAAGTGGCGTGCTCAAAACGGCAGTCGTGACCCGTTCAAGGTCAAGTGGTGGTGCGTCGGCAACGAAATGTGGGGACGCTGGCAGCTTGGCTACATGCAGCTTGAACATTATGTCCTCAAGCATAACTGGGTCGAAGAAATGATGCGCAAGGTGGACCCGACCATCAAGACCGTCGGCTCAGGTGACCTGGGCGGCGGCTGGACGGAAGGTATGCTCAGAAACTGCTCTGACCACATGGACCTGATCAGTGAGCACTTCTATTGCCAGACCCGCGGCGACCTGACCGCACACGTCAGTTGGATGCCGGACATGGTCAAGAGCAAGGCCGATGCCCATCGCAGATACCGGGAAACCATCCCCGGCCTGAAGGAAAAAGACATCCGCATCGCGCTGGATGAGTGGAATTACTGGTACGGCCCGCATGTCTTCGGTGAACTGGGAACGCGGTATTTTATGAAAGACGCGCTTGGCATCGCCGCCGGGCTGCATGAGTATTTCCGCAACTCAGATATTATTTACATGGCTAATTATGCCCAGACGGTTAACGTTATCGGCTGCATCAAGACCACTAAGACCGAGGCCTTCCTCGATTCGACGGCCATGCCGCTGATTCTGTATCGCCGCGAATTCGGCACCATTCCAGTCAGCGTCAGCGGATGGAATCAGAAGCTGGACGTCTCCGCCGCACTGACCGAAGATCGCAAATACCTGACTATCGGTCTTGTTAATGCCACGTATGACACCTACGAAACCACTCTCAATCTCAAGGGACTGGCCGTTACGGGCAAGGCCAAAGGATGGATTATTACCAATCCCAATGTACTGGCCTATAACGATGCGGGCAAACCACTGGAAGTCAATATTGTGCCGCTGCCGGAAACCGACCTGACGAGCAAAATTACCATCCCGCCGGTCAGCAATACGGTATTTAAAGTACCGGTTCAGTAACCGAAAAACGAGAGGGTGAAGCCGCAACGCTTCACCCTTTTTTTGTGGAATGGCCGGGAAGTCTTTTGATTTCCTGACTTGAACAATAAATTATAATCTTATATAATTTATCTTACAGGATAGAGTAAGATTCTTTTAAAAGGAGAGGCATTTTGCCCGCAAATTTAACCCCAGATTACAAGAAAGCCGAAGACTGGTATCGCAGTGCCGCGACAGATGAGGAAAAACTGTCCGCACTGGAGGAGATGCTTCGCGTTATCCCCAAACACAAGGGAACCGAGAGCCTCCAGGCCGATATCAAGCGCAAGATGAGCAAAATCAAGGCTTCGCTTGAATCCGGGAGCAAGAAAGGGGCTGTAAAACATGTCGATGTGTTTCATATTCCCAGAAGCGGAGCAGGACAGATTGTCCTGATCGGCATGCCCAATACCGGCAAAAGCTCGATTCTGGCCGAGCTGACCAACGCCCAGGTCCATGTCGCGGATTATCCATTCACCACCGAAAAGCCCCTGCCGGGAATGATGAAATTCGAGGACGTCCAGATTCAATTGGTGGACACACCTCCGATTACCGCGGATTTTGCTCCATCCGGATTGGTCAATACGCTTCGCAGTGCCGATATCATTGCCATTGTTATCGACCTTTCCGGGGATGTGCTGGAACAGATGGAAGTCTGTACTACATATCTGGATTCGCATAAATTGCTGCCGCCGCTGGATGCCGAAAAAGATGCCGAATGGGTTCATCTGGCCCGCCCGACTCTGGTTGTTGCCACCAAATCCGACATCGCCCCGCCCGGCACCCTGGACACGCTGAAAGAATTAACCTTCCGACCCTTTGAATATATTGAAATCAGCACCAAGACAGCAGCGGGTTTAGATATTTTTGCTCGACGCTGTTTTGAAATCCTGGATGTGGTGCGTATTTATGCCAAAAAGCCCGGCAAGGAGCCGGACATGAAAGAGCCGTTTACCCTGCCGCGAGGCTCAACGGTAGTGGACTTAGCGTATCATATTCATCGCCAATTAGCCGAAATGCTCAAATCCGCCAGAGCTTGGCACTCGGCCACCGTCCACGACGGCCAGAGTGTGCCCCGTGACCACGAGTTGACCGACAAGGAAATCATTGAGCTGCATTTTGGGTAAGATTCCCGTCTTGACAAAATCCTATTTCTGCTATAGGGTTACCATCGTATCCCCAAAAATAATCACAATAGCAGGAGTTTTCAATGAAGACTGTCCGGATGTTGGCTGTATTGTTTGCATGGGCATTGTCGTTTACTGCGTTTTCATGGGCCGATCCGGTTGACGACCTGATCAGCCAGCTCAAAGATCCCGATCCACTGGTTCAATGTCAGGCTATTGAACAGCTCGGCCAATTAAAAGACAAACGCGCCGTCGAGCCGCTGATTGCCCTGCTGTCTGCGGATTCGACAAAGACCACGAAAACGGCTGTTCAACCCAAAACTTCCGTCGACCCGGCCGCCGAGAAAATCAGCACGGCCAAACAGGCCTGTGCCGGGGGGGATAAACATTCCGCTCCGACTGCATCCACGCCGCCTGCAACACTTAAGCAGCTTGTTGCGGATATACGCACGGCGACAAATTTTATTGAAAAACAGAAAGCTATCGAAGCCCTCGGAGCCACACGGGATAAACGTGCCGTCGAGCCGCTGCTGGCACTGCTTAAAGAGGAGGACCGTGGACAAACACACAGTAAAGTAATCGAAGCCCTCGGCGAAATCGGCGATCCGAAGGTGGTCCCGACCCTGCTGAAATATTTACCAACTGAATCAGAACGCAACGGCGCAGCAGCAGCCGGACGCGACACCTTTGCGACCAAAGCCGCCGCTGGGGCACTGGCCAAAATCGGTGACCCGCGTGCCGCAGAGCCGCTTTATAAAGCCATCTTATCCGATCCATTCCTCAAGCACGATGGAGTTGAGCTGCTGGTTACGCTGGGTGGGTATGAGAGCGTCAAATATCTGAATTTGCTGACTAAAACAGATGATACCTTTGTCAAAAGAGACGCCCAGAAGGCCCTTGACGGTCTGGGTGAAAATCACGGCCTGGCCCCTCTGATTGTCCTGCTCAAGGATGCCGACCCGAAAGCCAGGGGGCTGGCGGCTGCCGCATTAACTGAAACCGGCGACAGCTCCGTTCAATCCGCAGTGCAGGAAGCACTGGCCGGTCTGAACGAACAGGACCGCAAGACCATCGAAACCCGGATGGCGGAAAACCAACTGACACAATCCACGGCCGAATACACTTCGTCCATGCAGGCCTCGGTCAAGATCACGGCCATTGAAGCATTGGGCCAGATTGCCGACGTCAAGGCTGTTCGTCCGCTGCTGGCGACATTGCGGGACAGCGACGAAAATGTCTGCAAAGCTGCCGGTAAGGCTCTGGCCGCCTATCAAAGCAAGACCGTGATTCGTCCCATCGAAATGACATTGAATAACCAGGACAAAGCAGTGGTCAAACAGGCCATCAGGGATCTCGGCTGGATCGGAACGGATTATGCCGTGGAACTGATTGGCAGGCACGTCGATGATTCATTCATCAACAGGGATGCCATCGAAGCACTCGGCAATACCGGCAATCCCAAAGCCATCCCTTATCTGGAGAAGGCCATGCAATCGCCTTTTACGGATGCCGAAGCGATGACCGCACTGCTTAAAATTAAGCATCCGGATACCCTTAAACCGCTGTTAAAAGGATTATCTGCAAACAGCTTTGTCACTCGTCAAAAAGCGGTCGAGGCCCTTGCACAATTTAACGATCCTTCCATTGTTGAGCCATTGATCGAACTATTTAAGAAAAACGATCACACGGTACAGGATAGAGTCATTGAAGTACTGAAAAAGTTCAAAGATCCCCGTATTGACTCGGCTTTTGCAGAATCACTGGCCGATCCATTCCAGAAGGACAAGATTCTGGCCATCCTCAAAGAACGCAACTGGCAGCCGCAGACGGTCCGCGAAAAAGTCCTGTATTATTCCGCTTGTGAAGATTGGGACAAATGCGCACAACTGGGACCCGAGGGGGCGGATTTGCTGCTGTCAGAACTCAAGAAAAATTGCTCCAGCGGCGTCGCCAAGGCCCTCAACAAGATGGGGGATACCCGGGCGTATCCGGTCATGCTGGATTGTGTGAAAAAATGGCGCGGTTCGCCGGACCTTCTGGCCGGGGCTGAAAAAACCGGATGGAAACCCCAGACACCCGAAGAAGAATTGATTGTGGCCAGTCTTAAGCAGGATAAAGCCACCCTGAAAAAACTCTGGCAAGACCCCAAAGGCAAAGATGCTTTCATGAATGCCCTGAATTCAGAGAACATGTCGGCAATGAATGCGATTATGCGTCTTTCGATTGGCATGGGGCTGGACGAGATGGTCTCGC
>CAZKAI010000137.1:0-9964 GCA_964550565.1 uncultured Pirellulales bacterium
GTTCAAGTCCTGTACCGCCCATTAGTTAGGGTTGTTTTTCACGAAACAACCCCTTATGTTATGTGTGCCAACGGTTCTGTTTGCATCGCCGGATTAAAATCCCCTGCAATTGAGTCATAAAAAAGCCATTTCTGTATTTTTTCTCGAACAAATTCCCTGTTTTTGCACTAAAAAAGTGCAACATTAATGAAAGGCTTTTCGTCTTTAGAGTCAACGACGAACCGAGTCGCTTCCGAGGTCTGGCCTATGGCGAGGCCAATCCGTATCTATTACCATTGTAACAGGAGAATCGTATGCAGGACAGGCTGACAAGAAAACTCGTGGCGGGATGTATCTTCTCTTTAATTGGGTCTTTTTGCTATGCTGCCGACCCGGTCTGGCCGACCTGGCGCGGCCCAGGGATGAACGGCATCAGTCCCGACGGCAATCCCCCAGTCAAATGGAGCGAAACTGAGAATATTCTGTGGAAAGTCAAACTTGAAGGCGATCCGTCCGACGGCAGCCCGGTTATCTCAGGCGACAAGATTATTTTCCAATCCGCGGTCGATACCGGCAAAAAGTCTGACGCTGCACCGGCCGCTGAACCGGCTCCGCAGTCGGCTCCCGGAGGTCGTCCTGGCAGAGGTCCGGCCCGGGCACCGTCATCGATATATCAATTTAACGTGGTCTGCCTGGACCGCAATACCGGCAAGGAAATTTGGAAAACCACCGTCTGCGAAGTGGTTCCGCATGAAGGCCATCACGGCGACCACGGATTCGCATCCTATTCTCCGGTTACCGACGGCAAGCGAATTTGGGCGGATTTCGGTTCGCGCGGGGTATATTGCCTCGATATGGACGGCAAGGTACTCTGGCAACAGGACTTAGCCAAAAAAACCGTTCGGGCCGGCTTCGGTGAAGGCGGCTCACCCGCACTGGTTGGCGACCTGCTGATTGTATTAGTCGATCACGAGGGCCAGTCGTTTATTGCTGCGCTAAATAAAGACACCGGCAAGACCGTCTGGAAGCAGGACCGGGACGAAAAGACCTCATGGACGACTCCGCTGGTCGTGCAGCATGACGGGCAGACGCAAATTGTCGTTGTCGGGAGTAACCGGACGCGCGCTTATGACCCCAAAGACGGCAAAGTCATCTGGGAATGCAGCGGCCAGACCGAAAATGTCATCCCGACGCCGGTGACGGGTTTTGATATGGTCTTCTGCACCAGCGGCTTCCGCGGCAGTAAACTGCAGGCCATCAAACTCGGCAAAACCGGCGACCTGACCGGCACCGACGCTATTGCCTGGGAAGTCAATGAAGGAACGCCCTATGTGCCGTCACCGCTGTTGTATGAGGACAAGGTCTATGTCAATGCGGTCAATAATCCGGTCATCTATTGCTACAATGCCAAGACCGGCAAGCCATATTATGTCAAGCAGAACCTCGATGAAATGAAGGGGATGTATGCTTCGCCGGTCGGTGCGGCAGGCCGGGTCTATTTCGTCGGACGTAACGGCGTAACCTGCGTATTGAGCAATTCGGACGAATACAAGCTGCTTTCCGTTAATAAGCTGGATGATGGCATTGACGCCTCACCCGCCATTGTCGGCGACCGCATCTATCTTCGTGGCAAGCAGAATCTGTATTGTATTGCAGAGTCGAAAGCAGAACAAAAATAGATAATGTATACCATATACATCTATTAATGAGAGTTTCAACAAAGCAACACCAATCTTATTAAGTCATTTTAAGGTACTTTTGAGCTGTATTAATATAGGCCCACGCTATTTGTCGTGGGCTTTTTTATCTATTTTTATATCCGACTCTGACAATCTTTATATGGGTACTATCCAAAAACCTGCCAAACACGTTTGCATTCATCGCTTAAGCTGTTATAATTCCTCTGTTTCTGGCATCCTAAAAATCAGCCATAAAGGGAACGGATATGCGAAAAGCAGGGATTGGTTTACTTTTGATACTATGCATGGTGTGTACTGCCCGGGCGGAGACATTACGATTGACCCCGCAGGGGCAATGGCAGAATCTGGCCACCGACCCGCAGGGTCAGCATGTCCTTGCGCTGGCGGAAATTAAGCAGAAGATTCTGGCCGGCGATAAGGATGATGCCCTCGAAGCCCTTGAAAAGTTCAAAACCGACTACGCGGAGTTTGCCGGGGATGATCTGGATGCGTATATTGAGGCGGAAACTCTCTTTGCCAAACAGAACTGGTCCAAGGCCACCAAGCAGTTTCAGAAATTTGTGAAAGACTGGCCCGAAAGCCCGTTTTTTGATATCGCCAATGAGCGGCTGTATTCCATCGGCACTGCGTTTCTGAGTGGCCAGAAACGCCAGGTCATGGGGATTTTATGGCTGTCGGCTTTTGACAACGGCGTGGATATCATGCGGGATATTGCAGACCGTATGGGAACCGGCCCCATGGGGCTGCGGTCACTGGTGACACTGGCCGAGGCATACGAAAAACGCAAAATGTATGCCGAGGCGTATGAAGTCTGGTCGGAAGTGGCCGATAAGTGGCCCACCGGTGATGTCGGTCAGCAGGCCCTGCTGCGGATGGCACAGTGTCTTCATGCCGCCTATAAGGGGCCGCGATATGACCCCACCTGGCTGATCAGCGCCAAAGCCTATTATGAGGATTACCTCAAACGGTACCCCCAGCAGGCCGCCCAGATCAAGGCTTCTGATACGATTGCGATGATTGTTCAGCAGCAGGCGTATAAGAACTACTGGATTGCCCAGTACTACGACCGTACCGACCATCTGCTGGCCGCGAATCTGTATTATCAGTATGTCATTGACACCTGGCCGGAATCCGAAGCCGGCTATATGGCGGTCCAGTCGCAGCAGCAGGGATATCAGTATCCAAAAACGCTTCGCCGCAAGACCTTTGATGTCGGCTGTAAATTTCTGGATAGCTGGTTTGGGATTGGCCTTCTATTCGGCAAGACGTCCCAGGATTAACTTATACCCAAATGGGTATGATTATTCCGCGAGCAAAAGCAGCAAATGGTTAATGCCACTATACTTAGCCGCGACGAACCGGAAAACTTCAAGTACGATCAGTATAAATTTGGAAATCACATGAAAGCAATAGTAACGATAACAGGGTTGGTTGTTCTGGCCGTCTCGCTGTGCGGCTGTCAGGGATACAGCAATTCGTGGCTGCATCGGGACGATGTCAGTACGGTGTATGTGGAAATGATGGAAACCAGCAGCTTTCGGCGCGGGCATGAATTTGCTCTGACCGATGCCATCTGCAAGCGGATCGAGGCCCAGACGCCGTATAAGATTGTGTCCGACCGTGATGTGGCTGACACGATTCTCAGCGGCAGGATGGATATTGGAACCGGGGTGCTGGCCACGGAACGATGGGAAGGCCGGCCGCTGGAATACGAAACGTCCATTGCGGTGACGGTGACCTGGAAGAATCTCAAGACCGGCCAGATTCTTGTTGACCGGGAAATGGTGTTCGGCTCGGCCTCATACTCCTCGCAGCTCGGACAGAGCTTCGACTACTCCATCGGTCTGGCGGTGAACAATGCGGCTCAAAAAGTCGTAGAATTGATGGAAAAACCCTGGTAAAACGCGTGACCCAATGAGTCTTTATAGTTGGCGGCCTGCGGCAGACCTGCCGTGAGCCGTCAACTGTAATTTTTTTAACCGGATAGCATAGAAACAGGAACGTATGGCAGAACAACAAAAAAACAAGCAGACCCCGGGGCAGCCGCCAGCGGGGCTTGGCAAGTATAATCGCGGTCCGTTCAGTTGGCTGCTGATTGCCCTGATCGCGACCACCCTGCTGATGACCCTGAACAAGTGGCAGCGGGTCGAGCAAATCAATTACAGTCCCGATTTCCTCAATCACGTTCGGCAGGGACACGTCGAAAGCGTCAAGATTGAACATGAACGCATCGTGGGGCTTTTTAACGAACTCGGCAAGGAATCCCGCAAACCGACGGATCCGACCAGCTTTGAGGTCGTTTATATCCAGCCGATGTGGGACAAGGAGCTGCAGGCCCTCCTGCAAAAGCATAATGTAGTCGTCAAGGGCGGCAAGCCCGATATGTGGCTGCCGCTGCTGTGGAACCTGCTGCCGTTTGCACTGCTGCTGGCAATGATTTATTTCTTCTTCCTGCGTGGCATGCGAGGCGGCGGCGGACTGGGCACGGCGCTGAGCTTCGGCCGCAGCAAACACCGCGTTCGTGCCGGCAAGGACACCAAGATTACCTTTGCCGACGTCGCGGGCATCGATGAGGCCAAGGAAGAAGTGGCCGAAGTTATCGAGTTCCTGAAAAATCCCAAAAAGTTCAAGAAAATCGGCGGACGCATTCCCCGGGGTGTGCTGCTGGTCGGACCTCCCGGCTGCGGCAAGACCCTGCTGGCCAAGGCCATTGCCGGCGAATCGGATGTGCCGTTTTTCAGCATCTCCGGCAGTGATTTTGTCGAGATGTTCGTCGGCGTCGGCGCCAGCCGCGTCCGCGACCTGTTCCGTCAGGCCAAGGAAAATTCGCCGTGCATCATCTTCCTCGATGAAATCGACGCCATCGGCAAAAAACGCGGTCCCGGCTTTGTCAGCGGCGGCCACGATGAACGCGAACAGACGCTCAATGCCATCCTGGTTGAAATGGACGGCTTTGAAACCGACGACCAGGTGATTGTCATTGCCGCAACCAACCGCGCCGATATTCTCGACAGCGCCCTGACCCGCCCCGGCCGGTTTGACCGCCAGGTGGTGGTGCCGCTGCCGGACCTCAAAGGCCGTATGAGCATTCTCAAAATCCACGCCCAGAAGGTCAAATGCGGCCCCGATGTCGAGTGGGAAAAAATGGCTCGCGGAACCCCGATGTTCAGCGGTGCCGAACTGGAGGCGTTGATTAACGAAGCCGCCATCGGTGCCAGCATGCAGAATAAAGATTACGTCGAAATGGCCGATCTCGAAGAAGCCCGCGATAAAGTTCGCTGGGGTCGTGCCAAACGCAGCCGGATGGTCGATGAACAGGACAAGCGTCTGGCCGCCTACCACGAGGCCGGACATGCACTCGTTCAGTCACTGCTCAAAGATGCAGACCCCTTGCACAAAGTCAGCATCATCCCGCGAGGTCAGATGGGCGGAGCAACCTTTGCCCTGCCCGAAAAAGACCGCATGTTCTATTCGCGGAAATATTGTCGGGCACAGATTCAGATTTGCTTTGGCGGTCGAATCGCCGAAGAAATGTTCTGCGACGACATTACCAGCGGCGCCCAGTCGGATATCAAACAGGCCACCCTGCTGGCACGGGCGATGGTCATGGAATGGGGCATGGGCGAACAGCTTGGCCCGGTGAATTATTCATCCGACTCGACTTCTGAATCCTACATGATGCAATTTGGTCCGGAATTTTCCCAGAAGACCGCCGAGATGATCGATGCGGAAGTACGCAAGATTATCGATACGGCCTATACGGAAGCTTCTGATTTATTGGAGGTTAATCGCGACAAGGTTGATGCACTGGCCAGGGCGCTGCTGAAATATGAGACACTGGATGCTGACGATGTCAAACTGCTCATATCCGGCGGGTCGCTGGAAAAACCGACCCTCAAGGACCTGTTAGCCAAAGAGCAGAACAAGACTCACAATGACGAGCCTGCTGCTGAAGACTATCGCAAAGAGTATTAATCCGATCTGCCATTTTTGAATGGCAGACGGTAAAAGTGGCAGATTTGAGCTGTTATTAAGGACTTGCGACAATAAACGCAAGTCCTTATTTTATAATATGATACAGGTTTCCATCGCAGGCTGGCACGCAATTTGTAAAATCCTTGTCAGGCTGAACAAGCCCGGAAAAAAAACGTAAAACAATTGTTTGGAGCCAAAAGTATGGAACAAAAATACCCCCTGAATGGTAACCGGGAGGCAGAGATCACAAAAAGGCTGCAAGTGTCATAAGGCATAATGACGAAATCAAATTCTTGATAACAAAATGAAACAGGCTCTTTTCATGGTGACGAGCTGTTGTGATATGGAATTGAAAGGACAAACAATGAACACACTGAAACGATGTTTGGGAATGGTATTGATGGTTGCAGTATTAAGCCCGATGGTATCGGCTGCCGAAGACAACGGCATTGAAACGCTGCGAAAGACATCCAAGGCGTTTACCGAGGTCGCCAAAAAAGCGGTCCCGGCCGTCGTTGCCGTTCAGGTCGAGCAGGAAGTCCAATCGGATATGGATATGTTTGGCAATTCGCCATTTGATGATGAATTTTTCCGCCGGTTTTTCGGCCCCCGTTCTTCGCCCCGTAATTCAGAACCCCGTATTCGCAGAGGGCAGGGCTCCGGCTTTATCATTTCCGCCGACGGCTACATCCTGACCAATAATCATGTCGTGGATAGTGCTGATAAAATCACAGTTGTCATGAAAGATGGCCGAAAACTTGATGCCAAAGTCATCGGTACCGACCCGGATTCCGACGTCGCGGTCATTAAAGTCGAAGGCAAGGATTTTCCCGCAATTGAACTGGGGGATTCCGACAGCCTTGAAATCGGTGAATGGGTGATCGCAGTCGGCAACCCGTTTGGTCTTGCTGAAACCGTAACCGTCGGTGTGGTCAGCGCCAAGGGGCGCCAGGTCGGCATCACCGAAGGCGGATACGAAGACTTTATCCAGACCGATGCCGCCATCAACCCCGGCAACTCCGGCGGTCCGCTGCTGAATCTCGACGGCAAGGCCATCGGTATTAATTCCGCGATTATCAGCCAGTCGGGTGGCTACATGGGTATCGGCCTGGCCATTCCCATCAATATGGCCAGCGCCGTCAAGGAACAGCTCATTTCCGGAGGCAAGGTCGTTCGCGGCTATGTGGGTATTACCATGAATCCCGAAGGCCTGACCCCCGAACTGGCCGAATCGTTCGGCTATAAAGGGGAAGGCGGCGTCCTGGTGACCGAAGTGCTGGAAGAATCTCCCGCATCGAAGGCCGGCCTCAAGCAGGGCGATATCATCACCCAGCTTAATGGCAAGTCTGTCTCCGGCAACGATTACTTCCGCAACACCGTGTCGCTGATGGCCCCCGGAACCAAAATTAAACTGACGGTCTTCCGCGATGGCAAAGAGAAAAATATCACGGTGGAAGTGGCCTCTCTGTCGGAAAGCAAAATGTCCACCAAGACCTCTGAAATCGGCACGAAATTAGGTTTGTCGGTGGTGCCGGTGGATTCGGATGTGGCCCGCCAGTTGGGCGCCAAAGGCGATCAGGGCGTGGTCGTGGCTGAAGTTACTCCGCGAACCCCCGCTCAGAGGGCAGGCATCCGTCCGGGAATGATTATCCTTAGTGTCAACCAGGTGTATGTCAATTCCGTGGGTGAGTTTAACGAGGCTCTCAAGGAAACCGAGGAAACCCGCAGTGCCCGCCTGCTGATCAAGACTGGCCGCATGGCTCAGTATGTGCTATTGAAACTGGAAGACAAATAAACAATATCTAATTGTGATTGAAGATAAAAGCTCCGTCAGGGATGGCGGGGCTTTTTTTATGGATGTAGATACCCAACGGGTATGATTATTCCGCGAGCAAATGAAGCAAGTGGTTAAAGCAACTGGACTTAGCCGCGCCGAACCGAAAAATTTCAAGTAGAATCAGTAAAATCGCCGTTACAGGCCGCGGGTAATATGTGAAGTCAGCTTGTCGATGCGCCCGCGAAAATCCGGCTCTGTCTTATACATCTGTTCGACCTTGGCGCAGGCGTGAAGCACCGTGGAGTGATCCCGCCCGCCCAGATGACCGCCGATTTCCTCCAGACTGTGCCGGGTCAGGGTGCGGGCCAGGTACATGCAGACCTGACGCGGCAGGGCAATGCTCTGGCTGCGTTTTTTACTCTGCAGGTCGGTGATGCGAATATCGAAGGCCTCCGCCACCGCCGCGATAATATCCCCCAGTGACAGCGTTTTGGCTGATTCGCTTTCCTGATAGCCCAGCGCCTGCTTGGCCAGTTCCAGCGAGACGTCTTTCTGCGCGGTGCGGGCCGTGGCATAAATCACCGTCAACGCCCCCTCCAGTTCCCGGATATTGCTCTTGACATGCTCGGCAATCAGTTCGGCAACCCCGTCCGGCATCACCAGTCCGCGAAGGCTGGCCTTCTTTTTGACGATGGCGATGCGGGTTTCGTAGCTGGGAGCATCCAGCCGGGCAACCAGACCCCACTTGAAACGGCTGATGAGGCGGTCTTCCAGGGCTTGTAAATCCGCCGGGGCACTGTCGGCCGTCAGTACGATTTGCCGCTGGTTATTATACAGCGCATTAAAGGTATGGAAAAATTCTTCCTGACTCTGCTCTCGTTCCCGCAAAAACTGAACATCATCAATAATCAGCACATCCACCGAACGGTAAAGGTTCTGAAAATCCGCCAGTTGTCCTTTTTCGATGGCGCTGATGAAACCGTTGACAAACGCCTCACAACTGAGAAATTGTACCGACAATCCCGCCTTATTCCGCAGGCTTTCATGACAGACCGCGTGCAGCAGATGGGTTTTGCCCAGGCCGGAATTGCCGTACAAAAACAGGGGATTGTAAATCGTCCCGGGATTCTGACTGATGGCGATGCAGCTTGCATGGGCCAGTCGATTGCACGGCCCGACCACGAAACTCTCGAAGGTATAATCCGGATGCAGCTTAACCCCGCTTTGCACCATGGCCGGAACCACCGTGGCGGTACTGATGGGGCGAAACTGCACACTGACCAGGTGGCCCGTGATATTCTGTGCGGCCTGGGTAAACGTCGATAGACACCGGTCCTGCAGATATTGCGCAGTCGCCGCGTCCGGACAGCCGATATGCAGAACCCCTCCGTCAAATTCCTCCACAACGAGGTCGTCAAACCACGTGCGGATATTGACGGGGTCCAGGGTCTTGGCCCGTTCCAAAATCGCTTCAAATAACTGACCGGATTCCTGTGTCTTTGCCAACTTCGCTATTCCATGCGTTTTAGGTCTGTTTTAATACCTTCCAGCCGATAGAGTCAATCGGGAGAAACAATCTACTCACAGACCGCGACCCTGTCAAAAGAATTCCCCGCAGCCCGAACTTGCAGCAGGGCAGAGGATTTTTCTTGACCTGTAAGACGATGTGTATTACTATGTGAATAAATTGTCACATAGGAATATTATGCCATGGAAAAAGTAATCATCTACGAAAAACAGGCCAATGTCGCCAAGGCGATTGCCCACCCCCTGCGGATGGCCATTCTGGATTTTTTGCGGGATGGTCCCCAATGTGTCTGCGACATTGCCGATGCGGTCAAGTCCGAACGCTCCAACATCTCCAAGCACTTGTCGATTATGGTGGCGGCCGGCGTGCTGGAATACCGCAAACAAGGCCTTCAGGTCATCTATAAGGTTCGCACACCGTGTATTTTACGGTTTGTGGATTGTCTGACCGAGGCCCTGAAAGAAAACGCCCTGCGGGAACAGAAACTGCTTAATGTAATTTAGCTTTACTGGATATATCCGATATGAATTGGAAAGACCATTGGAAAACGCTGGCGTGGATTATCGGGATATTTCTGGCCTGTTTTTATCTGCCCATCGGCACCCCGCGATTCGACAATGCCGTGATGGAATCCCTGCACTTAGTCAAATGGTACGCCCGGGAGCATGTCCTGCTGTGCCTCGTGCCGGCATTTTTCATTGCCGGGGCGATCTCCGTATTTGTCAGCCAGGCCTCGGTCATGAAATATCTCGGTGCCCGGGCCAACAAAATCCTTGCCTATGGCGTGGCCTCTGTCTCCGGCACGATTCTGGCGGTCTGCTCCTGTACGATTCTGCCCCTGTTTGCAGGGATTTATCGCATGGGGGCGGGGCTTGGCCCGGCCTCGGCCTTCCTGTACTCCGGCCCGGCCATCAATATCCTGGCCATCATCCTGACCGCCCGCATTCTCGGCGTCGAACTGGGGATTGCCCGTGCTGTCGGTGCGATTGTATTCAGTATTGTCAT
>CAZKAI010000138.1:0-7086 GCA_964550565.1 uncultured Pirellulales bacterium
ATTCTGGCGCTGAAGATTCTGGCCCGGCAGCGTGCCCCGCAGGATGACCCGGTGCGCAAGCAATATCCCAAATGCTGGTATCAGCCCATCACGGAACCCGAGGAAGCGAAACTGGCGATGACCTTTACGCTCAGTCAGCCGGTGACGTCGGCGATTCCTCCCGGGGATATTCGCAGTTTTCGTCTGGCAATGGAACTGGCTCCGCAGATCAAGCCGATCACGGAGCAGCAGGTCGCACAACTGAAGGCGCTGGCCGCGACGTTGAATCCGATTTTCAGGAAACAGGCGTAAAGCAGGCGGCGGTTGCCTATGTACCCAGGAGCCATTGCTCGGCAAAGAGGCCCAAGTCGATTAAATCGACGCGGCCGTCGGAATTCAGATCGGCAGTCGTTCCCATCAGCCCAGCTTTTACCCTCAGATAAGGATAGCTGACTGTGTCTGAAATATCCCACGTTCGGATAAAATCCCAGTTGGCGTTGATAAACGTGGATTGCGTTTTCATGGCTGCCGTCAGCAAGCCTGTGCCCATTGCGCTGGCTGCGGACAACGAGGTTTCAGTGTCCCAGAAATTGCCGACATCCTCGTAATCGCCGCCCGTGGTCTTGCTGCCGCAAAAACCGCCGATATTGGAAGTCCCCGTCGGTTGGCCGATGGCGTAAGAATGAAAGACCTTGCCTTGATTGTTCAATCCGACCAGCCCGCCCACGGCATCACTGCCAGAGGCGGTGCTTGTGGCATAACAGGATGTGATGATGCCGCCATAATTCCAGCCTACCAGCCCGCCAACATGATACATACTCGTCACTTGTCCGGCGGCATAGGAGGTGATGACAATACCCCGATTTTGTCCCACCAGGCCCCCGGCATCATAGACACTGGAGACGGGGCCTGTTGCGTAGCAGTCAATAACGCCGCCGCCGGCATTATATCCCACCAGCCCGCCAATCGTGCCATGCCCCGTGACAGAGCCTGTGGCATAACAGGATTGGATTGTTCCCCGGTTGTATCCGACGAGTCCACCCGTCGAGCCGCCGCTGCTGGTGCTGGTCTTGACGGTGGTTAAAGAACATGAAGACTGGATCGTGCCCCAGTAATTGAAGCCGACCAGGCCGCCGATATCGCTTTGTGAACCTGTGACTGAACCCGTGGAATTGCACCCGATAATAGTGCCGCCATTATTGACGGCCAGCAGGCCTCCAACGCGGCTTCTGCCTGTGATGGTCAGGTCTCCGGCACCGAGATAGCGAATGCAGCCATTGTATGCGAGATAGCCGAAAAGACCGACGTCATCATTCGCCGGCAGGTTGATAACGACATTATACACGTTGTGGCCATATCCATTGAAAACACCCCTGAATGGAATGGAACTATTGCCTATCGGTGTTATGCTGACGCCGTTAAGGTTGATATCATCCAGCAAAATGAAATGCTTGTTCCAGTCGCTGGAGAAGGCCATCAACAAAATCCAGTCGGTGGGTGTCTGGATCTGATAGGGATCCTCCGGTGTTCCACTGCCCCCGGAGTATGCAAAAACAGGACTTGACATGATTGCACAAACGACCCAGCACCCTAGAAATGCACTCGTAGTACGCATGGCATTACCCTTTCTTTAGAGAATATTCCCCCACGCTAATTTTATCGATTTGACTGAAGGGACATCAATCCGGAAATATACCGATGAAAAACAAATTCTTGGGGAATATGTAATTGCTTATTATTACAAGCGTTAGCTGAATAGACGATACTGGGTGGCTGGATTTAGATAATCCATGGATTTATGAAATAGAAAAAGGACCGATGTTTTTTCACCAAATCCGCGGTTCCTGATTGAAATGAACAACAGGCCAGATCAGTCTTTACCGCTGAATTCCGGGGCGTTGGGAGGCAAGGCTGCAATACGCCGGGTGTAGAATCTGATTCCAGGAGATGCGGTCAAGCCGTGGGCCATAATGCTCAGCATGACCGTCATAATGACGGCAAGGCGGAGCGTTGGAGTTTCGGGCTGGTGCGATTGTCTTTCGAGGCAGACTAAACCCAGGACGATGGACCCCAGTCCTCGCGGGCCGAACCAGCCCATGAACAGGATTGTGGCTTTATGAAGACGGGTGCCGATCAATGCCATTGCCACCGGCAGCATCCGTACCACCGTCAGGCTCAGGACGGCATACAGCAGGCAGGGCAGATTGAACAGCGGCAGGGATTGGGCGGCCAGTACGCCGAAAACAAAGAACATGAACAGATTGAGCAGTTGTCCCCAGTTTTCACCAAATTCAATACTCTGCCTGCAGACATCCCTGAAACCCACCTGTACCATAAGACCTGCGACAAAGGCGGCAATGAACATACTTGCGCCGAAAACTCCGGAGGCCATGGCGCACAGCAGCGGAATGATCACGACACCTTGCTGCTGGAGCCAGGGTGCCATCCATTGTTTGCGATATGCGACACCCAGAAGCCATCCGCCCAAAAGACCAATCCCGCAGCCTGCCAGTGAACCGAGACCGAGCTGTTCGACGATAAATCGGGTCAGATGTGCATGATTGCTTTCCGCGGCGGCACTTCCCATCGCGATGAAGAACAGGAGGAAGGGGACGGCAAGCCCGTCGTTGAGTCCGGCTTCCACATTGAGCACCTGGCGAATGCGTATTGGAACCAGAGGACTGTTGACAATGCTTTGTCCCAGGCAGGGATCGGTCGGGGCGAGAATCGCGGCGAGGATGCCGGCCTGCCAGAATGAGATATCCGGAAAAATGACTAATGCAATCACCATCCCAAGCAGGATAGTCAGCAGCATACCCGTGCCAAGGAGCCTTATGCACAAATGGTGGATGAACTTAAATACTCCCCAGTCGGTCCGGCTGGCGTCGGTGAACAGCAGCAGTACCAGGCCGACTTCAGCGATAGTGAGGATGTTTTCACGACCGAATTCCCATCCGCATAATTCCGGAATAGTAACCCATGTTATTATGCCGGCCAGCATGAATACGATAGGGGCGGTAATGAGTGTTCGCTCCAGCCGCTGTGAGACCAAAATATAGAAAAACAGCACTGTCAGGAAGATTGCAATCAAAGCCATGGTTTCAATATCCCTATTTTCGAGTGTTCGTGTTTTCGACGTCTTTGGAGAAGGATTTTCCGTATTCAGTCTTTATATTCCTGAAGTATACTTTTCCGGTATGAGAATGTCCATAAAACAATATAAAAATCATGGGTTTTATGACCGCAGCGTATGCATCGATAGATTGCTGCCGGCGCTCCTGATTACCCATCAGTTCACATCCATGCTTGAAATATGCTGCTTGTTCATGTAGGATGTGTTCAATTGTGGAGCGACGATGTTTCCAGGTGATGCCATCGGCGCCAAGATCTTTTATTGCAGGTAGTTATGGATGTTGTTTATATAATCGGGCCGATGCTTCTGATTGCGGTGGTGCTGGCAGCCGTCTGGCTGGATCGGTGGAGCGTTCCTGTGATTCTGGTGGCGCTGGGGGCGGGGATTGTTTTTGGAAGCGATGTGCTGAATCTTTGGAATTTCGGCGACATGCACTTAACCAATCAGGTTGCCAATATTGCCCTGGTGTTTATTCTGTTCCACGGCGGGTTTTGCACCCGGCGGGATACCATGAAATCCGTTGCATTACCTGCATTGGGGCTGGCAACGTGGGGAGTTATTCTAACGGCGGCTGTGACCTTTGCTGTGCTCTATAAAGTGTTGGGCTGGTCTTTTGAGAAGTCGGTTCTGCTGGCGGTGATTATTTCGTCCACGGATGCGGCAGCGACCTTTTCCATTCTTCGCCGTCAGTCCCTGCCGTCAAAATTGAGTTCCACTGTGGAGATTGAAAGTGCCGCCAACGACCCGATGGCGATTTTAATGACGCTGGTGGCCGTGCAGGGATTTACTTCGGGGCAAAGCCAGTGGTATATCGTGATTCTGTCCTTTTTCTGGAAGTTCACGGCGGCTCCATTGCTCGGATGGTTTCTGGCAAAAGCCGCCCTGTGGCTTTATAATCGGCTTTGTCCGCAGGATCGGGGTCACTACTATGTGCTGTCTTTGGGGGTAATCCTTTTAATTTACGGACTGGCCGAGTTGATTCATGCCAGCGGCATGCTGGCCGTATTTGTCGCCGGATTTATTATGGGCAATCATTCGTTCGTCCATAAGCAGGGGGTATTCAATTTTTCGTCAGCACTGTCCACCATGGCTAATATTGGGATGTTCGCCTTGATGGGACTGCTGGTATTCCCGCATCAATGGTCAACACTGTGGCTTGACGGGATTGTTCTGTTTGTGGTTTTAACACTGGCGGCCAGACCTGCAGCGGTATGGCTGGGTACGCTGGGAATGGGAATCAACTGGAAAAATAAACTGTTTATCATGTGGGCTGGATTGCGGGGGGCTGTCCCGATTGTTCTGGCCACCTATCCGGCCGCGGCCGACATGGCGATTGGTCAGGATATTTTTAATCTGGTGTTTTTTGCCGTTCTATTATCCATCCTGGTTCAGGGATCGACTCTGGGATTGGCGGCCAAGCGGCTGGGGCTGTCCACCCCTTCTCAGCCCAAACCGCTTTTTAACCTGGAGCTGATTACCATGGCCGAAAGCGATCTTGATCTGGTGGTGGTTGATTTGCCCGGTCCCAAAGGGATTCCCGGCGCTATGATTCGTGACTTGCAGCTTCCACCGGAAGCTTTGATTACGATGATCACCCGCGGCAAAGAAGTGATTCCGCCCAAGGGATCAACCTGTCTTCAGGGCTGGGATCATGTGACAGTATTGGCACATGGCAAAGATGAGGGAGCCGTCCGTCAGGCGCTGCTTGCCCCGTTTGAACAGATATCCAAAGAACCGACATCTGGGCATCAGGGAGTATTGGAATCCATTTGAAGCGGGAAGGCGGTGTCAATGGGACTGGCGGCCAGTTCGACCAGAAAACGACTGATGCGGCCGCAGACTAGGTCCAGGTAGTGTCTGCCTTTTTGGGCATCCGGGACGGTATTGCTGCTGACTGAACAATGATCGTTGAGCTTAGAAAAGTCCCGGCTGGTGTAAATCCAGCCCTGCCGCAGGGCCTCAAAGCGGAACGGCGGCACCGTGCCCGGGCCGGCTTTGTCCAACTCCGCGCATTCCGGACAGATCACCATTGCTGCCGAGGTTTCCATGGCTCCGCCGTGGTCATCGCCTTTGCCGAACAGGGTGTCGTATATCTCTTTACCCACTTTCCACCAATCACAGACGAACACATGCACATCCAGCTCATACTGAATCTGGCGAGCCAGCGGCTTGAAGTCGTTGCCGCCGTGGCCATTGAGTATGACGATCTTGCGGAGGCCATGTTTTCGCAATGACTGGATTATCTCGGTCAGATAGGCATCCAGCGTCTTCTGGGAGACATGAATAGTCAGGGGGAACGCCAATAGGTTGCAATCGACGCCGAAAGGGACGGCCGGCAGGCAGATGATGGACTGGGATTGTTCCCATGCCATGCGGCAGGATTCGCGGGCGACGTATTCGGTGTGGATGACGTCCATGCCTTCGGGCAGGTGATGGTTGTGGGCCTCGACGGCTCCGACGGGGATAACGGCGACCTCGTAGCGGTGCTGCCGAATCCGGTCCAGATTGGTGTATTTCAAATCCCATGCAGGCATCTCTTTTGTCATGATCAGGTCTCCTTATCAGTCTATAGTGACTATTCATAGCACAGTTGAAGCCGGAATTCAAATAAAGTTATCATAGGTGCTGTTTTTTTGATGTCCAGGCAGGGCAGAGAGGGCCGGGAAGAGTGCTTGCGGATTGGTGACGGATGGATTATAATCCCGGGCATGCAGGTTCATCGATTCCATAATATACCCAACGGGTATGATTATTCCGCGAGCGAAGAAAGCAAGTGGTTGAAGCTGCTGTACTTAGCCGCGACGAAACGGGAAATTTCAAGTAGGATCAGTGTATAAGGAGAAATGGCTATGAAGACCCTGGTTTTTGGTTGTATGGCAATCGTTACGGTTTCATGTTTGTCCGGATGCAAGTCTGCGGGGCGGGCCGGGGAGATTCCGGCGGGCAAGCAAGTTGAGATTCATGCGGGCAATTTTGAGCGGATTGCGGGCATGCAATGGATCCTCAAAAGCATGAAGGCGGATGAACAAACGTATCCGCTGACCGGTGAAATGCCCTTTATCCAATTTGCTCCAGATGGAAAAGTCTCCGGATTTGCCTCAATCAATCGCTATTTCAGCTCGGTGCAGGTCAGCAGCGAAGGCCACGTGACGTGGTCCAATCCGGGAGCAACACGCATGGCCGGTCCCGAGAACCTGATGAAACAGGAAGATGCGTTCCTCAAGGCCCTGACCAGGACCGAGCGTCTCAGTGTCGAGGGAATTAATCTGTATGCCCTGACAGCCGACGGACGAACCGAATTGGTTTCTATGTGCCGGTGAAGTAGTGCACGATCGAAATGAATAAAAGCAGGATTTAGCAAGATAAAGCAGGGGTATTATGAATAACTCGGCGGGAACACTAAATGGGGCGAAACAAGGCATGGAGAACCGTCTGGCATCGCTGGATATTCTGCGGGGCTTCGATATGTTCTGGATTGTCGGCGGCGGGGCACTGGCAGGCAGCCTGATTACCTGGTTGGGCTGGCCGTGCCTGGAGCCGATTGCCGGACATCTTGAGCACGCCGACTGGATTGGTTTTAAGGCGTGGGATTTGATTTTTCCCCTGTTTATCTTTATTTCCGGGGTTGCGATGCCGTTTTCGTTTGAGAGGTATCTGGCCTCGCATCAGCGGGGAAAGTTATATTTGAAAGTCATCAAGAGGGCGGTACTGCTGGTTTTTCTGGGGCTGGTTTATAACGGAATGTTCAAGACGCTGGATTTTGCCAACCTCCGATTTCCGAGTGTGCTGGGACTGATCGGTCTTGCCAATCTTTGGGCGTCGATGGTGGTGATGCATTGCAGACCCCGCTATCAGGCCGTCTGGGGTGCGGCTATTCTGATTGGATACTGCCTTGTGATGAATGTGGTTCCGGTGCCGGGCCATGGGGCCGGCGTCCTGACTCTGGAAGGCAACTTTGCATCGTGGATTGACCG
>CAZKAI010000138.1:7186-9909 GCA_964550565.1 uncultured Pirellulales bacterium
ATTGCGGGGGCGCTGGCCGGGGCGCTGATTAAGAACCGGGCTGTCGGGGCCTATCGAAAATGTCTGTGGCTGGCGGCGGCGGGGATTATCTGTTTGGCTGCCGGGCTGGGCTGGGGGCATTATTTCCCGATGATCAAAAAACTCTGGACCAGTTCATTCGTGATTTATGCGGCTGGGTGGGCTTTGCTGCTGCTGACGGTTTTTTACCTGATTGTTGATGTATGGGGTATAAGACGTGTGTTTTTCCCATTTCTATTGATCGGCGTCAATCCGCTGACGATTTATCTGGTGGCTCATCGGATGGTCAATTTCCGCACGATGGCGGAGTTTTTCTTCGGCGGTCTGGGGCGTCTGGCGGGGGAACCGCTGACGCCGGTGGTGCTCAATGCCGGGGTTCTGGTGTGCGAACTCGCATTTCTGTTCATTCTGTATCGCAAGAAAATCTTCCTGCGGATTTAAACTCTCCCGGAGGCGTCTGCGGTGCGGTCCCAGACGAGGCCTTGCTGCATTTTAACTTGTTTTGAGCAGTGAACTTAAATGAGCCACGGTATCCGCCAGCTCAGGTTTATCGGCGAGATTGATATTCTCCTGCGGGTCGGACAGATGATCGAACAGCATTTTACTGCCGCCGGACCATTCTGTGTAGAGATAGCGGTCGGTTTTAACAGCTTTGGCCTTTTTCCACTGGCTAAAAACTGCTTCTTTCCACGGCTGATTCGGATTATGCAGCAGCGGTGCAAAACTTTTGCCCTCAAGGGTATGGCTGCCCGGATACGACAGACCTGCAAACTCACACAGCGATGGATAGATATCCACGAATTCCACCAGAGCGTCGGTTCGCAGATTCTGCCTGGAACCCGGCACCCGGACAATCAGCGGGACCTGGAGTGCGTTATTGAGCGTATTGTGTTTGCCCCAGAAATTGTGTTCTCCCAGATGCCATCCGTGGTCCCCCCACAGGACGATGATGGTGTTTTTATCCAGATCGAGCGCCCGTAATTCGGCCATGATTTTTCCTATTAATGCATCGACATAGCTGACGCAGGCATAATATGCATGTCGAGCCTGTCGATGAAAGGCTTCCTTGTCCGGCCAGCCAGAGATAAGACTGTAGCTGTTAATCTCGGTGGAATTCGTACATTCCGGCGGTTTGCCGGTAATTGCAAAGCGATTGTCTGCCAGGTCCAGTTGAGCCGGGTCGTACAGGTCATAATATTTTTTGGGTGCATTGAATGGCAGATGCGGTTTGGAGAATCCGCAGGCGATGAAGAACGGCTGATTTTTGCCTTTCATCCGCCGCAGGTCTTCGATGGTCTTTTCGGCTGTTTTGCCATCATCGTAGGCATTGTCCGGGACATCGGCCATTTCACAAAACGGGCCGCGTCCGGTTTTGGGATTGATGGATTTTCTGGACTCCGGATTCAGCCAGATTTTATCGAAATGGGTAGCACCCCAGTCGCCTTTTTTATCGGTGTCGTAGTCATACACGCGCCAGGGTTTCTCGCTCCAGCTATCAGCACTGTCGGCAACGTAGTGAAAAATTTTGCCATTGGAGATGGTATGGTAGCCATTATTTTTGAAATGTTCGGCCAGCGTGATCGCTTTGGGCGTATCTTGGTCGGCACGGCTTCCGGCTTCAGTAAAGCGGGTAGGGTAACCAGGTCGGATTCCCGTCATCAGGCTGGCCCGTGATGCACCGCAGACGGGAACCTGACAATAGGCTCGCCCAAAGACAATGCCTTCCGAAGCGAGCTGGTCGATGGCCGGCGATAGTGTTTCTTTGTGACCATAGCAATTTAACTGGGTACGCAAATCGTCAACGGCCAGGAACAGGATATTGGGTCTGGATTTCCGGCCGGAGGACTGGGGGGCGGCAAGACGGGTTTTGCAGGAGGTTGTTAATCCGCTTAAGACGATTCCGCCAGTCCATGTTGCGGCTGACCTTAAAAACTGCCGGCGGGAAACTTTATTGCAGTGCATTTATCAGGTCCTTTCCGGATTGATAACTCGATGTTGAATTCAATTTTGGGCATATCTTATACATATTTACCAGGTACAGGAGATAATAGGCACTAACCGCATAGAATCTAAAATTTAATTATGCAGTATCTTATTCGTTCGGCAGTGATGGTCAAGGATGGAATAAGAAATACTGAAATAAACACAGATTACCTTTGTGAGTCAGTATAAATATGGATTGTATTTAGTCCGATAATTTCATAGGATTTACAAATATTTGTGAGATTTTTAAAACATGTGTTAATCGGAGAAAGCTGATGAAAAACATCTTAATTACAGTCATTCTAATTTGTGTTCCATTTGTGTCAGCGGCTCATTTTCAAAAGGAAACGGGGCAGATGTGGTGTGGGGCGGGCGGCTACACCTACAACGCAACCGAATCCGATCCTTATAGCCCCGGAAATCCAATATGGCGGTGGGAAACGCAGGTCCACCCCGACCAGGTCTGGGTGGCCAATGGTGAGTCCATCAGTACGGCCTGGGGCAATCAGTCTGTTGAATGCATTAACGCGGTGGTCGATGGCGCGGCACTGGTCAATGTCAGTCTAGGGGCACAGGGGGACTCGACCACAACCGATTCGTTCCTCCAGTCATTTTCTCAGTTTGCAACGAGTTATTACAACAGCCAGCCATTCGGGCTGCATTATCGAATTGTCTCGGATGGCGAACCGGCGGGTACTGCGGTGAAGGTAAGGCTGGGCTGG
>CAZKAI010000139.1:0-7304 GCA_964550565.1 uncultured Pirellulales bacterium
GTCTGTATCCGCAGACTGCTGCGCCGGCGTTTTTTGTGGATGGCGGCGATCAGCACGGCGGGTATTTTAATGCGGGGCAAGTGCTGTCGATGAGCTGTCCGGGAAGCGGTTATGATGAAACGGTACTGGTTGCCGAGGGACAATCCGTGCGGGTTCATGTTCCCACGACGAACGCGCTGGGGCTGACCTGGACTGCGCCGGGATTTGTGCCGGGGACGGGCTGGACCGACGGCAGCACGGGGACCGGTGTCGGGTATGAACGCGAGAGCGGGTATGACGCGTGGATTGGGACGGATGTCGAAAGCAGCATGTATAACAAGTCCACGTCGGTCTTTTTGCGGATTGGATTTACGTATGACGGGGTCAAGCCTATCGAGCAATTAATTCTGGAGATGAGATACGATGATGGATTTATTGCGTATCTGAACGGCACGGAGGTGTACCGCAGCACCAATATCAGCAACGACACTCCGGGCAGCGCGCAGGCGGCCAACCATGAAGCAGGTACTTCATACGAATCGTTTGATATCAGCGCTCATAAGAACCTGATTACAACCGGGACGAATGTGCTGGCGATTCACGGGATTAATTATTCGACGACCAGTTCGGATATGATTGTGCTGCCGCGGCTGAGTATTCGTACGGCGGCTCAGGATAATTCGACGCCGATCTGGTTTACGACCGACGGCAGTGATCCGCGTCTTCTGGGCGGGGTTGTTAATCCGGCGGCGGTGCAATACAGCGGGCCGCTGGCGATGAGCGAAACAGAGCATGTCAAAGCCCGAAGTTTGAACAACGGCGACTGGAGTGCGCTGAATGAGGCGGTTTTTGCACAGCGTGCGACGACGGACAATCTTCGCATCACGGAAATTATGTATCACCCTGCCGATCCGAATACGGAGTTTATCGAGCTGACCAATATCGGCAGCGAGGCGATTTCGCTGAACAAGGTCGCTTTCACCAATGGCATCAATTTTACGTTTGGCGGCGTGGTTCTGAATCCCGGTGCGTATGTGGTAGTGGTGGAAAATACGGCGGCCTTTGAGGCCAGGTATGGGGCCGGCGTGAATGTCGCGGGGCAGTACAGCGGCTTTCTGGATAATGCAGGCGAGGAAATCCGGCTGATTGATGCACTTGGGGCCGTCATCCATGAATTTGATTACAAGGATAGCTGGTTTGATATTACCGATGGCAAGGGATTTTCGCTGACAATTCGCGATGCAGCGGGGACGGATCCGGAACTGTGGGATGACAAGTCGGGCTGGCGACCCAGTGGAATGGCCGGAGGCTCGCCGGGGGCGGATGATGCGGGCAGTGTGCCTGCGGCCGGGGCGGTTGTCATCCATGAAGTGCTGGCGCATTCGAGCGTAGAGGATTACGACTGGATTGAACTGTATAACACTACCGATGAGGATATTCATATCGGCGGATGGTACCTGTCGGATAATAATGATGACGACCCGAACCGGATGAAATACCGAATTGCCGACGGGACGATCATCAAGAGCCATGACTATGCGGTCTTTTATGAGAATCAGCATTTTGCCAATCCGTCCGATCCGGGGTGTTCTGCGGTGTTCCGGCTGAGTGAAAACGGCGAGACGATTTATCTGCAGTCCGGACAGGATGGGGTGCTGACGGGGTATTATGAGGAGGAGGATTTCGGGGCTTCGGATCAGGATGTTGCCTTCGGCCGGCATCGGAACTCAACGGGGACGTATAATTTTGTTGCGATGAGCGAGAATACGCCGGGCGAGGAGAATGCCTACCCGAAGGTCGGGCCGGTGGTGATTACGGAAATCCTGTATCACCCCCCTGCCGGCGGACTGCTGGATAAAGATGAGTATGAGTATATTGAATTGCGGAATATTTCCGGCAGTCCTGTGGCACTGCAGGAATGGGATTCGCATCAGCGGGTGTTTGTGCCGTGGAAATTCACGGAGGGGATTGATTATACGTTCCCGCTGGGGGTTTCGATTCCGGCAGGCGGGAGTCTTGTGGTTGCGAAAAATCCAACGGCGTTCCAAGAGCGGTATCCGCAGGTGAGCACGTCGATTATTTACGGGCCGTATCCGGATACGCAGTTGAGCAACAGCGGCGAGAAAGTTGAACTTGCCAAACCCGGCGATGAGTTGGACGGGGTAAGGTACTATATCCGTGTGGACCGGGTCAGCTACAGTGACGGGACGCATCCGGGGAATTTTGAGAATGGGATTGATCCCTGGCCGACCTCGGCGGATGGCGGCGGTGATTCGCTGCAGCAGAAAACGCCGATGACGGCCGGGCAGAACTACTCGAATGATGTAGCCAACTGGCAGGCGGTGGTTCCCACGCCGGGAAATTAGGTCTGAGGCGGGGATTTACGGGCGGATTGCCTTTCGGATAAAGCCGTCGCTTTGTTCGAGGCGTTTTTGGGCCTGGGTTTTGTCCACACCGGCCAGTTCCATGACGATGGCGGTTTTGACATGGCCGCCGGCGGCTTTGAGCATTTCGACGGCCCGGTCGTAGGTGACGCCGGTGGTCATCATGAGCACGCGTTTGGAGCGTTCCTCAAGCTTGCGCGAGGTCATCATTAAATCGACCATCATATTGCCATAGACTTTGCCCAGACGGGTCATGGCGGTAGTGGTGAGCATATTTAAAATCAGCTTGGTGGCGGTGCCGGCTTTCATACGTGTTGAGCCCATCAGGACTTCAGGGCCGACGACGGCACAGATAGCCACGTCCACATCGATATTAACATTCTCACGGGGATTGCAGGTGACGTAGAGAGTTTTGGCGCCGATTTCCTTCGCTTTGGCAATGGCCCCGAGGACATAGGGGGTGCGGAAACTGGCGGCGATTCCGCAAACGACGTCTTTATTCGTCAGGCCGCGGTCGATGAGGTCCTGGCCGCCGGCGTCGGCTTTGTCTTCGGAGCCTTCCTGGGCACGGGTGAGGGCTTTTTCGCCGCCGGCGATGATGCCCTGGACCATGGCGGGGTCGGTGCCGAAGGTCGGGGGGCATTCGGAGGCATCGAGGACGCCGAGACGGCCGCTGGTGCCGGCACCGATATAAAAGAGCCGGCCCCCTGCTTTGAAGGCAGCGACTATGATTTCTACGGCCTGGGCTATATAGGGAATCTGGATTTGAACCACGTCGGCGATGAGATGGTCCTGGCGATTGATAATCCGGAGGATTTCCTCGGTGCTCTTGTCATCGATATTTTCGGATTCGGGATTTCTTGCTTCGGTGACAAGATTGGCTATTTCATTATAGACTTTATCGCTCATTATCTGGATTCCTCTTTGGGGGAGTTGGATTTTAATATGATACTGGAAAGAATGCCGACGGCAAGAGTGGTCAGGCTGCCGGCCAGGGTATAAAGCGGCCAGGCGATTTTGACGGTCTGGATGAGCACGGTCATGGTGACCAGGGCAACGATAAAGCCGGCGATGGCGTCTTTCTGGCGGGCGTTTTTATAGAACAGGCCCAGCAGGAAGGTGCCAAGCAGGCCGCCGTAGGTATAGGAGGCGATGCTGAGGGCGGCTTCGACGACGGCACCTTTGAGGTCGATAAAGATAATGGCGGTGCCGGTCAGGAGAATGGCCCATATCACGGTGGCAATGCGGGAGATGCTCAGCAGTTGGGATGGGGTTTTGTTTTTGCCGAACAACGGGACGTAGATATCCAGTACGGTGGAACTGGCCAGGCTGGACAGGCTGCCGGCCAGCGTGCTCATGGCGGCGGCAAACAGGGCCGCGACGACCAGGCCGCTGATGCCGGTGGGCATGACCTCGACGATGAATTTGGGGAAGATGTCATCGGGGCGTCCGACGTTAAGCTGGGGGCAGGTCTGGCCGCGATAGTAAGTAAACAGAAGCAAGCCGATCCACAGGAACAGGACGAACTGAAACAGGACGATGACGCCGCTGAAGGCGATGGCTTTCTGGCTGGAGCGAACATTGCCGCAGGTCAGGACGCGCTGGACGATAAGCTGGTCGGTGCCATGGGAGGCGAGACTGAAGACGGCCCCGCCGAAGACGGCGGTGAAGAAGGTGTAGGGCTGGCGAATCCATTCGGTAAACGGCAGGTCCAGGCCGGTGCGGAACCACTGAGTCTTGCCGGTCTTGACGACCAGTTCAACCACATCGTTGATACCGTTGGGCAGGCGGTTGAGCATAATCAGGCCGGCCAGAATCGCCCCGCCGATGTAGATGGTCCACTGAATCATATCCGTCCAGATGACCGACTTGATGCCGCCGAGGAAGGTATAGCACAGGGTAATGAAGCCGATAACGAGGATGGATACGAGATAGAACTGGCGGTCGGTCAGGCCGTCGAAAAAGCCGCTGCCGCGGATAATGATGGCCAGGGGCAGCGCGGTGGCAAAGAGCCTGACGCCGTCGGCCAGCAGGCGGGTGGCCATGAAGGTCAAGCTGGCGAGGTTTCGCATCTTCTGGCCGAAGCGATTGCCGAGGAATTGATAGGCGGTTTCGATGGAGCCGCGGTAATAGGCGGGAATCATCAGGAAGGCCACGATGATGCGCCCTAGCATGTAGCCCAGTACAATCTGGATGAAGGTCAGGTTGCCCTGATAGGCGACGGCGGGGATGCTGATGAAAGTCAGGACGCTGGTTTCGGTGGCGACGATGCTGAGGGTGACGGCCAGCCAGGGGATGTGTTTGCCGCCGAGGAAATAGTCGGTGGTGGTTTTCTGTCGTCGACCGATCCAGCAGCCGATGGCGGCGGTGATGAACATATATACCACCACGATGAGCATGTCGATCCAGGAAAACGTCATGTCAGTGCTCACTATCAGAGGTTTCGGTTAAACGAAGAGTCAATAAGGTTTGCCTGTCTTTGTCGGAGATGGTGCAACCGTGCCGGGCGGCGGCGTGGAGGACTGCGGCAGCGGCCGGGATACAACGCTGGGACATATATTCTACAATGCTGCCGGAATCGCTGAGCTTTTGTCTGAGTATGCGACTTACAATTGAGTCGGCAGTCAGGATGCCGCCGGCGAGGGCGATTTGGATTTTGCCGGAGTTCGTTTTTGTGTGAGAGATTGCTGTTTGGGCCAGTTCAACCAATGCATCGGCGGCGGACTGGACGATGTACAGGGCGTCGGGGTCATTGCTGGCGGCCAGTTCGATGACCTGCCGGGCACAGGAGGCGACAAAACGCTGAGGGCCTGGAGCGGCATAGGTCAGGGTAATCAGATCACGGGGGCTTTGGGCGCTATAACATTGCAGCAAGGCTTCTGTCAGGCGTGTTGGCTGCAGGCCTTTATCCATGTGATCCAATGCATGCGCGATGGCGAGGGTGCCGATATGAAAGCCGCTGCCGGTGTCACCGAGGAGATAGCCCCAGCCGCCGAGCTGACGGTACTGGCCATCGGGGGTGGTGAGCAGGCAGACTGAGCCGGTGCCGGCGGCGATGAGGATTCCGGGGGTGTCGGCGAAAAAGGAATAATGCAGAAGCTGGGCGTCGGTGATGATAGAGCACTGTCGGAAGCCGAGTTCCGCGGCGGCTGTTTCCACCCAGCCGCGTTCGGTGGGTCGGCCTGTGCCGGCAAAGGCGAAGGTCGCGTGGGCGACGTCAGCGGACGGGATGCCGGGCAGCACTTTTAAGATGATTTGGGCCAGCAGGGATTTGCAGCCGGATTGGCCCAGGACGCAGACGTTGCCGCCGGGCAGAGACAGTGAGCGGGCTTGTCCTGTGTCGGTGTTCAACAGGACTGCCGCTGTTTTGGTGCCGCCGCCATCTATGCCGAGAAAATACAAGAGAACTCCTTAAAAATGAATCACTGTTGCTTCATCGAGACGTTTGATACTTTCGCCCCTTTGGGGCTTCAACAAAAAAGACAACCACTCCGGAGGCTTACGCCTCCGGCTATGAAACTTACAACCCCTTCGGGGTTTAATCCGGAAAAATACATGTCTGCCCGGGATTTCCACCTCCGGCTATTTTATATAATCCCTTCGGGGTTAATACTGCAAACTGATTTCCTATCAAGCATTATCTGATTTTATATGATACACCGCATCCGGCTTGAAAGTCCACACAAAAGAAAAAACAGGATCCATGGTTTTTACAATTATGAAAATCGGCCGGGGATGATCTTTCCGAGGACGGCGGGTCTTGCGGCTCCGGTGGCGGAGGGGACATTGTTGGCAAGGCCTTTAATGGCGGCCCAGGCCAGGATGGCAAAGGAGATGGCTTCCTTGGCATCGGAGCTGATGCCGAAATCGTCGGTGGTCATCAGTTTGCTTTGCGGGAGTCGCCGGGCCAGCATGGTCTTCAGGGTGGGATTGTTGGCTCCCCCGCCGCAGAGGATGACTTCCTGGGGCTGAGCCGGGAGAAATCGCCGGTAGGCATCGGCAATGGACTGGGCACTCAGGGCCGTTGCGGTGGCGACGATATCGGCAGGCTTGAGTCCGATTGCGAGGCCTGACTGATACAACTGCCGGCTGTAGTCCAGGCCAAAGGCTTCCCGGCCGGTTGTCTTTGGGGGACGGAGGCGGAAAAAGGGATGGCGGAGACATTTTTTGAGCAGCGCATCGCAGACTTGTCCCTGCCGAGCGATGGTGCCGTTGCGGTCGTACTGTTTGCGGCCGTTGGTAATGATTGAGACCACGGCGTCGATGATCATGTTGCCGGGGCCGCAGTCAAAAGCGAGTATGTCGTCGATTCGGCCGGTCGGAGGAAGATACGTCACATTGGAGATGCCGCCGATATTCTGGACGGCACGGTGGAGACGCTTATGGCTGAAGAGAATGTGATCGGCAAAGGGGACCAGCGGCGCCCCCTGCCCTCCGCAGGCGATATCGCGGGGACGGAAGTCGGCTACGGTGGTGATGCCGGTGAGTTCGGCAATGACGGAGGGTTCTGCGATCTGCAGGGTGGAACGCATCGTTTTGCCGCGATAGTTCCGGCCGGCGGGGATATGAAAAATGGTCTGGCCGTGAGAGCCGATCAAATCGAGGGATTGCAGAGGAATTTTATGTTTTCGGCAGGTTTTGAGCAGCGCCTCGGCAAACAGGCGGCCCAGGAGGAAGTTCGCGTGGCAAATCTCGTCCACGCGCGATTTCAGCGGGTCGCAGAGGTTTAAGACCAGAGTGCGCACGGCGGGCGGATAAGGAAGCATATCCCAGGCCACGACGCGGCGGCTGCTGGCGGCAATATCCACGATGGCGACATCGATGCCGTCGGCGCTGGTGCCCGACATCAGGCCGGCAACGCGGCATTGTTTGCGATTCAATAATTGGCCAAGATTTTTTGATTGAGTCATCGGCACTCCATTGGACAGGGGTATTTATAGG
>CAZKAI010000139.1:7404-9640 GCA_964550565.1 uncultured Pirellulales bacterium
ATATTTGATTTTTGGGGGTATTTTTCTTGACAATAAGAATTATTCTTATATTGTAATTATTAGTAATTATGAATTCAAAGGGTCGAGAATTATGCTGAATCGAAGGCAATTCCATCATAGCGAATCAGCCCGAATAGGGATAAAGGGGCGTCATTTCGGTTTCTTCCAGTGCAGAGCAGATTCGTCCGGAACAATGCTTTTATCAGGTTTCCATGCCATTATTCATGTTTTGTGTGTTGAATCAGAGTTAACCTAAGGACAAAGGAGAAGCACTATGCAGGATGACAAGAAAAAACTGACCACCAATGGGGGGACACCAGTGCCGGATAATCAGAATGTGATGACGGCCGGGCCGCGAGGGCCTATGCTGCTGCAGGATGTCTGGTTTCTGGAAAAACTGGCTCATTTTGACCGGGAAGTCATTCCTGAGCGACGGATGCACGCCAAGGGATCCGGGGCCTACGGGCACTTCACCGTGACACATGACATTACACGGTACACCAAGGCCAAGATTTTCTCGGCTATCGGGAAGAAGACGGAATTGTTTGTGCGGTTTTCGACCGTGGCGGGAGAACGCGGTGCTGCGGATGCCGAGCGGGACATCCGAGGCTTTGCCGTCAAGTTCTATACCGAACAGGGCAACTGGGATCTGGTGGGGAATAATACGCCAGTGTTCTTTTTACGGGATCCGCTGAAATTCCCGGATTTGAATCATGCGGTTAAACGCGACCCGCGGACAAATCTGCGCAGTGCGCTGAATAACTGGGACTTCTGGACGTCGCTGCCGGAGGCGCTGCACCAGGTGACGATTGTGATGAGCGACCGGGGTATTCCGGCAACCTATCGGCACATGCATGGATTCGGCAGTCATACGTTCAGCATGATTAACGCCAATAACGAGCGGTTCTGGGTCAAGTTTCATCTGATGACCCAGCAGGGCATCAAGAATCTGACGGATGAAGAGGCGGAGAAGATTATCGGCAAGTGCCGTGAGAGCCATCAGCGTGATTTGTATGAGAGCATCGAAAAGAAAGACTTTCCGCGGTGGACGATGTATATTCAGGTAATGCCGGAACTGGAAGCCGAAAAAGCCCCCTACCACCCGTTTGACCTGACCAAGGTATGGTATCACAGCGATTATCCGCTGATTGAGGTGGGCGTACTGGAGCTGAATCGCAACCCGGATAATTATTATGCCGAGGTGGAACAGGCAGCCTTTAATCCGGCCAATATCGTGCCGGGTATCGGATTTTCGCCGGACAAGATGCTGCAGGGACGGCTGTTTTCCTACGGGGATGCGCAGCGGTATCGGCTGGGAGTCAATCACCACCTGATTCCGGTCAATAAGGCACGATGTCCATTCCACAGCTATCACCGGGACGGGATGATGCGGGTGGACGGCAATTATGGCAGCACGCGGGGGTATGAGCCCAACAGCTACGGCGACTGGCAGCAGCAGCCGGAATTTGCTGAGCCGCCGCTGAAAATCAACGGTGCAGCAGATCACTGGAATTTCCGCGAGGACGATGACGATTACTTCAGCCAGCCGGGCAAGCTGTTCCGACTCATGAGTCCGCAGCAGCAGCAGGCGCTGTTCGGCAATACTGCACGGGCGATGGGCGATGCGCCGGAGATGATTAAGATTCGTCATATTGGCAACTGCCTGAAGGCGGATCCGGCTTATGGTGAGGGTGTGGCCAAGGCACTGGGGATTCCGCTGAGCAAGGTGCCGAAGCAGCAGGAATAAATTCTAAATCCAAAGCACGAAATCCGAAACAAATTCGAAAAAAACAAATCCAAAACGATGGATTCGCGCTTTCGCGGGAATGACAAAAGTAGAGGCGACCGCAGATCGCCCCTATTTTTGATAAAGGGCAGGCACGAGGGGCCTGCCCTTACTAAATGATATACTGGTGGTTTAGTCGTCGCAGTAGTGGCGTGGGAGGAAGTTGCACCTGAGCCAGTCTTCGAGGAGGTAGGCCAGGTCTTCAAGATTGATGCGACAGTCGCAGTTGAAGTCCGTGGGCGTGCACATCATGCAGCATTTCTGGGCAGCGCTTCGGCTGGCCTGTTCGGTGTTGCCGAAGGCGCCTACATTAACGCGGGAGCCATTGCAGGCATACTCCCCTGTCACTTCAACGTCGGGGTCGCCGGCATCGATGCAGGGGCTGTTCAGGTCATCGTCGGGATTATAATTGCCGCCGTCATCGAGAATCCATTGCCGGGTGGCGGGTTC
>CAZKAI010000140.1:0-9629 GCA_964550565.1 uncultured Pirellulales bacterium
CTGCTGATTGAGCAGCTGCCCATGGAAAAAATTACCGTGGCAGTCAAGGGTTTGCCCATCATCAATGATGCGACCATGGAGGATGCTGTTTACGCTAGCTTAACCGATGAGGTTGAGGTGATTGACAATGGTGCCGACATACCCGGGACGGTTCTGGAGAGCTGTTCGGCGTCTTTTCGCCGGCGTTTTGAACAGGCGGATTTGATTATTGCTAAAGGGCAGGGCAATTATGAGACACTCAGCGATGTCGATAAGAACATATTTTTTATTCTGAAGGCCAAATGTCAGGTAGTTGCTCGACATCTGGGCTGTGAGGTGGGCAAAATGATTTTTCAACAAACAAAAGCCTTTGGTGGTGTGACAATTTAAGATGAAAAGCCGGTTAATTAATAACTCAATCGATAAGATAGAATTTACGCATTAACCTTAATTTGAAAGGATATAACGATGCCAGGTGGAGATAGAACAGGTCCGATGGGAATGGGTTCGATGACCGGTCGCGGAATGGGGGTATGTTCCGGCCGCGCGGGCAGTGCGATGTATCTGGGCGGCGGGCGTTTTGCCTGGGGCTGCGGGATGGGTTTTGGCGGGCGCGGTCGCCGCAATCGTTTCTGGGTGAGGCAATCGGGTGCAGCGTTGGTGCCGCAGCCTGAACCTTTATCCGCGTCCGAAGAGCTGGCCGAATTGAAACAGCAGGCACAGGCCCTGCAGGACAGCCTCAAGGATATCAACAGCCGCATTGAGCAGCTTTCCAAAGCCTCTTTATAATGAGAATAGCCGTATCCAGTGGTAAAGGCGGAGTTGGCAAGACTCTGACGGCTGCGTGTCTGGCGTCGGTGATGGCCGAGTCCCAGCCGGTCTGTTATGTGGATTGCGATGTCGAAGCACCCAATGGGCATTTGTTTCTCAAGACGGCCAATGTCGAATCGGCGGATGAAGCCCTGCCGTGTATCGAGGGGATGGACCTGCTGCGATGCACCTATTGCGGCCAATGCGCCCGCGCGTGCTATTTTAACGCACTTGCCGTGGGCAGGAAAAACGCGATTGCTTTTCCGGAACTGTGCCGATGGTGCGGGGCGTGTCTGCGGGTATGTCCGGCCGATGCCCTGATTGTGGGACGGCGCGTTGTGGGGACTACCTACAGAGGGCAAGCCGGTTTGATTCGGCTGCACTGGGCAACGCTGGCCGCGGGCGCTGGAGGCATGACGGTTCGCTTAATTGAGCAACTGAAAGAGCGGACGAGGGACGAGGCTCTGGTTATTTTGGATTCACCCCCGGGAACGAGCTGCTCGGCGGTCCATACGATTCGTGGGGCCGATATTGTCATTCTGGTTGCCGACCCGACTCGTTTTGGCGTGCATGATTTGAAATTATCGGTTCGCCTGTGTCGTTCGATGAATATCGAGCCGCTGGTCCTGATGAATCGTGTCGAACTTGGAGATGCGGACGGGCTTCGTCGATGGTGCCGAGAGCATCATCTGCATATTCTGGCGGAATTGCCTGACAGTCGGGAGATTGCCAGCCTCTATTCGCAGGGGATTTTGCCTGTGACGCAAATGGAAAGTCTGCGGCGGAAGTTTCTCGACATGGCGCAGGCCCTGAGACAGTTGCCGTCTGTGCGGGTCACGGCCAACAATCCGGAAGTTCTTTTATCGTGGCAGCAGGATGATTCGGAGCGAACTGAATCGCCGGAAATCATCGTCAGCCAGTTATCGACGCAGCCGGTGGAGATTACGATTATCAGCGGCAAGGGCGGGACCGGCAAGACCTCGCTGTGTGCGT
This sequence comes from uncultured Pirellulales bacterium, assembly GCA_964550565.1. Classification (GTDB taxonomy): domain Bacteria; phylum Planctomycetota; class Phycisphaerae; order Sedimentisphaerales; family Anaerohalosphaeraceae; genus Anaeroglomus. The sequence goes on from CAZKAI010000140.1 coordinate 1,783, forward strand.
GTTTTGCTCAACTGGCCGGCGGGGTTGTGGCCGATTGCGATGTGGATGCGGCGGATATGCATCTGCTGCTTGAACCGAAGGTGCTTGAGCAGGGCGTGTTTCGCGGCGGCCGTGTGATGCAGATTGACCCGGCACGATGCACCCGGTGCGGGGTATGTGTAGATGTGTGTCAGTGGAACGCAATTGCTCGGCAGGATGACGGCAGCGTGACTATTGCCGAACAGGAATGCGAAGGCTGCGGAACATGTTTGCTGGTTTGTCCGGTTGATGCGATTGGCACCGAGCCTACCGATGACGGGCGATGGTACTGGTCTTGGACGCGATTGGGTCCGATGAGCCATGCGATGCTGGAGCCGGGCAGGGAAAATTCCGGCAAGCTGGTGACGCTGGTTCGAAAACAGGCGGCTGTCCGAGCCGACGGCTTAGTCAATGCCAATCGGGTGGTCGTTCTGGATGGTTCTCCGGGAACGGGCTGCCCGGTAATAGCTTCTGTCGGCGGGGCGCGGGCGGCTGTGATTGTGACCGAGCCGACAGTGTCGGGACTGCATGACCTGGAGCGTATCCTGGAATTAACCGAGCATTTTCGGATCCGGGCGGGAATCATTATCAATAAAGCCGATTTGAACCGGGATATGGCCGAAAAAATCAAAGCCGCAGTGAAATCGCATCATGCGGACTTGCTGGGCGAGCTGCCGTATGATACTGTCTTTGTGCAGGCTCAGCAGGCCGGCAAAACAGTTTTGGAATATCAGCCGGATAGCGAACTATCCGAGACGATTCGATTGATTTGGAAACACGTTCAGAGTTTAACAGGAATAATTCATGAGTAATTCGCAACACACGGAAGATCATGGCCATCCCAAAGCGGATATGCACAAGCTGAACCGCAGTATGGCGATGATTGGCAAAAAGATTCTGGTGCTGTCCGGCAAGGGCGGCGTTGGTAAAAGTACGATTGCAGTCAATCTGGCGGTTGAACTGGCCCGGCAGGGCAACCAGGTAGGCTTGCTGGATGTGGACCTTCACGGCCCCAGCATCCCCCGCATGACCGGCCTGGTTCAGCAGAAGTGTTTCGGTCTGGAAGAGCAGATTATGCCGCTGGCGGTTTCAGAGAATCTCAAGGTGATGTCAATTGCCTTTCTGATTCCTGATGATACGCAGGCGGTCATCTGGCGCGGGCCGATGAAATATGCCGTGATTCAAAAGCTGCTGGCTGATACGGTCTGGGGCAAACTGGATTATCTGGTGATTGATGCACCTCCCGGCACCGGCGATGAGCCTCTCAGTGCCGCACAGTTGGTCGGTGGCGATGCCGGTGCGGTGATTGTGACCACACCGCAGAAAGTCGCGGTCGAGGATGTACGCCGCTGTATTACATTCTGTCAGCAGGTTCAATTGCCGGTCTGGGGAATTGTCGAGAACATGGCGTCGTTGTATTGTCCGCATTGTAATCACGAAATCCGGCTGTTCAGTGACCACTCCGGCGGACGTGAGCTGGCTGAAGAAACCGGGCTGGAGCTGCTGGGAAGTCTTCCGCTTGAGCCGGAAATCGCCAAAAGCGCCGATGCCGGCCTGGCCATTCGCGATTGTTCCATCTCGCCGCGGGTCAGTCAGGAAATGGATAAAATTATCGCTCAATTAAAATCGAAAATGAAACCCGCTTCAACACAAGGAGATGTTCAAGTGTTAAAGATTGCGATTCCCACAGCCAACGGTCAGTTATGCATGCATTTTGGACACTGCGAACAGTTTGCCGTGATTACAGCAGACCCGCAGACCAAAACCATTACCGGCAAGGTGATGCTGACGCCGCCGCCGCATGAACCGGGCCTGTTACCCAAATGGATTGCCGAACAAGGCGCCAAGGTGGTTATTGCCGGCGGCATGGGACAGCGTGCCCAGCAGTTGTTTACCCAGAATCAGATTCAGGTCATTGCCGGTGCACCGGCGGATTCGCCGGAAAATCTGGTAACGGCTTATCTAAATGATACGCTGCAAACCGGCGCCAATGCCTGCGACCATTGAATCGATTTGGATCATTATTGTATAGCGATGAGTGGATGAAAACAGACGTCCAGATTACGGTTTTAGTGGATAATGTTGCCTGGCGCCCCGACTTGCAGGCCGAGCATGGCTTGTCGCTGTGGGTTGAATACGGCGGCAAGAGGATCCTCTGGGATACCGGGCAGGGCGGTGTGTTGTCCGCCAATGCGCAGTCGCTGGGCGTGGATTTAGCCCATGCGGATAGTATTGCTCTGAGTCATGGTCACTATGACCACAGCGGCGGATTGCCGTTTGTGCTGTCTGTGGTTCCCAAAGCGGATATCTGGTCGCATCCCTCGGCCACCCTTTCCCGCTTCAGCCGAAAAGAGACTGTTCATCCTGTGGGGATGCCGCCGCAGGCCGTCGAATCCCTGCATGCCCGACCGGTTCACTGGATTAAGACCTGGACCTCGATTCATGAAGGTGTGTTTTTGACGGGGGCCATTCCCCGCAAGACTCCGTATGAAGACACCGGCGGGGCTTTTTTTCTCGATGCAGACTGTCGGATTCCGGATACGCTGCCGGATGATCAGGCTCTGGTTGCACAGAGCAGCAAAGGTCTGGTTGTTATTCTGGGCTGTGCTCACAGCGGGGTGGTTAACACGCTGGATTATGTGCGTCAAAAAATGTCCGGACAACCTGTTTATGCAGTCATTGGCGGAATGCATCTGTCAAAGGCAAGTCAGGAACGGCTGGATTATACCGTCCAAGCCTTGAAAAAATATGATATACAGATTGTACTTCCGCTGCATTGTACAGGCGAAGAGGCGATGTGTTATCTGCGTACGGCATTACCGGACCGAGTCATTCAGTTACCTGACGGTCCTTCGATCAAACTATAACTCAAACCAAAACATGGAGAACGGAATGATACCGAATACCCCGACTAAAGTGTTTTTAACCCGCGGCATTGGTCGTGATAAATATCAGTTAAAATCATTTGAAGAGGCCCTTCGCAAGGCCGGTGTGGCCCAGCAGAATCTGGTTCAGGTGTCATCGATTCTGCCTCCTCATGCCAAAATCATCAATCGTACTGTGGGTCTGAAATACCTCAAGCCCGGCCAGATTACCTATTGTGTCATGGCTCGATGCGATACCAATGAACATGGTCGGTTGATTTCCTCTTCAGTCGGAATAGCCGTCCCCAAAGATCGCAATCAGTGGGGCTATCTCAGTGAGGTGCACGGGGTCGGGATTAACCAGAAAGATGCCGCCGATATGTCCGAAGACCTTGCCGCCGACATGCTGGGTACGACGCTCGGGCTGGAGGTGGATCCCAACAAAGACTGGTCGGAAAAGGAACAGGTGTACAAGGCCAGCGGCCTGATTATCCGCAGCTCCAATATCACCCAGTCCGCCAAAGGACAGAAAGGACTTTGGACGACTGTCGTTGCCATTGCGGTATTATTATTTGAATAGTCGCTGCTGACTATTGTCAACAGGTTGTCGGGGCTGCCTGTTGCGTTTTAAACGGATAACCGTACAATAATGGTATGGTAACTTTTGATCCCATAGACCGTTATGCCCCGCAGCGGGAGTACATGATTCGCCACGACCTCAGAGGACGGGACATTCGTGATGCCCAGGTTCTGGAGGTGATGGGCCAACTACCCCGTGAGAATTTTCTGGCCCCGCAGTATCAGTCGGCCGCATACGAAGATAATCCCGTACCGATTGGCCTAGGGCAGACAATAAGTCAGCCTTACATTGTGGCCCTGATGACCCAGTGTCTTGGGCTGGCCGGCACCGAACAGGTACTGGAAATCGGCACCGGTTCAGGCTATCAGACGGCAATTCTGGCCAAGCTTTGCAAAAAAGTCTATACCATCGAGCGATTTGATGAATTATCGATTCGAGCCCAATCGGTATTGTCGAGTCTGGCTATTCATAATGTGGAATATGCCGTGGGGGATGGTTCCTGCGGATGGCAAAGCCCGCTTTTGTTTAATCGTATTATTGTGACAGCGGCGGTACCTCGCCCGCCTGAACCGCTTGTCGTGCAGCTTCAGGAAGATGGGATTCTGGTTGCACCGGTGGGGGACGAATATAGCCAAACACTCATTCAGTATCAGAAAAAAGGACAAGAATTAAGGCATATCGAGATTTGCGGCTGCCGATTTGTCAAATTGATAGGCAAATATGGCTTTTTGCCCTCTGAATAACGGACAAGCTCAAAATAGCAAGATAATGTTATTGTAAAATCAAATATTCAAAGACCCGCCGTTTTTTTCCAGTTAGACTAAAAATAAAGACCCCAATGCGGGTCTTTATTCTTTTAATCTAAGATATATTTTTTGAGGAGTAATGTAAGTGACTGGCAAAGAACGTGTTATGAAAGCTCTGCGGGGTGAGAAAACAGATCGCATTCCGTGGGTGCCTTTTGTGGGTTGTCATGCGGGGGCCTTGATTGGAACACCCGCAGATGTATATCTAAAAAGTTCAGAATTTATAGTTCAAGGCATTGCTGAGTCAGTTCGCCGTTATAGGCCGGACGGATTGCCTGTCGCGTTTGACCTGCAGATTGAGGCCGAGGCGCTGGGGTGCCAGTTGGCCTGGGCCAGTGAAAATCCCCCGGCTGTGATCCATCATCCTCTGTGTAATGGGCATGGTGTGAAATTGGAGGACTTAAAAGTGCCAGGCCCGGACGCGGCGCGTCTGGGGGTGGTGCTGGATGCGGCGAGGAAACTGAGAAAAGCCCATCCTGATATAGCCTTATACGGCTTGATTACCGGGCCGTTTACCCTAGCCCTTCACCTTCTGGGCACGGATATTTTCATGAAGATGTTCGATGAGCCGGAGTATGTCAATCAGCTCATGCATTTTTGTGCGGACGTCTGCAAGGCGACAGCGGGGTATTATATCGAGGCAGGATGTGATATTGTGGCGCTGGTGGACCCGATGACCAGCCAGATCGGGCCGGACCAGTTTGTGCAGTTTGTCAGTCCTTACGTAACCACCGTATTCGAAGCGATTCGTCAGCGGGGGGCGTTGAGTTCGTTTTTTGTCTGCGGCCATGCCCAGCAGAACATCCCGGTCATGTGCCAGTGCAAATGCGACAATATTTCGATTGACGAAAACATCCCTCTTGATTATGTCCGGCAGGAATGTGTCAAACATCACATCAGTTTCGGCGGCAATATGCAGTTGACCAGCGTGCTACTGCTGGGCGGGCCTGTGGATGCTCAGAAAAACGCCATTGCCTGCATGGAACTCGGTGGTGGTACGGGATTTATCCTTGCCCCGGGATGTGACTTGCCGTATGCAACTCCTCCAGCCAACCTGGAAGCAGTCACTGAAATTGTAATGGATTCGTATAAACGCGATGTGGCTAAAACACTGGCCTGTGAAACGCCGGACCAGAATAAGCTGGACATGAATGAGTATGGCCAGGCAGATAAGGTCATTGTGGACATCATTACGCTGGACTCCGAGGCCTGTGCACCGTGTCAATATATGGTTGATGCCGTCAAGCGGGTTGCGCCGGAGTTTGAAGGAATTGTTGAATGGCGTGAGCATAAGATCAAATACCGTGAGTCGCTTGTATTTATGACATCGCTGATGGTGCGGAATGTACCGACGATTTGCATCGATGGCGAGATTGTCTTTGTGTCGCGGATTCCGCCGCGGGATGAATTGATTGCAGCAATTCAAAAACGCATTAACGAAAAATTCAGGCTGCGAATTCAGCAGAAAAAGGCCCGGCTGTATGTGCTTGGTCAGGATTGCGACAAGACTCGTCAACTGAAGGACAATCTCAGGCAGGCCGTCACGGAATTGGGTGTGGATGTAGATATCCAGCTTGTTAAAAACGAGGATACAATTCGCTCGTATGGTCTGACCTCCGGACAGCTCCCGGCGGTAGTGATGGCGCGATTTCAGGTCAAATCGATTCGGCAGGTGCCTCAGGTGATGATTATTAAGGAATGGTTGAAAGATTTATGATTGATGTCTGGATACTTGGCGGTTATCTGGGGGCGGGCAAAACCACGGCCCTGAATGAATTGCTTTGCGGCGGACCGATTGCACAGGCCAATCCTGCGCTGATTATCAATGAATTTGGTAAGATTGGTGTTGATGGGGCCCTGGTCCAGCGTCGCGAGCTGACTCGATTTGAAATCAACAAAGGCAGCCTGTTCTGTATTTGCACCAAAACTGACTTTCTGAAGGCACTGTCCGACATTGCCGGCAGTGGAATGCATAAGGCCGTGCTTATCGAGGCGACCGGGATTGCTGAGCCGGTGGATATTGAAAATTTCCTGACCGAGGGACCGCACGCCGGGTATTTTCGTCTGCGGGGCAACCTCTGTATTGTGGATGCGGCCCATTTTACCCAGGTGGCGGCGTATTTGAGGCCTGCCGTTTCACAGGTTTGCTGGGCGGATGCTATGATTATCAATAAATGCGATCTTGTCGATGCGCAGCAGCTTAAGATGCTGCGGACTATACTGGAGACCATGAATCCCAATGTGCCGATTATGGAGACCGCTTTCGGCAAGATTGAGCCGGCATTTTTGGATCATATTACCCACCGGTCGCGCAGGGAGAATCTGGTTTCGTGTGCACCAGAGCGAATCTTTGCAGTATCGTTCAGCACTAATCAGGCTGTCTCGGAGGAAAAGTTCTTCAGTGTGCTGGAAAATATGAAATCCTCTATTTTACGGCTTAAGGGAAATGTGGCGTTAGACTCCGGCCCGGTTTTTATGGAAGTGGTTTGCCAGTCGGTCCACAGCCGGCCTGTGGTGGGGGAGATATCACTGCAAAATAAGGCTGGTACAGCATTTACGGTAATTGCCTGGAATACGGACAAAGATTTCCTCCGCCGGCAATTTGAAGAATGCTGGTTAAATATGCCCCTTAAATTAGAGAATGTAAGACCTGAATGTTGTTCTTGACAAATCGTTTTCGTCCGGCTACAATCCTTCCCTTGCAGTCGGGCGGAAAAGTATTTCTGCCCAACTTCGTGGTGGTAGTAGCTCAGTTGGTTAGAGCATCAGATTGTGGTTCTGAGGGTCGCGGGTTCGAATCCCGTCTTCCACCCTTATTTTTAGCCTGATAATGCAGATTATTAGGCTTTTTTTATGTTCTCACTTTCCCTATGGCGTAAATTATGGCGTAATTTTACGCTCACTTTGAGTTCGCCCTCTTTTTTTCTTACCCGCTTGAAAAGCGATTTATGCAGCGTTATTATCCAAATCAGTAACTGATATTTAGAGTCTGGATTTTAAAATAATGGCTTCACTTTACTATGATAAGAAGACGAGGAGATGGAGAGTGGCATGGCGGTGTACGCTACCCAATGGAGAAATCGACTCAGGGAGCAGAACCTTTGGAAAAGACAGGGACAAAGCCCTTGAATTTAAACAACACTGTGATCAGAATGAAAAAAGACTCAAACAAACTGTCTATGTAAATCCTGTTTTTTTATGTGATGTAGTAGAGGAGTGGAAAGGGTATTGTTTAAGATATACTCCCAGAACCAAAGAACTGTATGATAGAGAAGTTGTACTCTTCATAAAACAGCTTCCTGAGACAGTCAATTATATTACAGATTTAAAGACAATTCATATAAATCAGTATATCAATCATGAGATGATCAGAGGACTTAAAAATCGAACCCTCAATAATATCATAGCATCCATTAAAAATCTGTGTAAATACATCCATGAGAACTATAAAATTCCCAATCCCTGTGAAGGAATGAAAAAACTCAAGGAAGATCCCCCGGATCATATTTTCCTGACTGAGGAAGATTATAAGAAAGTCTTATCTTATGTAAAAGATTTTGCCAAGCCATGGTTCATCTT
>CAZKAI010000141.1:0-9599 GCA_964550565.1 uncultured Pirellulales bacterium
CCTTCGGATGCTGCCGGTGGAATCGGATATTCAGGTCAACCTGCTGGCCTGCGAATTGAATGTCGGTCCATGTTAAATCCAACGAGTATGATTATGCCGCGAGCAAAAGAAACACGTGGTTGAAGCTGCTATACTGTGCCGCGACGAAATGGAAAGTTTCAAGTAAGATCCGTATAATCAGGAAAAGGGCTTGACGATTGGGCTATCTGGTCGTTCAAGCCCTTTTTTTATTCCGGCTGCAATCCCTGAAACCAACCAATACGATTGATAAAGAATCCGCGGATTTAAACTCAATGCCTCCAATCTCGATTTCAACATGATGGACCCGAGAGGATTCGAACCTCCACTTTTCTCGACGTAAGCGAGATGTCTTGCCATTAGACCACGAGTCCATATTTTATATCCTGATTGTTTAGCTTATTTTTATACCTTTCGAGAATAACGTTTTGGCCTTCGGTCATGAATCGTTTACACCGAGACATCCCCGTAAACCATAACGGTAGAAAACTATATAAACCCCAAATACGAAAGGATATTGATGAAAACCCATTATGGCAAACTTCCCCCGGGTGTCACTATCCGGGAGATCAAAAACAAACTGTCCAATCATAATCAAGAAATGATCAACGAATTTGTCAGTTTCAAAAAAGGGTCTGTTACGCCTAAAAGATTAACCATGATCCATAACTCTCTTGTGAAATTTGGCTACCTGTTGGAAGCAGATTTTGACACCGTTTCAAAGGATGAGATTACTAAGGCCTGGAACACGATTCTTTCATCCAACGAACTGACAACCAAAACCAAACAAGATGAATACCTGCATATACGACAGGTTTACAAACACTGGCTCGGCGAAGATGAAGAATACCCTAAAATTGTACGAGGGATGAAGCGGCCATCAGGACGCGGGCGATTGGTTTTACCTGAGGAATTACCTGATGAAAAGACCATCTACGACGCCATCAAAGCCTGCCGAAATCCACGCGATCGATTTTTTATAGCCTACGAAGGTCTTGATGCCGGCGCCAGGCCGGTGGAATTGAGGTCGCTTCAATGGAAAAACCTGAAAAAAGATATGCACGGCTATTACTTCCGGGTATGGACTGCAAAGCAGTCCGGTGAGGCGGATTACCGGCCGATCAGGATCATTTTCTCCGAACCCTATTTTTTTGAATGGCTCAAAGCATATCCCGGCCAGCGACAAGACGCAGAATATGTTTTTTGTGACCTGAATATGCCTGACAAACCTATGACACACAATGCCCTCAGCCGCCTTTTCAAGAGAATCAAAAGAATCTTAGGTTTAAAGGGCAAATTTTCTCCTTATGTCCTGCGTCATGCCACCTTAACTCGGATGGGTAAAAATCCAAATGTATCGGAGGCGGTCCTCAAAAAATTCGCAGGGCATACTCAATCCAGCAGCATCATCGGGGAATACCAACATTATGGAGGTGATGATATCAAGGAGATGCAATTAGCTTATGCCGACAAAAACCCGACCCATCAGGATCGTTCTTATGAATTGAAAAACAAACCCCTTGCCTGTCCCCATTGCGGGAAAACCAATGCGTGGGATTCTGAAATCTGCGGCTTCTGTAATTTTGCACTTTCACAGAAAAGGGGTGTGAACATGGAAGCATATACAAAACGCATAGAGCTGCTTGAAAAAGAAAAAGAAGAAACCAATAAATTGATCAAAAAACTAATCAAACGAATTGAAGAATCAATCTAATTCCATTAGTTTAGGGTATTCTGGCTGGTACACTTGTCAGATCACCCAAGTCGTAGTAGTCTCGAAGACATTTTTCGCAACAGAACAGCTTCTCATCATCGAGATAGACAAAGTTTCTTCGGGTTCCGATGACGCCTTGTTCCACACGGATGACTTCGATACCCACATCCAATTCACGACGGCAATTGCTGCAGACCATTTTTTTAGTTTCCATCCTTGATCATGAAAATAAACCTTAAACTGCTTTGAACTGATTTGATCAGAATAGCCTGATCCCTCATCCGGGACCGAAAGTTTTATAAACCCTGATTTTGTGTCATTATGAAGTGACATACTGCCACGATACAGGGGTACTATGTCCTGAATTGAATATGACAACCAAGCGAGATTATCAAGGACAACCGACACAGAACAGGTCCGCAAAAGTGCTTCTGGCACTCAAGCAGCCCTTGATCACCAGGCAGATCAGCAAAAAAACGGGAATCCCCGCGTATACCTGCAGCGATATCATCGCGATGTTTGTGGATTCCAGGGTGCTGGTCTGCCTGAATCCTCGTGCACGCAACAACCGGCTTTATTGGTTCACCAAAGCCGGACTTCAGTACCTCAAGCTGCTGTATTCCATGCACAATCTGACATACCGCAATCCTCTATTACCTGATATCGATTGGAATCTGTATGGGTGGGCCTGTTTCAGCCATCGATCTGCAATTCTTAAAGCTCTGACACATCCCATGCAGCCTTCCGAAATCAAACGGTTTTTTCGATTCCAGAAAACACCACTTCGAATCAGCGCCAACAATATACGGGACATCATTTATCTCTTTTTGACCAAAGGGATCGTTCGGCCGATCAATAACAGGGGTAAAAGTCGCCCCCGATATGAACTGACCGAGACAGGAATTAAATTACGACACCTGCTGATCCAGGCAGGCGTTGCCCATTAGCAATACAGTGAAATGTTTTATAACTCCGGTGCCCTTGGAATTCCTGAAAATGAGGCGACGATTTATCAAATCCCTGGAAGACAGAGCCAAGGAACTGGCGGCAGAAATTTCACGTACCGGATGGGACACCTCCATCCCATCGATGCTCCGCCGGGAAATCGCTTTAACCGTCGAACAGCTGGAACAACTCAAGTTCCTCACCCGCAATCAGATGCGGGGACTGCTCAGACAGGAATGTGACATCCATACCGAAATCATGCAGCAGCGGCAAGGTATACCCTGGTATACGCAAGCCCATTTTCCTGACGAGCAGACATGGCAGCAGCGGCTTTTTGAGATTGAAAAAGAACGCCGTAAACTGGTAATCCAGTATCATGACAAACAAAAATCGCTTGAGGACCATCTGCTGTCCTTAATTAATAAACACGAGCAGCTTGACTTGGAATAATGAACATCGAAAAAATTGCCGCCAAGCTCCGCCCCCTGCTTCCGGCCCAGGTCGACCATTGGATGCGGGTTCGTGACATGGCAGAACCTGAACTGAAAACCTTAATCGAAAAACAGATACTCTCTGTCGCCTACAAAAGAATGGGAGATTTTAACACGAAAATTCTGCTGTCGCTGCCCCCCGAAAACAAGTGCAAAGGCTCCCTGAATCTGGGCACGGTGCTGTATGATAAACCCAAATGGCCTGCTGCAATCATCCAGAAGGAACTGCTGCAGAATATGGGGATTTACGGCCGCAGCGGGGCCGGCAAGAGTAATTTTTGCTACCATCTGATCAGGCAGCTCGATCAGCTTGGCATTCCCTTTTTGTTCTTTGACCAGAAGCGGAATGTCAGAGATATGCTGTTTTTCCTGAAAAGCAAAGTGCATGTTTATACCGCCGGCCGTTCTTTATTAAAATTCGGATTCAATCCGTTTATGACGCCCCCCGGCCTGGAACCTTCAGTCTATATCGGCCAGATGGTCGATGTGATGGCCAGTGCCTTTACGCTGGGTGAAGGGGCCAAAAGCATCATCCAGAAGGCCCTGACAGCCTGTTACAATCAAGGTAATTCGTGCCCGGTCACCCAGGATATTCTGTCGGAAATCGAGGCCATGGAAGCCAAAGACAGGATTCGCGGCTGGAAGATATCCGCGATACGGGCGCTGGAAAGCCTGCGGTTTTCCAATATCGCCTCCGACCCGGTTTCACAGGAGGATATGACAAGGGCGCTGATTCATGAAAATACCGTCATTGAAGTAGATGGGCTCAGCAATGGTGCCCGATCATTCTTGATTCCGATCCTCTATCAATGGATCTTCCAGGTTAAATTGTGTTCACCCGGCCGTGAAAAGCTGGAAATGGCTATTATTACCGACGAAGCCCACATCGTCTTTGCCAAACAACAAGGGCGCTCCCAGGAAACCTTGATGGAACGGCTGTTTCGGATGACACGGGAACTGGGGATCGCCAATATTATTCTGGATCAAACCCCCAGCCTGATTTCCAAAGTGGTCCTGGCCAACTGTTATACCAATATCTTTCTGAATCTGTCCAGCGTGGCCGACCAAATCCTGGCCGCCTCGGTCTGTTTGCTGGATGCCGATGACCGGAGGTATTTCAGCATGCTGCCCATTGGGCAGGCAATCTGTAAACTGCAGGGCCGATATACCAACGCTTTTTTGATTGAAATACCCTGGATTCAATTCACTAAAGGCGCTGTCAATGATGCCCAACTGGCACGGTATTCCGCCCTCAACCGCTCCCGGAAATCAGGTTCAGGCCGGAAGACCTCCCTGCCAGGCTATTTCGGGCAGGTTCCGCGGATTCCAGCGCTGTTTAATAGCCCTCTGAACGACGAGTCGTTCAGGCTATTATTGGATATCCTCAATCAGCCCCAGGATGGGGTCAAAATCCGCTATAAACGATTGAATCTGAGTACCGGCAAAGGCAACCGGATCAAACAACAGCTCGTCGAACAGGGATGGCTGCACAGCCAGACCGTCGATCTGGGCCAAACCCGCAAAGTCATCCTCGGCCTGACCCAACAAGCCAGGGATGTTCTTGATATCCAAAATCCTCAATCAGGATATGGCAGCCTGGTGCATCACTATTGGCAGCAGTATGCCGCACAGCGGCTCCGGGAACAGGGCTACCAGGTCACTGTTGAGGCCCCCCGCCCATCCGGAAATACTGATATTGCTGCCCAGAGGGAGGGTCGGAAAATCGCTCTTGAAATCGAGACGGGACTGTCGGATTTCCTCCAGAATTTACGCCAGAATCTGCTGGCCAGATACGATCAAATTATCATCGTTGCCACGGACAAACCCGCGTATGAAAAGATTGAAAAAAAACTTGCCACCGCCGGTCTGCTATTGCCCCCAAAGGTCCAACTGGTCCTGCGGGACGCGTTTATCGACGCGCTGGAACCGCATCATTCTGTTGATAAATGGACCTGATTTTCCGTAATTTGCCCTCCAGCGACTGCTCAATCCGGGCTGTAATTCCTTCTTTCCAGCCTCCGGAAAAGGAGGATTCCAACAGGTAAATCCCGTCAATCCCGGCCTCCTGATAGGTGCGAATTTTGTGGGCAACCTGCTCATTATACGATGCATTTGCATTCATACCAAAGTACTCAATGATCATGTTATATTCTGGTAATCGAAAGTCCGGATACCAGATTCGCACCTGCCCCCGGTCCAGAATCGCCAGGGGATATTCGTACTGAAAGGCGATGTTACGCTCCACTAAATAGTCTGCGATCCGTTCTTCCCCCTTGCTCTTATAGACAGGTCCCTGCCGGCTGTACATCCCTCTTACGTTGGCCTCCCTGAACTCTAAAGCATCCTGCTTTATATACCTTTCGATGCAGTAATTTTTCCGTTCCACGCGTAATATTGAAAACAACGGAGCATATTTTCTAACTCACTTAAAATAAAGGAGATATCATCCTATTTTGTGTTCCCGTTCCAGGGCCTTTATCTTCCATTCCATAGTGGAACATAAACAATAACAAATGAATCCTATAACGAACACAGGTCATACCTATGGAGTCCATTCATACATAACACACATACTCCCCCGCGACCAAAGGGAGCGGGGTCTTGTACCCCTGACTCCGAAGGAGTCCTATCTGTGTCCGAAGGACACCCCTGCATTGGGTCTCGCAGAGACCCCCATAATCTGACCCCGAAGGGGTCCTATCTGGGCCGTCAGGCCCCATATCAATCCGGTCTCGAAGAGACCTAATTGGTCCGTCAGGACTCTCTCTAAAACACGACATCGAAGATGTTCAATCTATCTTTATGATCCGGTCAACCCGGACCGTTCACAGGCCAAAGGCTTAAATGGTTAGCTGTGTAAAACACAGTGCCTTTTATGGGTTTGGTCCCAAACTCAACATTAAGCAGATTCCTGCATTCTATTATCCTGATTCTCTTCAGGTTACAACCACTCCCCCCTGTCTTTAGGCAACTCCCCAGGCCGCAAAAAGAAAAAGGGGCGGCCCTTGTCAGGCCGGTCTCCCCATTCAACAATCGATTCCAGGATGCGTTGGCAATGGAAATCGATCATCCGCTGTGCATCCCGTTGCGTTAGATTGGAAGCATATCGCACCCCTAACAACCCCAACACCTGCTGCTGCTGATAGGTTGGTTTTGGTCTCTCAGGCCGCGACTGCTTCAACGCCAAAAGAACACGACGAGCTGAATCGACAATTGTCAGTAGCCCATCGATCCAATCGAGTTCTGGTTCGCGATAATTTATTTTTTCCATAAGCTCGACGAGTTTCCCTGCCTTTTACGTTTTTAGCGAAGCGACCCCGCAGGGGGAAAAACCTAAAAGGCTAAGGGAAAATCAAAGAGCGGAAAAAATAAATGCGAACCAGAACGCATTTATCGCGATGGGCGACAATGCCGATGGAGCGATATCATGGCACGTGCATACCGCTTCAATGCTTCACCATGCATTATGCCCGCTTTACGATGTGCCTGATATAACATATCCCTCCCTGCTGCCACCGAAACATTTATATAGTAGTATAGCTTTTAAGTCTTGATACCATGGCTCTGGATGAAAATACGATACATATACTGAAACAATTTGATTCCCAGATTAAAGCGATTAAAAATATTACACGTCAACTTTCAGAACTTATTCGGCAGCATCATAAAAAACTTCATCAATTCCCGCTGGATCTATAAAAAAATAACATACAGGGTCCCGCCCTGCATGTAAAAAATATTTCAAGTCCTTAATCCAGCAGCCCCGGTGCGATCTCCTTGAGCGGCTTTGGCAAAAAATACAAATCCCGCTCCACTGGCAGGCCAAGCTTGCCGCGCAGCGACTGTAATTCGTTCAACCGAAAATAGCCCAGTTCTTTTTCAAATCCATCAACCAGGCCGAAAAACTCAAAATCGACCTCATTTCCGGATTCATCGAGCACCGACTGTCCCTCAAGCACGTACCACGTCCATGAGAAATCCGGCGCAAAATACTTGACATACACCATCGCATTGCCGCCCTTGCCATCCTGGGCATACAGGGCCGGCAGGATCTTTCGGATTGCTTGTGTCAATAGCTCCATTGCATAATTATCCCCCTTTCAGTTGTTGAATATAAAAAAGGGCAAATAACGCCCTCAACAATCACACTTTAGCGTGTTTTATTTCTTGATCTCCGCCTGGATCATGGCCGAGGCATCCTTTTTGGTCAAAGACTCGTCAAAGGATTTCCCGATCTTGCGAAGGTACTCCTTCTGCTTTTCGGTTGCTAATGTAAGCCCCGTACCATTTCCATGGGCCCGGGCAATATACTTCATCCGCATATCCTTAATAACCTCCTGGAAGATTACCAGGGAAATGCTCTCAGTACCGGTCTTGACCGATATGGCATCATATAAGGCCACATAGGCATCAATCTTTTCCTGTGTTTCTGTATTCATGCTATTCTATCCCCTCCTTTCAGATTCGACGGTTTCAACCTCCCATCGATGAGGTTTTGTAAAAACTGTACTGTTTTCGGTGCAGGACTTTCCTACCATGCAGTAAGAATACTTCCTTCCTGACGATACCTGTCGTCTTCCAGGCAACGCAGGGTATACGTCATCGTGCCATAATCGCCCTGTTTGTGGTTAAACTCAATGAGATAATTGTACTCCTGCTGGTTATCCTCGGTCGTTGCATACAGCCCGCCGGTTCCTTCCTTGAACGCTGCGACCAGCTGGAGTACAAAGTCTCCGACGCCATTAAACTGCACAATATCATCTCTCTTTTGAAAGCCATTGACAAACACACCGTGATTCAGAAACGCTTTGAGTTCCTGCCCCCATCCGTCCGGATAGCCGTCATACTGCTTGTAGAGTGCCAACAGAAGGCATCCGTCTTCATAGATTTTAGTTGTACTTCGTGTTCCCATCGTATTATTTATACTTCGGCAATCACATCACCATAGGCCTCAAAGGGCAAGTCCTCCATGTGTATCCATTCACTTCGCACCTTCGCATCCGGATAAACGGATTTAAGCATGGCAGTGATTTGACCGTGTGCCTGCTCTTCGGTTTGTCCGCCGTACAGTGAACCCTCCCCGAAATAATAAACCCGGCCGTCCCAGCAGTCTGCCTCACCCTCCCAGCCGAAATGCTCCGAGAGGATCTTTTCAACCGTCTCTTTTGGAATTCCGACGGCAATGATGGATAGTTTATAGTATCTGCTCATTTTACATGATCTCCTTTATTTTTTTTCTTCACGCAAGTTTGAAGAAAAAAATGATTTGTGTATGAATTACGTCCGAATCTTCGTTAAAAACTCCCGGGCAAAGTCTTGATCCACTCGGGCGCGCTTCAAACAGGCCTCCATAAGGTTAAGTGAGTGTTCGACATCCGCCAATTCCTTGCTCTGTATTTTGGTTTTACAGGATTGATACACCTCAAGCATCGCCATGTTGATATCGTTATAATCGCCTGCTCCATACAGCCCACTGATATTTGAACAAAGCATTTCAAAGAATCCTTGTGTATCCTGGCCGGATTCAAAATAGGTTGAGTAAAAGCCATAGAGGCTGTAATGTGCGATAAACCCGCAATGCAAATGCAGGTGTTGATATAATCGCTTCGTAAAATGTTCCCTTTTTAGGCCATGCATTAAAAAGGCCTTCCAATGGCTTAAAACCTTGTGTTTCTCACTGGCAGTCATGAATGCTGTATCATGAAAATGAACTGTATTGTTCTGCTTCATTCGCTTATTCCTCCTTTTGAGGTTGTTTTTTTCACAATCATTTGAAAAAAACAACGGTGTTTTGCCCTCGGATTGGATTCATGTCGTTTACATTAAGTAGAACCCAGCCTTCCAAGGTGCATGACGGGAAAAGACAAGACCGTCATTCGCCCAACGGCACGAACGAAGTGAGTGCCCTTTTTTGAAAAATGGCATAGCCCCATCTATCGCAAAAAAAAGAAAAAGGGCGAAATGCCCTTAATAAATCACCTCTCCAGCGGCGTTAAAATAGCCGTTTTCCCAAGCGTCGGTACTGACCGGGTAAGCGTCAAAAAATCGCTCTTTTTCCTCCTGAGTTCGCTCGACCATGGAACGGATTGTAAAGATCCGTAAAACCTCTTTTTCGGTAGCGCATTGCTGCTCGATAACCTTCTCTTTAAGGCGCTTCAAGTCTTCCCAATACTCGATAAAATCAGCGTTCTGGCCAAGTTCCTCGACATCTTCAAGAAAACTCATCATTTCCAACTGGGAAACATATTTTTCCGACGGGGTCGTCTTCTTTGGCTGAGCCGAAGAATAATCGATAAGCTGTCGCTGCGGATTCTCGTTGCGAGTTTCCCGGCTTTCGTTAACCTGGCGGTTTGTTTTAGCTTCCTGCTTGAATAAGATCGCATTAGCTCCCTTCACAAACCATTCTGCCTGAGGTCTTATAAGATCAAACT
>CAZKAI010000142.1:0-9515 GCA_964550565.1 uncultured Pirellulales bacterium
TACCCCCAAGGGGATTCGAACCCCTGTTTCCGGGATGAGAACCCGATGTCCTGGGCCTCTAGACGATGGGGGCGGGATCGCTGAATGGCTTGCCATCCGCGTTTTTAAGCCTTGAATCAATCTTGACTTAAAAAAATAGCGGCGAGTGGATTTGAACCACTGACCACGGGCTTATGAATCCCACGCTCTACCCCTGAGCTACGCCGCCTTGAACAGGTTTTTAAGCCTGCCAGAGTCTGAAAAGTATAGCGATTTTTCTTATGCTTGCAAGAGGTTTTCGATGGATTTGTTCGATTTCGGCCCAAAACAGCTTGATTTTCAGGCCAAAATGGACGAAACTGAGTACCGATGATGATTAATGAATTATTTTACAGCCTTCAGGGCGAAGGCCGTTTGGCCGGTGTCCCCAGCCTGTTCCTCCGGCTGGCCGGATGCCCGTTACGCTGCCGCTGGTGTGATACCCAGTATGCCCAGAGCGGCTCGGCGGGAAAAAAATTCACACCCGAATGGCTTTCTGAACAAATCCAGAGTTATCCGGCCCATCATATCGTCATTACGGGTGGCGAACCCCTGACTCAGCCTAATCTGCCGGCCTTTATTAAAATGGTCCGCCGGCCGGGAGTACACCTGACCATCGAGACCTCGGGCATTATGTTTATCCCGGATTTGCCCTGCGAATTGATAAGTATCAGTCCTAAATTATCCAATTCCACCCCGACTGACCCGATCCAGGCATCCACCCATGAACGAATTCGTCTGAATCTGGCTGCCATACGTCAACTGATGGGATCGTATCCCTACCAGCTCAAATTCGTCATCGACACCCGTGCCGACCTTGATGAGGTCGTCCGCACCATCCACCAGCTTGGTCAGGTTCGCCCGCAGGATGTCTTCCTGATGCCCCAGGCGACCGACCGCCAGCAATACCTCGAAAAATCCATGTGGCTGGCCGATTACTGCCTGCGAACCGGATTTTCATTCGGCCCGCGGCTTCAGGTCATGCTCTGGTCTGGACATCGCGGAAAATAACAAATTCCCTCCGGAAAGCCCCCAAAAAAGGCTTGCCAAATCAAGGGGGTCAAGTATAATAGTTGTTCTGTCGAAAAGTGCAGGTCGGAAACGGCTTGCATGTGAAACTTTTAGCCCAGGTGGCGGAATTGGCAGACGCGTCAGGTTGAGGGCCTGATGGGGATTACACCTCGTGCTGGTTCAAATCCAGTCCTGGGCAGTTTTTAATACGCTACGATTTCATCATCCGCAGGAAAAACTTCTCCATATTGGACGGGATATCCCCCTGCCCGGTCTTAGCCTGATAATCCATCCCACCAAGTTCCGCCAGTAACTGCCCGAAATCGCGAAGGCTGAACCGGCGAATCTGTTTGATGAATTTCTCCTGCATCTTCGGAAATTTCACGCCGGTCTTGAGCATGGCCGCCTGTTCCGATTCGCCCTTTTCAATCAGGGCCTTGCAGCGAAAGAGCCGGCGAAAATGAAAGGCAAACGCCCCAATCACCGTATATTCTGCATCCCGGCTGGCCTGAAACATCCGCCGCAGCCGGTCGAACGCCACTCCCTTATCCTGCCCTGACAGGCTTTCAATCACTTCGAACGCATCGAACATTCGACTGGCACCGATCAAGTCCTCCACATCTTCCACCGCAATGGTTTTGGCAGGATGCTTGAACATAACCAGCTTATCGATTTCAGCCGCCACACGTCCCGGCTCGTTGCCGATCAGTTCCACAATCAGCTCCGCTGCCCCGGGCCCCAGCCGAACGCCCTTCTGCTGGGCACAGGTTGAAGCAAATCCGCTCATGTGCCAGGGCTTGATCTCGCCGACTTCAATCAATTCTGCACGATTGTCTGCCGCCACCTTCTTGGACAATCTCCGGCGGCTGTCCCAGGTCCCGACCGTCAGGATCAAAACCCCTGTCGGGCTGGGATGGTCCAGATACTTTTCCAGCAGTTCGGCATATTCCGTCACAAACGGCTCGGCCTCTCTAATCAAAACCACCCGCCGCGACGCCAGAAACGGCAGCGTCCGCAATTCATCCAGCACCTCCGCCCCATCGGCCTTTTCCGCCTCGGGCTGATACAGCGCCATCTCCCGCTGGTCCGGCTCCAGAAGCCGCGAAAGCAGTTTCTCCACGTCCTGACCAATCAGGTACGCATCCTGCCCCACAATCACATACAGGCTCTTAAACGCCGGCGCGGGTGTTTCTGTGTGTTGTGCTGTTTTCCTGGCTGCCATATATTTGTCGTCCACACCAGCAAGCTATCAGGCTTCGGTCTTGTCGGACCCGTCGTCTTCCACGATCAATCGTTCCGCCGCGACCAGGTTATCATCATCATCCATGCGAATCATCCGCACGCCGGCGGTATTGCGCCCGATTTCTCGAACCTGTTCCAGCCCGGTGCGGATAATCATGCCATTGGCGGTAATCAGCATCAGCTCATCATTATCATGCACCGCCTTGATCGCCACCACACGCCCATTGCGGTCGGTGGTCTTGATGTTGATCAGACCCAGCCCGCCGCGATTCTGCGGACGATAATCATCCAGATCGGTGCGCTTGCCGTAGCCTTTTTCACAGACCGTCAGCAGCGACGCCCCCTGCTCGACAATCACCATCGACACGACTTCATCGCCCTCGCGCAGCTTGATGCCGACGACGCCGATACTGGCACGTCCCATAGAGCGAACCTGCTCTTCGTTGAATCGAATCGCCATGCCGTCGGCGGTCCCGAGAATCACCTCATCCTGACCGCTGGTGATGGCCGCGCCAATCAGGCTGTCGCCTTCTTCCAGCTTAATTGCAATCAGGCCGCTGCTGCGGGGATTGCCGTAAGCCGAGAGTACGGTTTTCTTGACGTTGCCTTTGGCTGTCGCCATCATCAACTGGCGCTTGTCATCGAATTCCCGCACCGCCAGAATGGAGGTAATCTTTTCATCGGCGCTAATCTGAATCAGGTTGACGATATTGCGTCCCTTGCTCTGCCGCGACAGTTCGGGGATATTGTACACCTTCAGCCAGTGACAGATACCCTTGCTGGTAAAGAACAGCAGGTAGTCATGCGTCGAGGCCGCAAACAGATGCTCAAGGAAATCGCCTTCCTTGGTATCAGACCCGATCACGCCTTTTCCACCGCGTCCCTGCTTCTTATAGGTATCCATCGGCGTCCGTTTGATATACCCGGCGTGAGAAATCGTCACAATCGTCTCTTCGTCGGCGATCAGGTCTTCCATGTTGATGTCTTCGGCCTCTTCACCGGCCAGTTCCGTCCGCCGCGATGTCGAGAACTTCTTTTTGATTTCTTCCAGGTCCGCCTTGATGATATCCAACTGCAGCTTGCGGCTGGCCAGCAGCTCTTCGCATTCGTTAATCTGCTTGAATATCTCGGCGTATTCTTTGGCCAGCTTTTCAATTTCCAGCCCGGTCAGCCGCTGCAATTGCATCGTCAAAATCGCGTCCGCCTGCTGGGAACTCAAAAACTGATCCGATTTGCTCTTTTCCTCAACAAACACTTCCGGCAGAATCTTGCGCAGCGTCTGGCTTTCAACCAGTCGAAGCGGCTTTTTCATCAGCCGTTCCTTGGCCGTCGGCGCATCCGGCGAGGATTTGATCAGGTTGATAATCTCGTCAATATCGCTGACCGCCAGAATCAGGCCTTCCAGAATGTGGGCACGCTGACGGTATTTTTTCAGCAGGAACCGCGTCCGCCGCTGGATGACCACGAGACGATGGTCGATGTAATACTGCAGCATCTGCTTGATGTTGAGCATTTCCGGGCGATTGTTGACCAGAGCGACATTTTGAATCGCAAATGTGGACTGCAGCGGCGTAAACCGATACAGCTTGTTCAATACGACCTGACTGTCGATATCCTTCTTCAATTCCACGACAATCCGCATTCCCTGGCGGTCGGATTCGTCACGCACATCCGAGATTTCGTCGATATGTCCCTCGTGCACGCAATCGGCAATCTTGGATACAATCGCCGACTTGACCGTCATATAGGGAATCTCGGTGATGACGATATTTTCTCGCCCCTTTTTGGGACTTTCGACATGAGCCTTGCATCGCACCCGCAAATGGCCCTTGCCGCTGACATACGCATCCACGATTCCCTTGCGGCCGCAGATGATGCCGCCGGTCGGGAAATCCGGCCCGGGCAGTTTTTCAAGAATATCCTTGAATCCGCAGTCAGGATCATCAATCACCAGCAGCAGCGCATCACAGACTTCGCTGACATTGTGCGGGGCAAGGTTCGTCGCCATACCCACGGCAATACCCGTGGCGCCATTGACCAGCAGATTCGGAAATTTCGCCGGCAGAACCGTCGGCTCGGTACGGGTCTCATCATAGTTGGGGACAAAATCGACGGTATCCTGTTTCAAATCCTCCAGCATATCCACCGCCGCGGCCGTCATGCGGGCTTCGGTATAACGCATCGCCGCCGGCGGATCGTTATCGATGCTGCCGAAGTTCCCCTGCGGATCCACCAGCGTCGTCCGCATATTCCAGTCCTGCCCCATACGAACCAGCGTGCCGTAGGTAGCCTGGTCACCGTGGGGATGGTAGTTACCGCTCGTATCGCCGACGATCTTGGCGCATTTTCTGTGCTTGCTGCGAGGGCCCAGGCCCAGGTCGTTCATGGCCACCAGAATGCGCCGCTGGGAGGGTTTCAGGCCGTCGCGTACGTCCGGCAGCGCCCGCGCCACCAGCACACTCATCGCATAATTCAGATACGAGGTTTTCATCTCGTCCACAATCTGAATCGGCTCGATCCGCTCGGTTGCCTGCGGCTCCTGCTGTTCCTGATTTGTCTCGTCCATAAGTCCCTTATATGAAATAGCTTATAAATCCAATAGTCAAACAGTTCAAAACAGCTTTCATCCCTGTTTTAGAATCATTAAATGTACCGCCAAAACCTCTTTTTGTCAAAGCCTTTTAACACCTGCAAGGGATATTCCGGGCTAAATTTTGACCCCATAAAAAAAGACCTGTCCCGACCGACAGGCCCCACCCAAAAGCAACAAAAAAAGCGGTCCCGCCGCAAGACGGAACCGCTTGAAAATACGTCACGATAAAAGTGGCAGATTTACTTCTGAGCCGCCTGTTTTTCGTTCTCGCGGCGGCGAAGAATGATTTCTTCGGCCAGCTTATTGGGAACCGGAGCATACCGGCACATTTCCATTGAGAAGGTGGCCATGCCCTTGCTCATGCCGCGAACAATCGTGGCATACCCGAACATGTTGGCCAGCGGCACCTCGGCGGTAATCACCGTCACATTGCCACGGTTATCAGCACCCATGATGATGCCGCGACGAGCGTTCAAATCGCCGACAATCGAGCCCTGGTAATCGCTGGGCGTCTCCACTTCAACCTTCATGATCGGCTCCAGCAGGCACGGACGCGCCTTGCGGAACGCCTCGATAAACGCATCGCGGGCCGCAATACGGAACGCCATTTCACTGGAGTCCACCGCATGATAGGAACCATCATCCAGGCACATCTTGCAGCCGACAATCTCGTAGCCTGCCAGCGGGCCTTTTTTCATCGCCGCCTGGAATCCCTTGTTGACCGCGGGAATATATTCACCCGGAACGCGCCCGCTGACAATATTGTCTTCGAACTCGTAGGTCGTTTCCGCATCCGACGGCAGCGGTATCAGCCGACCAACGACGTGGGCAAACTGGCCCGAACCGCCGGTCTGCTTTTTATGCTTATAATCATAGGCTGCTTCAATCGTCGGGGCTTCGCGATAGCTGACATTGGGAGCACCCACGACCACATCGGCCTTATATTCACGGCGCATCCGCTCGCAATACACATCCAGGTGCAGTTCGCCCATGCCGGCAATAATCGTCTGGCCGGTCTCCGGGTCGGTCGAAACGCGGAACGTCGGGTCTTCTTTCATAAACCGGTTCAGGGCCTTGGCCATCCGTTCCTGGTCGGCGTTGCTGGCCGGGGTAATCGACAGGCTGATCACCGGGTCGGCCACATAAATGCTTTCCAGCGAATAATTGACGCCGTCACCGCAAATCGTATCACCGCTGGCACAATCCAGACCCAGCAGGGCAATAATATCGCCCGGGCCGGCATCTGAAATATCATCACGGTGATTGGCATGCATTCTGACGATGCGGCCAATACGCTGCATCTTATTGGTACGGGCATTGCGATAATGCTGGCCCTTCAGTATCCGCCCCTGATACACACGGGTATAGCTGAGCTGGCCGTACGTTTCATCGGTAATTTTGAAAATCATCGCCACCAGCGGCGCTTCCGGATCACTGGCAAGCGGGGTTTCGGTACCGTCATTATCATGATCGCGGGCAAAACTGCACCGGTCCAGCGGGCTGGGCAGGTAATAGCTGACCGCATCCATCAGCAACTGAACGCCTTTATTCTTGAACGCAGACCCCATCATCACCGGCACGATATCCCGATTGATCGTCGCCTCACGGATGGTCTGGCGAATCATCTCGACACTGACGTCCTTGTCTTCCAGAAGCAATTCCATCATCTCATCATTGAACATGCTCAGCGCTTCAAGCATCTCATGGCGGGCAACCGCAGCGGAATCCTTATAGGCCTCCGGAATCGGTCCGCGAATGATATCTTCGCCGTTATCGCCTTCAAACGTCACCGCTTCCATGGTAATCAGGTCGATTAAACCTGCAAATTGATCCCCTTCGCCCATATTGAGCTGAATTGCCACGGCATTCAGGCCCAGCTTTTCACGAATATCCCGGCGGACGCGTTCCGGGTCAGCCCCCGTACGGTCCATCTTGTTGATAAATGCAATACGCGGAACACGGTAGCGCTTCATCTGCTGGTCTACGGTAAACGACTGGCTCTGTACTCCGCCCACCGAACACAGCACCATGATCGCCCCGTCCAGCACGCGCAGCGACCGCTCAACTTCCACTGTGAAATCCACGTGGCCGGGCGTATCAATCAGGTTGATGACCTTGTCATCCCAAACCACCTGCGTTGCCGCTGAGGTAATGGTGATGCCGCGTTCACGCTCCAGTTCCATGAAGTCCATCGTGGCCCCGGCCCCATCGCCTTTGACCTCGTTGATGCGATGAATACGACCCGCGTAATATAAGATACGCTCACTGAGTGTGGTTTTTCCCGAATCAATGTGCGCCGATATCCCAATGTTTCTGATTTTACTGATCTTTTCCATAGTTTTTAACTGCTCACAAATTCAATCTCATTTAAACAACTGTTTCTGGTTCTGCATTATTCTATTTCCGACTAACAAACAAACCGCCAATCAATTAACACCTTGCACCTTAATACGTCAAAGTGGGTGATTAGATAGCGATTGCCCCGCCCCAAAGTTAAACAGAATGACCATAATATCATAAATAAAATGTGAAAATCAAGCTAAAATCGGATGAATTTTAATAAAAAATCACTCCCGCTGGCCTCAAAAACACCCGAAGAGAGGATGAATCCAGCCATAGACCTATAATCTGGCTATTTATGATGTGATATAACTCGAATCACATAAAACAGTATACCCAATAAAAAAGTCCCAACCAAATGGGCTGCTCCCACGCAGTTCTCTATTTTGCCTCTGCCAGAAGCTGTTCATAGCGTCGGCGCATAGCCGCCAGTACTTCTCTATACCCGGGATCATTCACAAAGTTGATGGTTTCTTCGGGATTGCTCTCCAAATCATATAACTCCTCATAAACCGGCTTCTGGTCAATCCAGCGAACATACTTATAGCGTCTTCCAACCACCCCTTCGCTTTTCGGAATCTTTTTGTGTTCAAAAAGATGCTCGTAGAAAAAGTCCTCACGCCAGCGAACAGATCGACCTTCCATCAGACAAGACAAATCCCTGCCCTGCATGGCCGCCGGCACCTGAATCCCGGCATAGTGCAGCATCGTCGGGGCCAGGTCGATATTCAAGGCGATTGCCTTGGGCCGTTTGCCTCGGCGACTCTGCGGCAAACGCGGATCATAGATTATCAGAGGTACGCGGATGGACTCCTCATGCGGATACCACTTGCCTGCCAGACCGTGTTCACCCAGATAGAAGCCATTGTCTCCGGCAAAGATAATAATGGTGTTGTCTGCCAATCCCTTTTCCTGCAGCTTCCTGCGAATACGTCCCACCTCCGCATCAACCCCATAGATCAGGCGATGATAGTTTCGAACCATCTCCTGATATTTCTCAGGAGTTGAAAAACGAATCTCCCACCGCGCCCGGGCTTCATTATGGGTCTTTAAAAACTCAGGGAGCCGCTGCCAGTCGGCTTCTGTGGCCGTTTTGGGCGGAGGAAATGTGACATCCTTATAAACCGCTTCATGCTGCGGATCATAAATGAACTGCCGCGTATCCCCATCCTGACAATGAGGGGCCTTGAAACTGACGGAAAGGCAAAACGGCTGCCGGGTCGTACACGTCTCCAGGAATTCCAGCGACTGGTTCCCCATCAATCGCGTAAGATGAATGGGTTGACCGTTTGGGTCGGTGTGCCCTTCATAGTTGCCCTGACCTGCCCAGCCTTGCCAGAAATCATAGGATGCCGCCGGCAAATCCCTGGCACCCACACCATATTTCCCGACAAATCCGACACGATATCCCGACTGTTTCATCAGCATGGGGTAAGTTCCGGCCAGTTGTTCATCGGTAAACTGCCTGGCAAAATCGATAATGCCATGACGGCGGGCATATTGGCCGACTAGGAAAGAAGCCCGGCTTGTGCAGCAGATGGCAGTCGTGACATACGCATTCGTAAACATCACCCCATCTCCAGCCATCGCATCGATATTCGGCGTTCTGAGTATCGGATTGACGCAGCCCAGAGAATCCCAGCGCTGGTCATCCGTCAGCAGGAAAATGATATTGGGGCGTTTGGAGGCATGCCCCCCGTCGGCAGCCTGACCGTGTTCTCCTGATTTTAGACAGCCCGCAACCGGCAGCAGCCCGGCCATCGAGGAGCCCAATATACCTTTCATAAACGCACGTCGCTGCATGATTCCGTTCCTTATTGTAAGGTCGTACAATTCTTTCGGTTTACAGAGTAATGTTCTTCAGCCGGGTAAGCAAGCCATACCCATGCGGCTCCCGAGCTCTTTCCAATCAGCGTCGCAACCCGGCAGCGATCCCTGCCTCTTTGTCCATGATATTCAAAAACCGCCGGCCGCTGATGGGATGGTCGGCGACCAGCTTGCCATTATACAGCACGCCGGACACCGCAAAGGGCCACGGCGCGTTCTGGGCCTGCCTGCAGCTTCGATACTCGACGATGCGTGCTTCGATTCCGTATCGGTCTTTGGCAATCTCAGTAATGTCGTGAACCATTTTAAAATTATGAGGGCATTGGCCGGAGGTGATAATCGTAAGGCCCCTGCCGAATTTCCTGCATTTCTTATCCCACTGGCCCTTAAAGCTCGGTGCCGGAGCAGATGTCCTGAATTTCCTGGCCAGCAGTGAAAAATCCGGAGCAGCCTTCTCTACCTCCTCAAAGCCGTTCTTGAGGAA
>CAZKAI010000143.1:0-5639 GCA_964550565.1 uncultured Pirellulales bacterium
ACGCCCTTTCGCATCCCGAAGCCGTGACTGCCCTTGAGATAGATATGCATTTCGGCAGCCACTCCGGCCTTGCGGCAGGCCTCATAAAACATGATGCTGTTTTCCGGCGGGACGGCCGTGTCGTCATTGGCATGGACCAAAAAGGTCGGGGGCGTTTCCGCGGTGACCTGCAGATGATTACAGAAACTCTTGACCAATTCCTCCGAAGGGGTATCGCCCAGCAGATTCCGCCGCGACCCGCCATGATAATACGGCGGCTCCAGCGTAATAACCGGATACACCAGCACCATAAAGTCCGGCCGGCAGGAGACCGCATCGATTTTGTCTTTTTGCTCATAAGCCGATGTCTGGAAATGCGTTCCGGCACTGGACGCCAGATGCCCCCCGGCCGAAAACCCCATGATGCCTATCCGGTTGGGGTCAATCGCCCGCTCTTTGGCATAAAATCGGGCATAGCGTATCGCCCGCTGGGCATCGGTCAGCGGGGCCGGGTTCTGATAGCCTTTGCCGTTGTGTCGGTAATTCAGAACAAAGGCGGTAACGCCAAGCCCGTTAAGCCACTCGGCCACTTGCTTGCCTTCGTGATCCATGGCGAGATTGCCGTAGCCGCCGCCGGGACAAACCACAATCGCAGCGCCGGTGTTGGATTCAGTCGGCACGTAAATATCAAGATACGGCTTGTCTTTTTCCTCGGTGCCCTTGGCATAGGGAGCACCATCGGGCCAGAGATACTGCTTTTCGGGTTCTGCACCCATCGCCTGAAAAAAACCGCCAAACAAAGCCATTATAACCAGTCCTCGAATCACATGAATCATAGTCATTAGCCTCCAGTATTGAAATTATATATTGCTCCAAATAGCGCGTTATCTGGTTGATAAAACGCCTTTTCCCACAAAACTCTAACCATTTCCTCATCCGCCGCTCATAGAGATTGTTCATAATCCGGCCAAATGATAAGTATAACACGGAAACCGAAAGGGGCAACCATGAGTCCAGTAAAAAAAGAAGAACGGCTGGTCCGGTATGAGCGGATTGAAAACCTGATGCTGATGGCGGTTCTCAGCGAAGAACCCTACCGCAGCCAGGCGATTGCGGAACTGAAAAAACGACGCCTCCTGACCCATCCCGAATCCTTCATCGACAGCTTCATGACCAACCTCGGCGTAGTCTGCTGAAGCAGATGCAGCAGTAAACCCGTTTTGTATATCAACGAAAACGGGCCTGTCGTGGACAGGCCCGTTGGATTGGCTAAGTGAAGTAAAACCAGTTACGCAGGCTCTACTTTTACCGCTTCCATCCCCTTGCGACCCTGGGCAGCTTCGTATTGCACTTTCTGCCCGTCGTTGAGGGTGCGAAACCCTTCGGATGTGATGTTGGTGTAATGGACAAACAGGTCCTCACCGCCATCATCCGGAGTAATAAAGCCAAAACCTTTCTTCTCATTGAACCATTTCACTGTACCGATACTCACAATTGCTCTCCTTGGCCCGTATTGAGCCGCATTACAAACCCCTCGTGTTACCAGGTTGCCCGCGTCCCGAGGGAACTTGACGCGGCCTTGTTCCATTGGAAAGATTACTCATTTTTATCGGTATTTGTCAAAAAGGAAATCATAGGTTTTGTTAAATTAGGTATTTTTCCGGATATGACAAGTCGCTTGCGTTTTTGCTTTAAACAGCTTTAGAATAAGGACTTAATCCTCTAATCGAGAAACTCGTCCTGAGCGAGTTTTCTTGATGTCAGAACGCATTTTTTTGGACCTTAAACGTCGCTGTTTGGAAGCATAGGTAGTTTTCGTAGGCTTGCGAACCTTGGGTTTGACAAGGGCTGAGGCGATTAATCGCGTCATTCGATCCAGTACATCCAGACGATTGGACTGCTGGGAGCGATAACGATTCCCCGTAATTTGCAGACAACCGCTTTTGTCGATCCGATTTGCCAGTTTTACTCGAATCAGGGCCTTCTGCTCGGCATTCAGGAAACTGCACTCTTCTATATCCAGAATGGCCGTTACCTGGGTATTGACCTTGTTGACGTTCTGGCCGCCCGGCCCGGACGAACGGGAAAAAATGAATCGGACACTCTCTTCTGGAATCTGGATATTACTCATACAAATAGTATCGTCAAAATCGCTGCAGCAGCTTAATTCCCGATGTTTTTATCGCAGAATGGACATAAAAAAAGCCAGGCATAAAACCCGGCTTTGAAATCGCATTGTATTCTATTTATAACTGCAAATCCGCGGGATAACGAATCTTATCGGGCGATACTGAAAACGACTGGCTAAGCGACTCGAGCAAGGCCGAAATCCGCTTAAGCTGGCTGCCGGTTGCCGGACTGCTTTTGCGGTCTGCAATCACGCAAATCCGAATCACGCCATCCGAACCTGCGATATAATTCTGGCCGGCCCAGTTTGGAGTGGGTTCAATCTGGCCGTCTTCAGCACCATTACCGTTGCAGACCAGGAAATGGAAGCCCGTTAAACCCTGGCCGCGAAGCTGTGCCAGATCGCCCTGATTGGTATGGCTGTAGAAGATCTCAATGCCGTTCCAGGCGGCTTTCTGAGCTTTCATGGATTGCAGGGTGACTGCTTCAACAGAGTCCAGCCTCAAATAGCTGGCCAAGCTGTATGCCCCGCGTGCAGGCTCATGGTTGTCGAGCGTCATTAAGACGACTCCACCCACCGTCATCGATGCCATCAACGCGACTAAAACTTTAGCTGTTCGTGCCTGATCCTTTTTCATAATCCATGAAGAACCATAAAGACAATAAACTTCTTACCTCCGATTCCATCCCTGAAACCGGAACCAATATAAAGCTCTTCGGCTTTCCCAAAACACTTACTATAACTTTTACGGCAAAAATTCCTTTGCTTCAATAAATTTTAACATATTTGTCTGACGATTGTAATGACTTTTCCGACTTTTTTCCAAATTCCGTATTAATCCTGATATAACGCCTGTAACACGTGCTGGGCAAAGATTTTAGCAACGTCTTATAAAAATGTATTCAGGCGTATATTCTGGTCTGATTTGGGCATAAATTCCTTGACGATAGGCCCAAAAAGTGAGATAAGAAAATAAACTGTTCCAAGGAGATAATTTTTATGTCGGAAATGGATGTAATTCGTCAAATCGCTGAAGAAACGATGAAAGTGCCCACCCTGACGGGAGTCAACGACAATTGGCTCTGGGACAGAACCCTGCGAATCCTCCGCAACGTCGAACATATCTGCCGGATGCCCGAATTACTGGATAAAAGTGTGCCGGTGGACCGATTCTGTCTGATTGCAGCGACCTATTTTGCCGATGCGGGATTTGCCCGCTGGGCCGATGCAGAGGACACCTCCAGCCGGCTGGTATTATCCGACGTCAGCCAGACCGATTTAAGAGATTTTTCCACTCAAATTGTCACCGACCGCCTCAGCGGGGCTTTGGCGGGGCCTAAAATCGAAAAAATCGACAAAATTATTGTCGAGTCATCCAATCGCTTTACTGAAATGATTGAGGCGATGATCCTGTCCGATGCCCGCAACCTCGAAGATATGGGTGCTGTCGGGCTTTATCACGAATTCCGCAAATATGTCATTCACGGCAAAGGCGTGGCGGAAGTTCTGGATAGCTGGAAGCGGAAAATCGACTACCGCTACTGGCAGGCCCGGCTCAAGGAAAGCTTCCGGTTTGAGTCCGTCCGCAAGCTGGCAGAGCAACGATTCAGCGCCGCGGAATTCTTCATGAATCAACTGCAGGTCGAGCACAGCGCACGCGACCTGGAAGAGCTTCTGCTGGAATCGCTCGACAAAAGCGGCAAATAGACTCCTGAATAAGAAACCGGTATCGCATGACACATAAATCCGTTATTGCTATCTACCCCGGCTCGTTTGATCCGATTACCAATGGCCATCTGGATGTCATTCGCCGCGGAAACAAGATGTTTGACTCCCTGATTATCGGTGTCGGCCAGAATCCCGGCAAGGCGGAATTGTTCACTATCCAGGAACGCGTTCAGATGATTCGGGAACTGGTTCATGATATGCCGCGGGTCACGGTGGAAAGTTTCGAGTGCCTGACAGTGGAGTTTGCCGCCCGCAAGAAAGCCGACGTAATGCTGCGCGGCCTGCGAAACCTGTCGGATGTACAGTATGAATTTCAGCTTGCGATGACCAACCGCACCGTGGCGGGGATCGAAACGGTCTTTGTCATGACCAGCGAAGAATACGGCTATGTCAGTTCCACAATTGTCCGGCAGATCGCCACACTCGGCGGCGACGTGTCCAAACTGCTGCCGCCGTCGGTCTATTCACGCCTCCGCAAAAAATTAGCCAAGGAACCGCACCAGGCCATCAACGACCTGCCGGAATAGCCTCCCTTACGGATTACAGGTCAGACAGGGACGACGTCCCGACGCCACGGCTTCATCTCGTTTGCTGAATGTCACTTTGGTGTTGTCTTTCATCCTGCGGGCATGGGGGCAGGTTGGCTTGTGAAACACCTTACCGTTCTTTGCAGCGACAAATCCCTGGTCCTGTGCCTCCGGTGACGCGGTTTGTGCAGCAGTGTCCGTAGGCTGGGCCTGTCCCTCGGATGAAGCGGACGTTTTGGGCACAATCAAGCGTTTGGCGTAGCCTTTTTCGACCAGCATCTGGCCCAAATCACGTCCTCCGACTTCCACATCCGCTACCAGACAGAAACTCTGGCCACGCTGGATATGCTTTAGCAGCACTTGCGGCGTTAGGGACTGATTCGGATCAGAAGGTGCCGGCTTTTTACGCAACGCGGCGTTGAGCGTGTCGAGAATATATTGCCGCACGCTCAGGTCAAAATTCTGCTGCGGTTCCAGCCCCCGAATCTGGACGGGCATTTCCCTGCCGATGATGGCAGGCCAGTCGGCGATATCACAATAAATGCGGCACTGGGCATCCACTCGAATCACAGCCTGCACCCCCGCTCTGCCGTAGTCCTGAGCCGGCACATCTGCCGATTCGGAAAAGGCCATCGATCCCGCAAAACACAATCCCGCCAGAATAATCCGGCATATCCTTCCAGCCATTGTCGCTCTCCTATGCGATGTCTCAGTAACCCTGGTCCTGATATACAGGACGCTTTTTCTGCTGCCCGGCGAAACGTCCGCCGGGCGCACCGTTATTGTTTCATCAACGCGATGATTTGATCCAAATCGTTGGGGGCCTGCACCGGGGGATTGGCGAACGGGCCCTGCTTTTTACTGTGATAGTTGACCGTGGCGTCCGGATCCTTGAGGACATGGCCGGTCAGGACGCAGGCGACGCGGGCGTTTTTGTCAATCGTGCCGTCGGCCAGCAGGTATTTCAGGCCTGCAATCGTCGCCGCGGAGGCCGGCTCACAGCCCAGGCCGTATTTGCCAATCTGGGCCTTGGCATCAAGAATCTCGGCATCCGTCACGGAGCGGACGATGCCATTGCAGACATCCAGCGCCCGCAGGCATTTTTTGAGATTGACCGGCCGGGAAATCTCAATCGCCGAGGCAATGGTGTGCGGCTTGTAGCCGGCCGCATCGAGTTTGGCGTAATAAGCATCGATTTTGGCATTATCCACGTGGCTGTTATTCCAGCGGAGTTTGTGATCGTTAACCAGTTCGGTCAGTGTATTGGCGCCGGCGGC
>CAZKAI010000143.1:5739-9304 GCA_964550565.1 uncultured Pirellulales bacterium
ACCTGACGCATGCAGTCGTCGAAGTCGCCGCGAATCTGAATGGTATAGGCACCGTAGTCCATCGCCTGGCTGAGCTTGCCATAAGCGATTTTGCCGTCGCCGATAAAGACCGTTGCCTTAAGTCCGCAGGCCCGGGCATACAGGGCCATCGAGGCGGAGGTATTGCCCGTCGAAGCACAGGCACTGGAAATAGCCTTGACCATTTTGGCGTGGGAAAATGCCGCGGTCATGCCGTTGTCCTTAAACGAGCCGGAGGGATTCAAGCCTTCATATTGCAAAAACAATCCTGCCGGATTCATCCCGAGCTCATTTGCCAGCCCGCAGGCCTGCTGCAGAATCGTCTGGCCTTCGCCGACAGAGACCTTGCATTCGTCCGGGCAGAAGTTCAGCAAATCACGAAACCGCCAGACGCCGGAAAAGTCCAGCCGGTCGAGACGATTAGACCAGCGCTTCCCGAAATCGGACAGTCTGGAAGGCACCTGGGCTTTATCCCAGTCGTAACAGACATCCAGCAGGTCACCGCACTGCGGGCATTCAAACATCGTCTGCATGCAGTCAAACGTCGCCCCGCAGGCGGGATTGATGCATTTCTGGTAGGCATTATTGTTATCCATTATTACTCCACAACCGTAAGTTGTCTAAAATCTAAGTTAATTTATCCTTATGCATATAGAAAGCACATTCCTTAGAAACCCATAAACACATATATAATAAAGAGATAAGTTTTTCTTGATTATTTTTTTGTGTCTAAGCATTTCTAAGTATTTCTATTTTACCTTTTATCGGATATTTATTGTCCACGTATATCTATTTATGTGGTTATCAATAGTCTTATCATTCTTAGACATTGCAGATAATATATTCTTTATCTTATGTTTTTTTTGCGAAACAGTAAGAATATCTGATAACTTATCCCAAAGCAATCGGTCTATTTCTCTGCGTTTAGCCTGACCATATTTTCGAAGATAGTCGATTATCAGTTGTTTATAATAAGAATCGTCAAACGCACGATTTTTTATATAATCTTCTTTGGTTTCAAATATTTCTGCAACGACAGAAGAAATATATATGTTGGGGTATCGTCCTTCCACAAGCCGAAGTTTTTTTAAGTAGTTGCATTGCTCCCTGATAAGATTCTGATGTTTTTGAACTTTATCTAAAAGCATAACGTCTTCGAGTTTCAGATCAGGCTTGCGAATCAATAAGCGAGTATAGTTTTCATCCAGTATCTTGCCTTGAATTCGTACTGTTACAGAAGGTCCGTATGTATTTTGGCCTTGTGAAAATTCATAATCCGGCAGCGGAAAAAACCGCTCTCTTTGTTTTTCAAACATTTTGCGTATCCCGCTGCCAATGGTATCAATCATTTTCAATTGAACCATGGCTTGGGCAAGAAGCGGATTTCGATACTGTGCAGGCGGTGAATTCTCGGTAATCACTGCCTCAATACTGCCTGGTATAAAGCTACCCAGATTTGTAAAGATTAATTCATCCGGTTTTTCAGCAATAGAAATACGCCCCTGTAAAGTATAATCCTGATGAGCGATGCAGTTGTGCAGTGCTTCGCGAATGACATAAGGATCGTACATGGTAATTTCTGTGGGAAACAGTGTCCCGGCCGGCAGATACCGGTAGTTTAAATTCCGTATATTAGCCAGCACTTTGTCTGCCTGCAAGAGAAAGGGCGGGCCGTAATGTTTATAATCCAACTCTGTATTTTTATCGTTATAGACAACCCAGGTAATCTGAGCCTGTGAAGGCGAAAGAAAAGAGGTTGCCTCAGAACGACCCAGAAGAACTATTGCTGCCCGTGTTAATTTCCCGCGGACAGCCAATTTGATTTTATTCAGGAAAGTGATATCATCCCATTTATCAACTTCATCCTGTTGTTCTGGATTTTTTTGCGAATAAAGCTCCCTGGCCTTCCGGATTGCATCCGGGTGTAAATCATTAACAGATGCTTCAACACAGATATCCGCCGACCAGTCTTGATGGGTGTTTTGGCTGCGAATCTGTTCGATTTCATGCAGATTTAATGGCCCCAGAGACTCTCCCTCTCTGCCGTAAAAATGTCCATCCCAGGATGTCGGTATTCCCTGTGGAGCTGGTGGAATTTCAAACAAAACAACACGACCCTGAGGAAAGTGATATTCGTAAATTTCAGAAAATGTTATCCGATTATTCGTTTTACAGGCAATTTCATACTTGAGTTTATTCAGATCACCTGCAGCAGAACGGAATGAGGTTCCAATGATACGATGCTGTTTACTTTCAATTCCAAAAAGAAGCCAGCCGGATGGTTTTTGATTCAAATTCGCTTCATTACTCAATGCAGAAAAATATTGTCCCAGCCTGCCAAAATCAAAACTGGTTTGGGCCGCTTTAAACTCGACCCATTCTGTCTCATGAGGCAGCCGAAGCAGTGCTTCAATTTTTTGCTGAATTTCTTCCGGCTGCATTTAGGGCTCCTTCGACCCGGAATTCAATTGCCTCACCACTTCCGGCAAATCGGCAATTTTTTGAATCTCAATCACTCCGGCCGGGACGGTCTTGTGCCAATTGGCGTGGATGCGTTTGAAAACCGGCCTCATCCCGGCGGCAATGGAGCCTTTGATATCGGTATCGAGACGGTCGCCGACAAACAGAATCCGGGCCGGTTCGACATCGATTTGCCTGGCGGCATCCAGAAAGATACGCGGGTCGGGCTTGCGATACGGGAAATCACAGGTGTAAAGCTGGACCGAAAAAAAATCCAGAATGCCCACCTGGGCCAGATGCCGCTGGAGGCTGTCTTTGTTGACAAAGGTGTTGGAGACAATACCAAGCTTCAAACCCATCGCACGCAGGCTGTTCAGCGTCTCTTTGAGATTCGGTTCGGTGAAAGCCACCTTGCTAAGCGGCTCATACCAGATCCAGTTGAGCTCCTTGTATTGCTGGTCGCTGAGATTAAAGCCATAGCGTTTGCCATAGCCTTTAAGGAGTTCGAGAGAATCAAAATCATTTCCGGTCAGAGTGGAATAAATCAGATGCAGATACAGGCCGAATAAATGCTTCAGCCGATACCGCAAAAAAAACGGTACCGGCTGAGATTGTCGTTTCAACCATTCATAGCTGGCACGGACGGATATGGCAAACAACCGGTTCGTACGCAATTTGCTGAATTCCAGCAGCGTCTGCCCCAGGTCAAAAAGAATCGCCTCAACCGCACGCCCGGCCAAATTTACCTCCGGGGCGGAAGTTTATCGCCAAACAATTCTTTCACCCACTTTTCCATTTCCTCATCGGAAATCGCAGAAATACGGTCAGCGGTGTATTCGGCGTCGATGTTG
Organism: uncultured Pirellulales bacterium; assembly: GCA_964550565.1. Taxonomy (GTDB): domain Bacteria; phylum Planctomycetota; class Phycisphaerae; order Sedimentisphaerales; family Anaerohalosphaeraceae; genus Anaeroglomus. Next base: position 9,069 of record CAZKAI010000143.1, read on the forward strand.
TCTTTGATCGCCAGCACATACGGGTCGTGCTTGGGAATATCGATGACATACCGTTCTTCGATCCAGTGCTTGATGCCCGCGGCGCCGGATTTATCGGTAATGGCAACACCGACGGGCCGCTTGAGCAGCTTGAGCGTATCAAAGCAATTGTAAATCTCTTCATTCTTCAACAGGCCGTCGGCGTGAATCCCGGCGCGCGTCACGTTGAAGTCCTTGCCGACCAGCGGATAGTTGGC
>CAZKAI010000144.1:0-6036 GCA_964550565.1 uncultured Pirellulales bacterium
CTCCTGTATTAAAAGTTTTCACGTTATCTTTATTGCTCCACATCCGAAGCATCCATATTGCTAGATTCATTTTCAAAGTAATCATTTGTGGCAATGATAAGGGTATCCTTATCGATTACATAGTTGATTTCAGCTAATGAACAGGTTGATACGCTGAATAATATCAGGCGAAGGGCGCTATCCAAAGAAATGGATTGTATGGTGTCCAGGCCGCTTATTCCAACGGGGGTATCCGGCTGGATACTGGCATCCTCTGACAAATTCTCCCATTTTACATCAAATTTAAGGGCTGTCCCTGTTGCTTTGCTGAGTACATCGAGTGCCTGTTTAAACACAGGATTATCGCCTAATCCAGAAAGGTTGATTTTCTTTTTCATAACCGTGCGAATCTCTGGTTCCAAGCTGGAAATAAATTCAGATATTTTTACCGGATTCTTGTAATGAACAAGAGCCAGCTGATAATTCAGTACAGATACGATAATTGCATCTTCATCAACAAAATAACAGGAATGCTCATTTGGTGGCGTTGCTTTTGCCAGTTTCAAAATCATCTCAAGAGCAATCCCAGCCGGAATAGAAATCGGCTCGCTCATAATGCCCCCCAGTGGAGAGTCTGATTCAATGAATAAATTCTCGCTGAGTTCCTTAGTCATAATCGCAATCGGTAAGGGCGGCTTAGCGGATGTGCGAATCTCTTCGATGGCCTTGCCAAAGGTCATACCCTCACGAAACAGATTGACTGTGATTGGCTGTTTCAGTTGATTATTCAAATGGCTTTTTTCATTCATATTTAGTAATGATGTCACATTGATATTTTGGGTAGGTTGGAATCTATACATAAAGCCAAAAGATACAATCCATATCACACCATCCTGTATGGCGTATTTGATAGAGATTGCGGTGTTCTCACTGGCAGAGTCCAGTATTTTTGTCAAAGCAGAGGCGAGTGTTATATCGGAATAAGCATCAGGATCAAGGGTGACTTTAGACTGAAGCTCAAAGTAAGCATTCTCGCTGATGTCTGCCGATGCAATCAGAATCGGTAGATGCGGCGTTACCGCCTGGCTTACCGCATGGATGCAGTCGATAAATGCCATCTCTTCTTTTAGATTGAGACTCACCTTTTGCTCAAGCCGAGCCATCAGGTTTTTATCCTGTTCGGTCATTTCCAGCACGGGTGCAGAGTCTTTATCTAAATTTTCTGATAAGCCAGTTCCTGTGGAAATAGTCTGTATCTGAGGGGCAACTGTTTCTTGCTGCTCGCTTGCCCGTTGCTCTTTCCGAGTACCCACCCGCTTTGTCAGAATATAATCAAAGCATCTGGTTGTACGAGCCTGAACATGAGCCGTAAACCGCCCATGTTGTGCATCGTGCTTGACATATTCTACATTTGATTGATCTGACGACAAATCAGCACTGAATATCAAATCCCACGAATCCGTATTGAAATTCCGCGTGACCTCAAAGTCCGCCGGGATATCCCGCGTATTGGTCAGCTTGATTTGCCAGGTCTCGATTTCATCCCAGCCGGCAATGTCGCCCTTATCATTAAACAGATAATTCTCCGTCCGGCTGTCCATCAGCACCGGTTCCACCTTGACCAGCGTATCGGCCCCGAGGTTGAGTTCCACCTCTTCGTTGACCGGGATATACTTGATATCCGCACCGCCGACATAAGAGGTATTCTGCTGGTCGTTGACCTGCCGGTACAGTTTCATCGTGCCGTTGGGCAGGGGGGTGGTGCCGAGTTTATGCTCCGAATCGTTGGCAAACGAGACAAAACGCACGGTCTGTCTGCCGTAACGGTCTTCATCATATTTATACAGACTCTTGATGGGGATATCCGACACATCCAGCGAAGGCAGCCGCTTGGCCCATTCGTTAGGCAGGTCCTCGGTGCCTTCAATGGTATAAAGAAAATATTCACTCAGGCCCTCTTTGGCTATCGTTTTGAAATCATAAAAAACAGCTCCCCCGGCCATGCGACCTCCTCCCAGGCCTCCCATCGGACCGTTCACTTCCAATCCAAAATACCAATCATGCTTTTCCTGACCGTCTTTATCACGGAGTCCTTTAAGCTTCGATCCTCGGCTTAGACTTTCCAATTCCCCCGATTCCACTTCCGGCCCATAGGGATATTGACGCCCGGCCAAAAGCGAAATTTGATCCAGCAAATGCACCTGCCCGATAATCAGCCGGGTCTGGACGTTCTCGTAATCCTGACCGGAGTTATTCTGCACCCGGACATAGTTTTTCAAATGCATGGTCTTTTCGTCCGGACTGATCAAGCCCTCATAAAACGCCCGCCACGATAGCCCGCTGATAAAGTAGGTAATCTCAAACGGGACAGCCCCCTCGACCTCCGAGCGAATCAGCCACCGGCCGATATCTTGAAGCCGTGCGGGGTAAACAAGCTGCTGAACATCGATTTTGTCGGCATACTCCAGCGGCCGCAGTGACAGCGACGTCGGGTCAATCATCGTCTCGGCCCACATGAACTGCAGCCAGTTCCACCCGGCCTTGAGCGTCAGCTTGCGGGTATCCCGCATCAGCGTCAGATCGGCGGAGTTGTAAATGGTTACCTGCATCTGGTCGGGCTTGGGCAGAACCACCAGCTCAATCGCACTGGCAGGGGCGAAGGGAGGCTTGTCCGGAATATCTTCCTGCGGGATAATCTTCGCCGTTGCAGGAACTCCAACAGAGGCAAGACCTTCGGTTTTTGTAGCGACGGGTTCAGGTGCCATCGGCATCGCCGGTTGCGTTAATCGATGAGTTACCGATTTATCCTCAATTGTCTGTGCCGAATCCTGCCAATAGGATTGCACGACAAAAAGCACTCCCGCTGCAAGCAGGATCACCGCCGCCGGTGCCATCCACTTGAATCCTGTCCAGGGTGTAACTGTCGGCAGGGATTTTGACTGACGGAGTGAAGCGAGTGTCTTTTGGATCAGTTCATCCGGCAAAGTCGCATCCTCATTCAATACATTCAGAGTCGAAAACTGCCGCTGAATTCCTTCCAGCTTTTGACGGCACAAGCTGCATTCATTCAAATGTGCGGCAGCCTCATGCTGCTGGGCTTCCTCCAGCAGGTCGAATTGATATTGAATCAGTATATCCTGGGTCAGATGAGATTTCATATCTGTCCTTCGCCTCCGTCAGGCAGCAAGACCGCCAGCCGCTTCAGCGCCCGGAACATCGTGGTCTTGACGGTCCCGATGGAACAATTCAATGTCTCGGCAATTTGCTTGTAACTTAATTTCTGATAGTAGTTTAAAACCAGCGTAATCCGCTGCTGTTCCGGCAGTCTCATCAATGCCTGCCGGACATCCCGCCGGCGTTCTTCGGCAAGGGCAATCGCAGACGGTTCCATCTCACTGCTTGACGCAATCTGGTCAGCACTCAGGCAATGTCTTCCATCGGGGCAGTCGGCATCACTGTTCAATGATAGGGTGTGCGACTGTTTTTCTTTGCGGAAGCTGTTGATGGCAGTGTTGGTGGCTATCGCGTAAATCCACGGCCTTAAGTCCGTCCCGCGGAAATCTCCCACCTTCTCAAAGGCTCTTCGGAAGGTTTCCTGAAACAAATCGTCGGCTTTATTAGTATCTTTGACCATTTTGACAAGATATCCATACACGGCAGGCCCGTGACGCCGGATGAGGGCCTCGAAGGCGTCAGCTTTGCCGTTCAAATGTGACTCTATCAGAATTCGGTCGCTGTATTCCATGTTAATTGTCAATCCCGTTCTATCTCCTTTGACAAACATGGTACCCAAAAGGTTGACAAAAAAGTGTAAAATCCGTGTAAATATTTAATCATATAAAACTGGCTACGATATATCTTGCTCGCTTAGGGCGTCGGCACTGAAGGTCTCACGTTGCGGGGCCAGCCGGGATTTTCAGCACCGCCGGTTTCAGGCCTTCGTCTGCGCCGGTCACAGTGATATCTCCTGTCTGTCGGGTAGAACGAATCCGAGTGTTGGCGGTTCAGGAAAGACCATCTATTTTATTTTGCAGCGGGAGTTCCTGCCACCTCGACAACAATAACAGTAAATGAATTCGTTTGCGCATTTTCTGTAGTATGCACGATCCAGTCCTTGTCTGTTGCATCCACTTGTATTGCTTTTTGTGGATTTGTCAAGAAATACGCTTTTTGAAAATTATTATTCAGAGCAGGAACAGATAATTTTCCATTTGCCTGGGGCCAGTCCTTTACGATAAGAAAGAGTTTGCCCGGTTTGCTTGTAACATATCCCCAGACCGGTTTGTCCTTAAACGGACTGGGATCGACACCGTAGATACATTGGCCATTTGGACGCACCCAGTCTCCGATGGCTTTTAAATAGCGGACGGCTGTCGGATGGAATTGTCCCTTTGCATCGGGACCGACATTAAGCAAATAATTCCCTCCTTTGGATGCAATATCCACCAGAAGCTCTATATAGTATTCGGGTGTTTTAAGAATATCAGGCATGCTGTATTGCCGGGGATTGTATCCCCAGAAACAACCCAGGTTCCAGCAGAATTCCCAGTTTTCATAAAGGGTTGTTTTGGGGATATGCTCAAGTCCTTCATGGGTCCTGAAGTCAGGATGCTCGGCCCCGATACGGTCATTAATAATCGTATCCGGCGCCAGTTCCTGAATTAACTTGACCACATCCTCTGAATCCTGCCTGAGCCATCTTCCCATTTTATCCCAGACGCCGTCAAACCAGAGAATGTCTGGTTTGTAATTGATAATCAGTTCGCGAATCTGTTTCTTGGCCAGAGCCGTAATTTCATCATCCGTGGCATAGGGTTTCGGGCCGAGCGTCTTGTAACTGAATCCATTTTTAACAGCCTCTTCATCCTCTTTATCAAAACCATTTGGTGAACCCCGAAATTCCAGGGGGGAATAATAAATACCGAATAAAAGGCCCTCCTCGTGACAAGCCTGTTTTAACGCGGCAAGAGGATCAGGGCCCTTGTATTGTGTCGCGTCCATAAGGTTATAGGAGCTGGCATTGGAAGGATACATGGCAAAGCCATCATGATGACGTGACGTGAAAACCAGATACTTCATACCTGCGGATTTGGCATAACTGACCCATTCTTTGGCGTTGAATTCGGAGGGATTCCATGATGCCGCCGTTTTGGAATATTCCTCCCAGGGAATTCTGGCATTTTCCTGAATCCATTCGGCGCTCCATAATTCTTTGCCTTTGTAGGTTCCGCCATAAACAGAATAGACTCCCCAGTGTAAAAACAGCCCGAACTTCGCCTCTTTCCAGGCTTTCATGCGTTTTTCATTATGGGCTTTTTCAGAAACAGCATTATATTCAAACGCTCCACTCGTGGGCTTTTTATCCTTTGGCAGCGGGTTGCTCGACAAATCAGATAATTCAGGCTTATCAGTAATAACGCCGCCGGCCACGCTGAGAGAATTCTCTTTTAACCGATAGAGTGTCGGCTCTGAAGGTCTCGGCGTTGCGGGGGCAGCTGGGATCTTCAGCACCGCCGGTTTCAGGCCTTCACCTGCGCCGGTCACAGTGATATCGCCTGTCTGCCCCGTAGATTGGATGATGACCTGGGCCAGACCGTTGAAAGTCTTGCGTTTCCAGGTTGGCAGAATGGGCTTTTCCAGAAACAGCAGGCTGGCGCCTTTATTAATACCGCCCGGACCATCAAAATTGACCACCGCGACCGCGATGGAGTTGGTTCCGGGATGCAGGAAGGATTTGATATCCATGGCCGGGGCGGCTCTCCAGTCCATCGACTGGCCGGCCTCCTTGCCGTTGACATAAATCCAGCCTTGCTGGTCAATGCAGCCAAACGACAGCAGAATTCTGTCTGCGGCAAGGTCCGATTCAGTAACGGCTGCTGTGCTGCGAAATATGCCGTGTTCATCCCAGGTCAGCGGGCCGGTTTCAGAACGGATGTTGTGTTTTGCCCAGGCTGAATCATCAAAATCAGCGGCGATTTCTGCAAGGTCTTTCCGGCGTGCATCGCCGACTTTCTTCCATGTCCAGTTCCTGACCGGCACAGACCGCATCGGTTGTTG
>CAZKAI010000144.1:6136-9284 GCA_964550565.1 uncultured Pirellulales bacterium
CAGTTGCCGCCGGAGTTTCCCTTTTCAAGGGCGGCGATATGGGCGTTGGGCCGGTCGTCAAAATAAATGCCCCGCGTGCCCTGCGTGGTGGTTTCCTCCGTGCCGACACCCGGCTGGTTGGGGAATTTGGTATGGTGCTGGTCGGTGCTGCCGTGGGAGATATAATTATAGCCCATGACATCGACGACCGTCGATATCCCGTATCCCCAGCCGCCGCTGATGGCAACGGTAATTCGGCGGGTCGGGTCCAGCCGTTGGGCAAACGCCTGCATCTCAGAAGCAATCCGTGCCCCCATGATATTGCCTTCAATGGCCCATTCCTCGTTGCCCAGCGACCAGAGGATGACACTGGGGTGATTCCGGTCACGCAAAATCATGGCCTTGAGCTGTTCCTGAATCTCAGGCGAGGTTCCCATCAGGCGGTTTTCGTCGATGACCAGCATGCCCAGCCGGTCGCAGGCGTCCAGCAGTTCCGGGGTCGGCGGATTATGCGAACAGCGGTAGGCATTGGAGCCCATGTCTTTAAGACGGGCAATGCGGAATTCCTGCAGAGCATCCGGAATAGCCGCGCCGACGCCGGCGTGGTCCTGGTGATTGTTGGTGCCTTTGAGCTTGACGGATTTGCCGTTCAGAAAGAAGCCCTTATCCGGGTCAAAATGAATGGTGCGAATGCCGAATGGGGTTTCAACCCTGTCAATCGTTTTTCCATCACATTGAATGAGGGTGACAAGCTTATAGAGATAGGGGGATTCGAGCGACCAGAGCTTTGGGGTGTTCACGGTTAAGGTGCAGAGGAGATCGTCGGTCTGGCCTGCCGTCAGGGACTGGTTCTTGATTTGCTGCGTTGCCGCGGATTTGCCGTCGGCATCCAAAATGGTGTGGACAATCTCAAATTCCTGGCTGGAATCGTATTGATTGATGACCGTGGTTTCTACAGTAACAAGGGCGATATCGTCTTTGGTTTCAGTATGAACAAAGATACCATACGGCCCGACATGCAGCGGGGCGGTCTTGACTAACCAGACATGGCGATAGATGCCTGCGCCTTCATAAAACCAGCCTTCTTCCATGGTGGCATCCACCCGAACCGCGATAGTATTATTCTGGCCGTAATTCAGGTAGGGGGTGATGTCATAACGAAAGCTCGTGTATCCGCTGGGCTGCCGGCCCAGGTAATGGCCGTTGACCCAGACCATCGAATCCCGGAAGACGCCGTCGAATTCCACGCTGATGCGCCGACCCAGATCGGATTCGGGAATGGCAAAGACCTTGCGGTACCAGCCGACACTGGTTTCGGGAAATTTCCGGCCCAGCGCCTTGTAGCCGTGACTGTGGCTGCCGTTGGCGTCAAAGGGAAGTTCGACTGCCCAGTCGTGCGGCAGGTTGATTTGACGCCAAATAATGTCGTTATAATTGGCTGCCGCAGGGCCGTCACCATAACCGGCCTTGGCCAGATATGAGAAAAAGCCGGTGGCATGATTGAAGTCATTTTGGGTGTCAGATGGATGGCCGAAGGCAAATCGCCAGTCGAAATCCATCAGCAGACGCTCTCTGCTTTGAGAGGCCCGGGCTGCGGTTGAATCGGCTGCGGCTGACCAGCCTGCAAGAAGACCTGAAAGGACTGCACAGGACATGACGTAACGATACCGTGGACTTGCCATAGACACCTCCGACGACGTTATTATGTTTTGTTCTGGTTTCTATTCTTTAGGTGCCAGTTCCGACAGGCGTTTGGCTAACAGATCCGTAACGACTTTGGGATTGGCTTTGCCTTTGCTTTTCTTGATGACCTGCCCGGTCAGAAAGCCCTGGGCCTTCTGGGCCTTTTTGCTGTTGGTCAGGATGTCCTGCACCGCTTCGGTATTCTCAGCCAGCACTTCGTTGACTAAGGCCTCAATCGCGCCGGTGTCGCTGGTTTGAATCAGGTTTTCGGCTTTGGCGATGTCTTCGGGGTCGTTATCCGTACCGGGCATCTTGGCGTAGATGGATGCGGCGGCAGTGGCGCTGATGACTCCTTTGTCGGCCATCTGAGCGAGCTTGGCCAGATGCTGTGGGCTGATGCCGAGCTGGTCTACAGAGGTATTGTTCTGGTTGGCCAGCTTCTGTCCAATCTGAGTAATCAGGTTGCAGGCCCGCTTGGGTTCGGCACCGGCCTTGACCACAGCATCAAAATAGTCCGCGGTTGCCTTGTCTCCCGTGACCACAGCCGCATCGTAATCGCTCAGGCCGTATTCGGTGACAAAACGTTTTTGTTTCTGCAGGGGCAGTTCGCCCAGACGGGAATGTATCTGTTCAAACCAGACCTCGTCCATTTCCACCGGAACCAGGTCCGGCTCGGGGAAGTACCGGTAATCGTGAGCCTCTTCCTTTTCACGCTGGAGCACGGTCATCTGGTTGACATCATCCCAGCCGTAGGTCCGCTTGTTGCCCATCTGCATAGTTTTGCCGGTTTCCAGAAACTCCTCGAGCTGGCGCTGGATTTCATAGGCCACGCTGCGTTCAATGGCACGGAACGAGTTGAGGTTCTTGATTTCGCAAATCGGGGTCTTGTAGGTCTGGCCGTCTTTGTAGATATGCAGGTTGACATTCGGCTCGAACCGCATGTGGCCTTTCTGCATATCACCTTCCGAGACACCCAGATAGCGGACGATACGCTGGAGTTCCTGGGCCATCTGACGGACTTCGGAGGGGTGATTCATATCCGGGGCTGTCACAATTTCCAGCAGCGGCGCCCCGGCCCGGTTCAGGTCGATGGCCGAGAAACTGCCCAGTTCGTGGTTGTTCTTGCCTGCGTCCTCTTCGAGGTGGGCACGGATGATGCCGACACGTTTGATGCTGCCGTCTTCCAGGGGAATTTCGATAAAGCCGTTTTCGCTCAGCGGCAGGTCGTACTGGCTGATCTGATAATTCTTCGGCAGGTCGGGGTAGTAGTAGCTTTTGCGGTCCCACTTGGTGAAGCGGGCGATGCTGCAATTGAGGGCCATCGCCGTCAGCACCGCGCATTCATAGGCGTGTTTGTTCATCACCGGCAGCGACCCCGGCATCCCGATGCACACCGGGCAGGTCCGGCTGTTGGGTGTGCCGCCGTAAGCCAGCTCGCAGCCGCAGAACATCTTGGTCTTTGCGGCCAGGTGAACGTGAATTTCCA
>CAZKAI010000145.1:0-7532 GCA_964550565.1 uncultured Pirellulales bacterium
CGTTTTATGTCATCGAACACTATGTCGATGATGGATACAAATTCTCCGGCCTGTGGTCGTTTATCATATATCTGTGCCGGGGGCGAAAGAGGTAACCATGAAAACGCATCAAACACGGTTGTTTTTGATACTAACGGCGGTGTTTTCGCTGTGCTATGCTTCAGGAATGACTCTGATTGGCAGACATTTCAGCACAGACCGCAGTCATTTTATCTCGTTGGGGCCGCACTTTCATATCGGGTTTCGCTCACGCAGCTGGATCACAGATGTTGCCTTCTTTAATCAGCAGGAGGGACCCTATACCGGCAGCATTATTCAATTGGATGGATACCCCCCTATTCATAAGACCGTTGGTTTTGGTCGTACGGCCGGTATTTATTATCGTTACTTTTTATTTGATGCAGGACCACTGTGGACATTGCTGATAAATATAGGGTATATTGCTATCCTATTGGGAGCACTGTCTGCATGGATTGCACAGAAACTCTTGGTAAAATGCAAAAATATCCCATGAAAAGAGCCGCCGCCGACAGACAATTGCACGGCTTTTGAGAAAATGCGATTAACCGCTTTTCGTTTCATAAATCATTGAATGCAAAGCTTTTCAGCATTTCCTTACCGCTGTCAATAATCCTGAAACCATAGCCGAAATGGCTGCGTCTCTAATACAGACCAACAGGCCGAAAGGATAGAATATGAAGCACATAATCGCTGGAATCGTAATGGTTTGCCTGACAGCAGCATTGCAGGCGGCAAAACCGCTGGAGATGATGCCGCAGGAACAGGTCCACATCGGCGGACATCTGGGCAGTCAGATGAACTCCTGTTATGAGCACTGGGTCAAGCGAATCGATCCGCAGTACCTGGTCGAGCCGTTCAAGACCCAGACCCACACCAACGACTGGCAGACGGAATTCTGGGGCAAGTGGATGCTCGGGGCGGTGCCGGGGGCGCGGTATGCCGGCGATGAGGCGATGAAGGCCAGAATCGCCGCCTCGGTCAAAAGCCTGATTGCCGCCCAGAACCCGGACGGCTATATCGGCAATTACAACAAAGAGGCCCGCACCGGCGGCCCGTGGGATATCTGGGGACGCAAATACACCATGCTGGGCCTGATGCAATACTTTGACATGTCCGGCGACCAGGCCGCACTGAAGGCGGCAGAGCGTGTGGCCGACAACCTCATGACCGAAGTCGGCCCGGGCAAAAAGGACATCTTCCGCGTCGGGGCTTATCACGGCATGGCCAGCACCTCGGTGCTGGAGCCGATGGTTCTGCTGTATAACCGGACACAGGATAAAAAGTATCTGGACTTTGCCAACTATATTATCTCCCAATGGAAAGAGCCCGAGGGCGCGGATTTGATCGGCAAGGCCCTGGCGGGGGTTCATGTCGGCGACCGGTTCGAGCATCCCAAGACCTGGTGGACGTTCGAAAACGGCATGAAGGCCTACGAGATGATGTCGTGTTATCAGGGGCTGACGGAGCTGTACCGCGTGGACCCGCAGCCCGACTATCTCAAGGCCTGCCGGATGACGGCGGATGACATCTTCGCCACGGAAATCAATGCGGCCGGTTCTGGATCGGCCTGCGAATGCTGGTATCACGGCCGGGCCCGCCAGCAGATACCGACGTATCACACGATGGAAACCTGCGTAACGACGACGTGGATTAAATACTGCCAGACGATGCTGGCGCTGACCGGCGAGGCCAAATATGCCGACTGGCTGGAACTGGCGGTGTATAACGCCCTGCTGGGCGCACTCAAGGCCGACGGCTCGTACTTTGCCAAATATACCCCGCTGGAAGGCGTGCGTTTTCAGGGCGAAGACCAGTGCGGAATGACCATCAACTGCTGTGCCGCCAACGGGCCGCGCGGATTCGTGGCTGTGCCGGAGTCGATTGTGATGCGCGGCGAGGACGCCTTGTTTATCAATCTCTATGCGGAATCGACGGTCAAGACATCGCTGCCCGGCAGCAATCGCACAATCACCCTAACCCAGCAAACCGCCTATCCGGAAACCGGGACGGTGACGATTACTGTCGCACCCGAGGCCGCGGCGGAATTCACACTGAACCTGCGTATCCCAGGCTGGAGCAGGGAAACCGTCATCACAATCAATGGCGAAGCTCTCAGCGATATCACCCCCGGGACATTCAAGGCCGTCCGCCGCACCTGGAAAGCCGGCGATACCATCGAGGCGGCCTTCGATTTCCGCGGACGGATTCTGGCCGAAAACAACCACGTCGCCCTGATGCGCGGCCCGATTGTCTTTGCGCGGGATGTCCGGTTTAATGACGGCAATATCGACCGGGCCGGGGATTTCGTCGGCGTAGAGAAGGGCTATATCGCTCTGAAACCGGCGACAGGCAAACCGGACAGCATGTGGATGGCCGTGGCAGTGGATATGGTGCAGGGCACCACCCACGAAGGCGAAGAGGGCAAAGCCCGCCCGATTCAGTTCTGTGATTTTGCCTCGGCGGGCAACACCTGGGACTTGTCATCCTATTACCGGGTATGGATTCGGCAGGTGCTGAATGTGACGAACTCGCCCTATCGCTCCTATAATGTCACACCCTGATTTTGCTGATTATCCCAATCCAATAAAAAACGGATTCAACCCCATCTGCGGGGGTTGAATCCGTTTTCATATTGTCTCAAGGGCAAATCCCTAATTATTTAACAGCCATCGCATCCAGATTCGGTCCGGCGCCAATCGCCACCACCTTCACGGAGTTCTGACCTTTTCTCAGCGTCGCGGTCATATCCACGGTCTTCCAGTCGGTAAAGCTCTTGGTCGCGGCAAATTCAATCCGTCCCGCATCGTTGCCGTTGACAATCAGATTGCATGGCCGGTTGTTGGGCGTAGCATAGCGGAAGGTCAGCGTAACCTTGCCGTCTTTGTCGCCCAGCACGTTGTCCCATTCGACGGAGCCGTCTTTATCGCCGAAATCGGCAAAACCCGTCCCCTGATAACCGGCCTGATTATCCGCTTTGGTGCAGTTGACCATCTTGGCGGATTCGGCCTCATAAATCGCCCCTTCCATCTTGGACGGAACCGCCGCGGCCTTGGCGTTTTCACGGTGCGGATAATAGACTTCACCGCCGGCGCCGAGATCCTTGATGCGGAGGTTGCGGAATTTATAAACCAGCCCCTCTTCGCCGTGATGCTGGATGCCGATATGACCGGCCAGATCCATCTCGTCGTGAATATCGGTGGTCAGCACGTCGTTGACATAAATCTGAATATGCGAGCCGACGCACACGATGCGGTAGAGATTCCACTCGCCCTGCTTGTAGCATTCCCCCGCACGGGCACGAAACGCGGCGATGGAGGCATTCTTTTCTTCCTCCGACCCGGCCTTGTCGCGATTGGGCGAAATAAACCACACCCGCCGTCCCTCATCATACAAGCCCCCGGACCATTTGCGATTTTCGGCGGTATCCACTTCGGCCTGATACCCCCAGACCGAATTTTTCTTTTTCTGGCAGCGGAACATAAAGCCGGAGTTGCCTTTGTTGAGCGGCATCTTGATTTCGCCTTCAAAGACAAAATTGGCATACTCTTTCTTGGTCACGAGGAACCACTTGTCTTTGTTCGTGGTCAGATGGACCTCACCATCCACATATTCAGCTTTGCCATAGTCGTAGGGATTTTCCCAATTGGCCAGCGTCTTGTCCGCAAACAGATTTTCCCACGCGACCGCATCGGGCGACTTGATCTGCGATCTCTTGGACTTGACCGGCTGCTGCTTGTCGTAGGCTTCCCATCCGGCGCGAACCTCGGGGCCTTTGAGCATCTTGTTGGCCTCGGGATGATTGGTAATCGCCATCGCATCCGCATCGTATTGGAGCGTACCGCCGAAACGCTGACCGATGCAGCCCAGGCACAGCAGTTCCGCCAGCGGAGCCGCAATTTCAAACCGCGAATTGGCCTGCTCCAGACCCTGACAGGCATTCAGGAAGTTCTGGAAATGATTCGGCAGCCGGCCTTCGGGCCTGGGCAGTTTGCCGGCCTTGTTCAGTTCATCCATTTTCGCAGCCGGGATGATTTTGTAATCGGCACCATGACTGACGCCGCGAATGACATAATCCTCGGTATAAATCAGCGACCCGACCATGCCCAGCTTTTCCGTATAGCCTGCGGGCGCCTGCGGTACATTGCCCTGCCCGTCATACCATTTCACTTCGACGGCAGGCATTCCCTCGCGAGCCTTGAACTTGAACGTAATCACCGAGCCCTGCGGGTAAATCAGGTCACTGGGCCCTTTGAGTTCCGTCGTGATTTCGTACGGCTGCCCAAGTTTCAGATAATGGTGAGCGGCATCAAGAATATGCGCGCCCCAGTCGCCCATCGCACCGCAGCCGAACTCAAACCAGCAGCGCCAGTTGCCGTTGACCAGCTTTTCACTGTAGGGACGGAACGGCCTGCGGCCCAGCCACTGATCCCAGTCATAGCCAACCGGCGGGATTTCTTCCGGATAGGCTTTATCGGTCCAGCCATGCCAGCGGCGGCTGTTGGCCATCCACGCATCAATCCGTTTGACATTCTTGACCAGTCCCGCTTCGACCCACTGACCGAACTGAATCGTGCCGGCCCCGGAATGGCCCTGATTACCCATCTGGGTAACAACCTTGCACGCCCGGGCGGTCTTTTCCAGCAGGCGGCATTCATAGACGTTCTGGGCCATCGGTTTTTCAACATAGACATGTTTGCCCAGCAGCATCGCATGCATCACCGGGGCAAAATGGGCATGGTCCGGCGTACAGATGACCACCGCGTCAATCTTCTCATGCATCTGCTCAAACATCTCCCGGTAATCCCGGAAACACGGGACATCGGGGTAATTTTTCATCTTGAAATCATGCGTGGTAAAGGCCACATCGGCAAAGGCGGTAAATTCGACCTGCTTATCCATAAATCGACGGAATTCATTGTGAACCTCGTTACCGCGGTTGAAAACGCCGATTTGGGCCACGCGAATCTTCTGTCCGGGCGGAACAATACGGGGTTTGAACACCGGCTGGATATCCTCCGCCGCAAACAGACCGCCCTTGCTGAACATCAAAATCGGGGGCGTAAACAGGATGGTTTTTAGCAGGTTACGACGGGAGACCTGGGTTAATTCCGACATTTCACTACGCTTGTTCATGAAAAACCTCCACACGCATGGATCACCCTGCCGCAGGCGACAAGGTTCAATCCGGTACTAGTAATACGGTTTAGTTCGCTACCCCAATAAAATAACTCACATCGTGAGAAAAATCCAGCAAGAATACCGATTCCCCAAAAAAATTGTCCCCGAAACCGCTTCATAACCTATACTATACTATATCACTTATCGTTTCTCTTCCCGCTGGATACATCATCATACTATCATTATAAACATCGCTGACGCAGCATCTGTTACAACAAAATACTGACAGCAGCAGATAAGTTATGCCCCCCTCATTTTTCCCAATGATTATTCCTGCCCCCAGGCAACTAAACTGCCATCCTGTTTTAGTGCATAACTCCGATTTCCCCCCGCCGCAACAGCGATAAAATCATGCCCTGAAGGCACGTTTGTCTGACCTTCCAGGCTTCGCCCCCATGCGACAATCGAACCATCTTTTTTCAATGCCAGGTTATGCCGCTCACCCGACGCAATTGCAACGAAATCATTACCCGAAGGCACGATCGTCTGCCCGTCTTCATTACGTCCCCACGCCGCAAGACTGCCATCACGTTTCAAACCGACGCTATGAAACCATCCTGCCGAGATGCCAATAAAATCCTTCTCCTCAGGCACAATGGACTGACCATAGTTCATTTCCCCCGTGTCCCCTGAAGCCCCGGCACCCCACGCAATAATAGTGCCATCACTTTTGAGTGCCAGGCTGTGAAATCCACCTGCGGCAATCGCGATGAAATCATTACCCAGGGGGACAATCGCTTGCCCCTGATTGAGAGTTTCTCTGGCTGATGTATCACCTGCTCCCCAGCCAGCAAGACTGCCATCTTTCTTCAGGGCAATCGTGTGACCTGTACCGGCTGCAATCGCAATAAAATCATAGCCGGGCGGCACATTAATCTCCCCCTGAGTGTTACTGCCCCAGCCAGCAAGACTGCCATCAGCTTTTAATGCGATGCTATGGCATGCACCTGCCGTAATGGCAACAAAATCCCTGCCTTCGGGAACATCCGTTTCATGAAATAGATTTGATCCCCACGCCGCAAGGCTGCCGTCTTGTTTCAACGCAATGGTATGTCCGGGACCCGCTGCAATTTTGATATATCTTGTGTTCTCGCTGGATTCAATCCCTGCGGTATTATCTTTGCATGAACTCAAACCCGGCAAACAAATACCCGCGAATATAATTGCAGCCAAGAGACCGTGGTATGAAACTGAAAAACCAACTCGGTTTCTTTGTTTTCTTCCCATAAAGCTCCCTCCTGGTAATTCCCCGTGTTCCCTTTACTTCTTCCCGCTGGACAATGTGCGTACCATGCAATACACAAACAGACCCAGAATCCCTCCCCAGCTTAGCAGCATGAAAATCCATCCGGCCGTCGTCATAGGTTTTCCTCCGAGGGATGACGTCGTTTCCAGACCACCCATACCATCAGCAATAAGAACGCAAACAGGCCCATCAGGCCGATGCGGGTCATCAGCACAAACGGCCGGTTAGCCTGTTCCACTTCTTCCATCAGCAGCTTGCCCTTCCATTCCTGCCAGACCCAGACGCCGATAATCGTCAGCAGCATCAGCGGTGTCACATACTTGATAATCCACCGATAAAAACCGGGAATGCGAATATCCGACCCCTGATGCAATTCCGTCCAGGCCCGGTCAATCCCGAAGACCCAGCCAAACAGAATTGCCTCAATCGTCCCGAACACCACAAGGCTGACCGAGGTCCCCCAGAAATCCATCTCGCCCAGCACCCCGTTGCCAAGAAAGAAAATCACTGGCTGGCACAGAATAAAAGTAACCGTCGCAAAAATAATGATCGCCTCGCGACGGCTCAGGTTGAATTCATCCTCCAGAAACGCAATGGCCGGTAAAGCCAGAGAGATCGAACTGGTCACCCCGGCAATAAACAGCAGGAAAAACCACAGTGAAGCAAATACGATCCCGTAGGACATCTTCTGAAAGATCAGCGGCATAGTCACAAACCCCAGGTCGAACAACCCCTGCCCGGCAATGGTCTGTGTGGCCTGCGGGCCAAGAAATGCAAAGGCCGCGGGAATGACAATGCTGCCGCCCAGAATCACCTCAGCCAGCTCATTGGTCGTTGCCGCCGTCAGCCCGGACAAAGCGACATCATCCTGTTTGGTCAGATAGCTGGCATAGGTCAAAATGACACCGAAACCGACACTCAGAGTAAAGAATATCTGCCCCGCCGCCGCCAGCCAGACTTTGGCCTCTTTGAGCTTTTCCCACTGGGGATTCCACAGAAATCCCATCCCGGCTATCGGATTCCAGTCGGGCCGGGCCGAGTCCGGCGTGCCAAGCGTCAGCACCCGTACTACCAGAATCACCGCCAG
>CAZKAI010000145.1:7632-8934 GCA_964550565.1 uncultured Pirellulales bacterium
CAGCCAGGATTCAATATAGGTATAATAAATGAAAATGACGGTGGGACCGAAGATGCCGATGACGCCGAAGTATTTGATAAAGCGGCTTTTACGCCACATCGTATGAAAGACACCTGGAGCAGTGCTGTGCTCAAAGCCGCCGCCAAACCGCCCGATGGTCCACTCAATCCACATCAGCGGCAGCCCCAGCAGCAGAAAAGAAACAAAATAGGGAATCATGAACGCCCCGCCGCCGTTATCCGCGGCAATGCCCGGAAACCGAAGGAAATTGCCCAGACCGACGGCGCTGCCCGCCACGGCCAGAATCACCCCCAGTTTGCTTCCCCAATGTTCACGACTCATACGATTGCATCATATCAATATAATTGATAGCACAAAAAAAGACCGCCAAAAAGCGGTCTTACGGTATATCATTTTATTTGAGGCCCAGGGCAGCCAGACTGTCGCGTTCGATGACGCTGCGGAGCTTTTCCCGCGGTACCTGCGGCAGATGCGTATCAGACAGCATCTTGTTAAAGCCCAGCAGGGCCTCGATGCAGGTCTGCGGCAGGGCATACGGATACCCGCTGCCGAACAGCAGCCGATCCATCACCCCGGCCTCATACGCCGACATCACCAGGTTATACACTTCCCAGACCTTCTGCGGGATAATCGTCAAATCGGCGAAGACATTTTCATGTTTGCCCAAAAGACACCAGGTTTGCTCGATAAAGGGAAATCCCATCCGCCCGACAATCATTTTGAGTGTCGGAAACGTCCGGGCAATCTCATCCAACTGGAACGGACGGGCATAATCCATCACCGCCTGCTGACTGAACGGCGGACAATTATGGAAAAAAATCGGCAGATTCAGCTCCGCCGCCGCCTCATAGAGATTCATCGCCCGGCTGTTGGCCGGGTGAAACCGCTCCTCGGCACAATATAATACAAGACCGCGAAGGTCTTTATCCAGCACCTCTTTTTTCAGTTGCCGGGCCGTCACCGGGTCTTCGGTGGGATTCACCGTGGCAAAACCAACGGCTTTGCTGTTCTGCCGGACATAGTCGGACAGAGCCTCATTGGCACTGCGGCGGTCGGCCTGACAGCCGGCCAGAACAATGCAGGCATCCAGATCCTTGCAGGCACTGCGATGTTCCTGCGGCGAAATCCGCGTCCCATCAGAATATAAATGTGTATGACAATCGACTATCATGGGCAACCTTTCCGGGTTGTCGTTCGAATTCATGGCAGCTTAATTACTGTAACAATTTGAACAATATTATGGCGATTGCGTCCAAAGTCAAGACAAAACGATGCCGGATT
>CAZKAI010000146.1:0-8902 GCA_964550565.1 uncultured Pirellulales bacterium
TCGGCAAAACCATACAAAAATCCTAACAAAAACCGTACAGGAAGGAAAGAAAAATATGATTATTTTTATAACTCGTTTTTGCTGTTTTGCTTATGCGCCCAAAAAAAGGAAGAAAATTCGTGATTTGCTGTGGCATTATTCCGAGTTGCGTGTGCGCAAAAAAAGACCGCCCGTACTTCGCAGAAGGAGGAGGAAGTCGGTGTACTTCCCAGGGCTACTGAAGTTACGGGCGGCAGAAGGAGCTTTCAGGTTAATTGTTGCATCGAACCTTCTTACAACCGCTCAATGTCAACAAGCTCAATGTATGGCATTCGTTAAGACAATGCAAGAAAAAAAAGGCATCAGTAAAAAAATTTTAATAAATAAATAGGTAATAATACGGATATGTGGATGCGTTGAGTCTAATAAATGGCGTAACTGTTTTAAACACAATGGTATAGGATAGAGGATATATGTAGGCTATTTTAGTCGGATTAAGAGATTTGTGTTGAGTGAATCCAGAAGATTATTCTTCTTGAGGTCGGCTATAAATCGCTGGCCGTCCTGCCAGTAGCCCGCTGTCGGCTTGAGGGATGGGCATGACTTTGCGAAATATCGATTCAGCTCTTCGACCAGCAGTTCGCGGATCAGTTTGCTGGTCATCGACGCCAGTGCCACCGGCAGGAATTTGCTGTCGGCCTCGACGGAGAAATGCAGCCGCATCTTTTTGCTGCCGGTGCTCATTTCATAACTGCTTAGTGTTTCGCTTTCGCCAAGGATGGTCAATTCCATCCCCGGAAACATCCGCAGCAGTTCCTGATGGTACTGCATCCGCCCGCCCTGACGGTCGATCAAAAACTGCATCGGGCCATCGTTGTCCGAATAATGATGAAATGCCGCATGAATCAAAGAGCAGATTTCGATAAACAACACCCGCGATTTATTTTTGATTTTGTCGATGCGTTCGTTATAAAGCCCCGCCTCCAGAAACCGGGTCTGCATCCACAGCAGCTTCATCTGCTGCTTATCAAGCGTTCGCTGCCAGACCCCTGCGGCAATCGCGGCATCCTGCGGCCAGGGCAAGGCCACCGAAGAAAATTCTTTATACCACGGATAGCGGCTCAAATCGCCCCACGATGCGGGGCTGATCTGTTTGAGCAATTCCAGAAGCGTCTGCGGCGCCGCAAACGAGGCCAGCGGATTCTGTGATTGCGTGATGGTTTCAAGGCAGGCCAGAACGGTGCGTAATAAATGAACGGGGCCTTTTTCGCGGGAGAAAGCCTTTTTGCTGTCGTTAATCAGCAGTCTTCCGGCAAGCCCTTTTTTATCCTTCGAGACGGCGCTGTTCAGCACCGACCATAAATCCGATTTGAGTAGCGACTGTGGCAGGGAAAAAGCCGCCCCCGATACAACAAGAGGGCCGAGTAATGGGCCATAGCCGGCCTCATCGATTCCCACCAGAATCGCCATCGATTACTCCGCTTAATCCGGCCAGACGCCAGAAAAAACCTCAACAGCCGGGCCGGTCATATAGACACAGTTATCCGTATCGCTCCAATTCAGTTCCAGGTCGCCTCCGGGCAAATGAGCGATGGCGACACGCTGACATCGTCCGGTCAGAAAGCCCGCAACCGCACAGGCGCAGGCCCCGGTGCCGCAGGCCAGCGTAATCCCGCTGCCGCGTTCCCAGGTTCTCATGGTAAATTCCTGAGGGTTGTCAGCCTTGACGAAATGCACATTGATCCGCTCGGGAAACAGCGGGTGATTTTCAATCAGGGGTCCAACCACGGATAAATCAATCGCATCGAGGTCTTCACAGAAAAAGACCGCATGGGGATTACCCATCGAAACACAGGTCATACTTAGTTCCTGCCCGGCCACCTGGAGGCTGACTCCCACAACCTGGTCGGTTTCGAGAGCCACAGGAATTTGTGAGGCCTGAAGAATCGGCTGGCCCATATTCACGCAGACCCGAACAACTTTATTATCCCGGTTGGTGTCTAGTCCCAGAGTCAAAATACCCCGGCCGGTCTCAATCCGAAGCGAATGCGGCATGGTGGCCATGCCCGGAACGGAGAATTCGGTATTGGCCTGGGCCAGTCCGTGATCGTAAACATATTTGGCAACACATCTTATGCCATTTCCGCACATCTGCGATTCCGACCCGTCGGCATTAAACATCCGCATCCGAACATCGGCTATCGAAGAAGGGCAAATTAAAATCAGGCCATCCGAGCCAACACCGCGATGGCGGTCGCTGATTTTAACAGCTAATTGTGAAGGATTTTCAATTTTATGGCTGAAGCAATCGACATACACATAGTCATTGCCCAGCCCGTGCATTTTTGTAAATTCCATAATCTCGCCTCAATCAAAGTCTATAACGAGTCCAAAGATAACCGGAATACGGTAAAAAAGCAAGCAAAACAAGATATGAAACAATGTATATACAGATTTGCTTATATAGAGGATTTCCGGCCGATCTTATGCTCCGAGCCTTCCATCAGCCGTTTGATATTCTCCGCATGGCGGGCAATGACCAGCAGCGGCATCAGGATTGCCACAATAAACAGCGGCCACAGACGCCCTAATTCCCACTCGGCCAGACAAAAAGTAAAAATGGCCAGCGATACCGGAAAGATAACTGCTGCCAGAATCGAAGCCAGCGAGACATATCGCCATATCCACAGGGCGATTCCCCAGACGGCGAAAGTAATCAGTCCGCAAAAGGTATAATAAGGCCACAGGCCAAGCACAACGCCCAGGCTGGTGGCAACGCCCTTGCCGCCCTTGAAGCCCAGGTACACAGGAAACACATGCCCCAATATCGCCAGACACCCCACAAGCAGCCACAACGAGAGCTGCCCCAGCGTCGCCTGCTCCTTATCAATTAATCCGAACGCCGGCACCAGCAGCATCGGAATCAGCCCCTTGAGCACATCCATCGCAAAGCACAGGTAGCCCCATTTTTTGCCCAGCGTCCGGGTCACATTGGTCGCCCCGATATTGCCGGAACCGACTTTCCGCAGGTCCACACCCTGGGTGCGGGCAATCAGCAGGCCAAAGGGGATCGCTCCGACCAGGTACGCCGCTATGGATAAGACCGCAAACATCATCAACCGTGTCGTCCTTTCTTTCGCTCGATAATCACACTATATAAATCCAGCAATTGCCTGACGTGGCGGGTAATCGAAACACGCTCTTTCAGGCCGTCGGCAAGAATATTGCCTGCCAGCCGCTGTATTATATCAGGATTTGCCAGGTCTGCAATACATTTAGCCATCGCAGCAATATCGGATGGAGATTGGATAATAAATCCATGCCGGCCTGCTTCGTATTGTTCCGAGGCGCCGTTAAACGCGGTCGTCAAAACCGGCTTGCCCGCGGCCAGAGCCTCCAGGATAAACCGCGAACACGGATCATACCAGGACGGCAGAATTGCCGCATCGCAGGCCGTCATGGCGGTAGCGGTTTCCTGCTGCGGGCCGCAGAAGAGTATCCGGTCGCCAACACGGTATTGGCCGGCCAGCCGCTGATAGGCGGATATCTTATTGGATCCGGCCGCCACGATGACAGCGGGGCATTGCGGGCGAAGGTCAATAGCTTTCGACAGAGCGATAATGGCTTCTCGCAGCCCCTTGAGCCGAAAATTCGTCGCGGCAAAAAACAGCAGAATGGATTTTTGACGAATCTCAGCCGGAATTTGATTGAGAATTCTCTGACGGAAAGCCTGACATTTCTGCGGATCGGCGGGGCGGTTGGGATTGATACCGTTGGCAATCACGGCAATCCGGCTTTCCGGCAGATGATAATGCCGCAGGAACTGCTGCTTGACATAATCGGACAGCGCTGCAATCATGGTCTGCTGATTATCAGCACATAAACGGGCCTCGGCCCGCAGAAAGGCCGTTCGCCGGAAATTCAGAAAATGGCTTTTCTGTTTCCAGAACCTTACCCACGGATTCGAATAGCTGGCCGCATTTTGCAGCATGGCCTCTTTGAAGCTGCCGCCGCGCGGCTGGTAAATATCGGCACAGCCCAGCGGCAGAGTACTGTGAATAATATCATAATGATGCTGTGACAGATGCTGTTCAATGGCAGCTTCAAATGTTTTCAAGGAAGTGCGATGATGATCCTGCTGCGAACATAAGATCGTCATATTCTCGCTCGGTTTGCCGGCCGCGGCAAGTATCTGTGCATCAACGCCCTGGGCCTTCAGTTCCTGTGCCAGTTCGGACACGGACCGCTCGGCTCCGCCAAGGCGTATGGAGGTTCGTTCGATAATGATTGCAGTGGACAGCATGTCAGCCATTGTATCCGCAATGAGTTTATTTTGCAAAGGGGACTTCTTTGCCCCGGCGGATTTCGCGGTCGGCCATCCGCCACGCTTTTCGTTTGAGCTGACGGATAAAACAGCGGTCCGAGCGGGTTAGTCTTTCCTTTTGACTATACCGCAGATAAAATCGCAGGCGGTCCGACCGGCTGATGACGTCCCCGGGCGAGGAATAATACAATTGCGTCAGGTCTTTTAAAATCCACCGCCGCCGAAACAATCGCGGCTGAAAGGCCCGCTGTAAATCTATCAGCGAAAAACCGTTGACGGCGGAATAAAAAATATGGCACAAATATAAATCCCGATGACAATAGCCGGTCTGATGAAATCGGCGGACAAAATCGGCCAGCGAATGAATGAATGCAACGCGTTCTGTCTGGCAGCTTTCCAGCGGTGACCGAGTCAGGCAGTCCGGCAATTGTTTTTCCAGCGATTGCGCTGCCGGGATTTCCAGCAGAATGGCAAAGCTTTTCTCCTCAAACAATCCCCGCCAGCGTCCGCCATAAGCAATGGTTTGATAGGTGCCGACGCCCGCCTGTTCCAGCGGCCGGCAGGGCAGATAGTCATACATCGCCGTTAAAGCCTTCCGCCCATGAGCCATCCAGTTGCGAAGCTGCGTCATCCTCGGCGGCCCAACATATCGCTTCATAAAACACCGCTGCGGGGGATTGCCGATGACAAACTCCGTCCGGCTCCGCCAGTGCGTCAATTCTTTCTTGACCAGTGCCGTGCCGCCTTCAAATGCAAATATCGCATCCAGCGTATCCAGATGCATCTGTTTGAGTGCCTCGGCATAATCCGGGTGCACAAAAACATCGGAACTGAGCTGGATATATTCGGAATACATCATGCGGGTATTTCAAGAACGGATTTAGCGGCATTGAACACTTGCTCCACACTGATGGACAGCATGCAGTAGTGTTCTTTCGCAAGACATTGCGGTTTGTCGCAGGGGGCGCAAGGACTTTGGCCGATAATCTGAGTTTCGTTGGGATTATGCGTCTGGGTCCAGGCCGGATTATTGGGGCCAAACAGCGTAATCAGTTTTTTATCG
Source organism: uncultured Pirellulales bacterium (assembly GCA_964550565.1). Classification (GTDB taxonomy): domain Bacteria; phylum Planctomycetota; class Phycisphaerae; order Sedimentisphaerales; family Anaerohalosphaeraceae; genus Anaeroglomus. The sequence continues at coordinate 5,367 of CAZKAI010000146.1, forward strand.
AGTGCCGCGGCAATATGGCGCGGCCCGGTGTCGTTGGTAATGACTAAATCCGCCTTCTCGTACAACGCTTTCAGCGGGCCAGGCTTAAGCGGCCGCTGTCCTAGGCTTAATATTGGATGTTTAGCGTTGCCCTGAATCTGTTCGGCGATGGCGATTTCCTGTGGTGTCGGGGCAATGGAAATCACCACCGTGGCTCGATAGGTTTCTGCCAGCCGATCCGCCAGCTCCGCAAAACGCTGCACGGGCCACAGCTTGCTGGGACCAAAAGCCCCGCCGGGCACCAGAATCACCTGCGGACCGGTCATCGTGTTCAACTGCGGCCATGATTCGGCCAGCATCTGCCGGTCGGCATCCGTCAGACCGATCGACAGCTTTTTATTCTCAACGCTGCCCCCGAGGTAGTGTGCGACATGAAGATAATAATCCACCGCCGATACCGGCTTGAAATCGCCGCCTTCTTTTTCCGGTATCAGCTTGTCGGTCAGCATCCAGTTTCGACCTTCACGGGCATAACCCACTCTGGCGGGAATGCCAGCCAGCTTCGTCGTCAGCGCACTGCCGAAGGAATTCTTGAACAGAATCGCCAGATCATAATGGGATTGCCGAAGCTTGCCGAGCATCCGGAAATAGGATTTGTCCAGCTCCATCCAATCGTCACAGAACGCCGAAGGCTCCAGAAAGGCCCTGTTGGTCCGGCTGGCAAGAAACGTAATCTTTGCCGACCGAAACCGCTGTCGAATCGACGACAGGGCAGGTGTGGCCATAATCGCGTCACCCAGCGGTGACGGCAGCCAGACCAGAATATGCTGTGGATTGGCAATCATAAGGCGGTCAGTTTCGATTTCGCATCAGGAAAAAGGTTAATGTCATCAGTTGCAGCACCGCGGCAAAACCGATCATAATCAGGATATGCTCCGCCGAACGCGTCGAATCCAGAAAAAACCAGAAACTCACAACCAGGCAGCCGACCGCCACAATCTGGCACGCTCCGGCCAGAATCATCCAGATGGAAAAATCATCGTCCCTCCCCAGCTTATAGGCCGCCTTCAGATGAATCAGGACGTCGTTAAGCAGATTCTCAGTGTCCCTGGGCAAAGGCGTCTCAGCTCGTGCCGCCGGCTTTGGCTGGGCAGCCGGCGACCGTTCCTGCTGCTGCGTTTGGTTGGCTGTCGGGTAGTCTCGAACAAGCCCAACGGTCTCAACAGGCTGGGATTTGGCCGGACTTGCCCCTGAACGTGATGTCTCGGCAGCAATCGTTTGTTTGGGATTTTGCATATCGACCTGAACCTCCGAAATGTCCTGGACTGACAGATGCTCTGCTGCGGGTCTGCTGTCACGATGCTGTTCAAACATCCGAATGATATTGACTGCCTCTCGAATATTGACCGCCTGACGGTCCGGCTCCGGATCGGCAGGATTTTTTGCTGCCGGCTTGACCGGATTATTAATCAGAATCGTCTTGCACCCCGCACGCTTGCCGGCCTCGACATCCCGATACGAATCGCCAATCATCCAAGACTGGCTCAGGTCAATATCGAGTTCTTTGGCTGCCTTCAAGAGCATTCCCGGCGCCGGCTTGCGAAGATCGCTTTCCATGCGGTATTTGGGAATCGAGCCTTCGGGGTGAAACGGGCAGTAGTAAATCGCATCCAGGTACGCCCCTTCATCGGCCAGCAGCTTTTCCAGCGTATGATGAATCTGGGCAAGTCCCTCCTCGGATACAATCCCCCGGGCCACGCCGGATTGATTGCTGACCACGACCAGCCGATATCCGATCCTGCGAAGCTGGGCCAGCGAAGACGCCGCGCCCGGCAGCAATTGGACCTGGCTGGGGTGGTTGATATACCCCGGGTCTTCAATCAGCGTATCGTCGCGATCCAGAAATACGGCTTTATGTTTCATCGCAGGCCCTTATTGCTGTTTCATTTTTTCGATAGTGGCCGTGGAGCTTTTGCCTTCCAGCATCGGCGCCAGAATCGTCTGTCCGCCGTAGGAAGCGACAAATTCCCGTCCAATCACGCCTTTGTTGGCCCAGTCGGCCCCTTTAATCAGCACATCCGGCCGGACCTGCTGAATCAGTGCCAGCGGGTCGGGCTGATCGAAAATCGTCACATAATCCACGCACTCCAGCGCCGCCAGTACCGCCGCCCGCTCATGCTGGTTATTAATCGGACGGGTTGGCCCCTTGAGCTGCCGGACGGAATTGTCCGAATTCAGCCCTACGACCACAATATCCCCGTGCGATTTGCAGAATTTCAGATATTCTATATGCCCCAGATGCAGCACATCGAAACAGCCATTGGTAAAGACAATCTTCTGGCCGGATTTGCGATGGAAAGCCAGCTCATCCCGCAGGGCGTCAATCTCCCGAATCTTTCCGGCCTTCCCCTTGCGTGTGGCAAGGATTTCATTGACGATTTCGTCGATGCTGACGGTGGCCACGCCGAATTTCTCGACTTCCAGCCCCGCGGCGATATTGGATATCTGCACCGCTGTCTTGTAATCGCATCCCGCCGCCAGCGCCACTGCAATCATCGCCAGCATCATATCGCCCGCACCGGTCACATCATAGACTGTTCGAGGCTGGGTTGGAATCTGTTCCGAAAGCGTGTCCGAATGCAGGTAGGCACCTTCCTTATCCAGGGTGATAATCGCCGCATCCAGACTAAGCTGCGAATGCAGTTTTTTGGCCGCCTGCTGGGCCGCCTCGATGCTGTTGACGTTAATCCCCGATGCCACCGAGGCCTCCTTGCGGTTGGGCGTAATCAGGCAGGCCCCGGTAAATTTCGAATAATCCTCATGCAGCGGCGGATCAACCAGCACCTTTTTGCCCGCCTGTCGGGCCAGCGTAATCATCTGCTGACAAAACCGCGGCTGCAGAATCCCCTTGTTATAATCCTGAAGACAGACCACATCCGCCTTCGGCAGCCGTTCTTTGTATAAATCCAGAAGCTGTTTGTAGCGTTCGGCCTCCAGCGGCTCGGTGATTTCATCATCCACCCGCAAAAGCTGCTGGCGGTGCCGATGCTGGGCAAGGCCAATGATACGCTGCTTGGTAATGGTCGGGCGTTCTTCCACAGCCAGCAGCCCCGACAAATCCGCCCCGCGTTCGGCCAGCTTGTTGCGTAATTGCTGCCCGGTGTCATCCGTGCCGGTAATCCCCAGACACAGACATTTAGCACCCAGTTCCAGTACATCCGCGGCAACCGACGCTGCACCGCCGCAGGCATAGTCCCGTCGAACGACCTTAAGCACCTGAACCGGGGCCTCCGGGCTGATCCGCAGGGCATCGCCGTACACATACATATCCAGCATGAAATCGCCCACCAGCAATACCGTCGGCGACCCAAGGCCGGTTACTATCTTTAACAAATCTGCACTGTTCATATATTTATTCTATAGAGCTACTTTTCAATGATTTTTTCTATTAGGTTTTCGATAGCCTCCGCATTCGCGGCAAAATCCAGTTCCATGGCCATCACACCAAACGAAATCGTTTCAATCTGCCGGCAGAACACTGCGGTCTTGACCCAGTC
>CAZKAI010000147.1:0-4263 GCA_964550565.1 uncultured Pirellulales bacterium
AATGGAGCCAATGAGATTCGAACTCACGACCTCTTGCATGCCATGCAAGCGCTCTCCCAACTGAGCTATGGCCCCGACAGATTTTGGTTTGTACCATATTTTTTAGGCAATAACAAGCCCTTGCCGACGAAATTTTACAAATTTTTCATGTCGACAGCAAAGCCCTCAGAATTTACCTATATTTATTATTTATAGGCACTTAGGTTCTTATCGAGCCATTTTCGCACCCATTTTCGGGCCTGTTCTTCGGTCGATATATGCTCGGAAAGCTGGGCAATATACATCTCGCGACTGAGCCGGCCGACCATCGGGCCGGGCAAGGCGCCGAGGGCCATCAGGGCATGCCCATCCAGCAGCGGCCTGGGAGTGATGTCCTTGCCTTTGAGGTCTTTGAGACGCCGTTTGATTCGGGCCAGGCCGGCGCGAGGGCCTTTTTGAGCCTTTTGAATCGCTTTCTGGAGGTCGAATAAGTCCCAGAAATACGGCTCGGCGGCCAGCATTTTCAATTGAGCCAGAGGGATATCGCCATCGGCCAGTTGCCCCCGATGCTTCAACAGGAAAGCAACCTGTTTGACCAAGGACCGGCTGGGCTTTAATCGTTCCACCATCTCCAGTGCCTGCTGCACATCAAGCCCGGCGAACAACGCGGCCAGTGCCAGCGGCCAGTCCGCATTTTTGGGCAGAAAGCCCATGACCGACAATCCATCATCGACCTGCCCGGAATCCAACCCCGGGAAAATATGAGCCAGCAGCCCGCTGTTGTGCAGGCACTGCCCCCCATGTTTTCGGTTGGGATGGGTCAGGATGCCTTCCAGCTCATTGGCAACGCGTTCGGCGCTGATGCGGGTAATTCGCCCGGACAGTTCACATATTGCATCCCAGGTGGTCGGCTCCATCGCAAAATCGAATCGGACTGCAAAGCGAATCGCCCGCAGCATCCTCAGATAATCCTCACCAAACCGCTCGCGGGCCGGGCCGATGGTCCGCAGGATTCGCCGCTGGATGTCTTGCTGACCCCCGACGAAATCATGTATCTGCCGGCTGATGGGGTCAAAAAACATCCCATTGATGGTAAAATCCCGGCGATAGGCATCTTCTTTGGCTGTGGCAAACTCGACCTGGTCGGGATGGCGGCCGTCGGCATAACCGTGTTCCGTGCGAAAGGTGGCCACCTCGACCTGCTTGCCATCCATGAGAACCATGATGACGCCGAACTGGGCACCGATTTCGAGGGTTCGTCGAAACAGCCTGATTATTTGTTCCGGTAAGGCATTAGTGACGACATCGTAATCCTTCGGGCGCCGGCCCAAAAGCATATCGCGCACACAGCCTCCGGCGTAAAAGGCCTGAAAGCCCTTTTCTCTCAGCCGCCTGACGATATGTAATGCACCAAGACGATTGGACACCTTGACCATCCCATTATCATGACATCACGTTAAATTGAGTCCAGCCCCGAAATGCCCCACTGCATGTTGGGCTGCGGGCCCATGACAAAATGCAGCGTGCCGCCGGTTTTCAGCTCGCTGTAAGGCAGGAACGGACTGTTCCAGTCTTTGCCGTTGAGGCGAACCGACTGGATATAGATATTCTGGTCGGACAGATTCTCGGCGGTCATGGTAAAGGTTTTCCCGTTGGAAAGACGCATGGCAATGTGTTTCATCTGCGGGGCACCGATGACATAATAATCACTGGCCGGGGCGACCGGATAGAAGCCCATGCAGGTGAACATATACCACGCCGACATCTGGCCGCAGTCATCGTTGCCGGTCAGCGAATGCGGCTTATTGCCGTACTGAGTTTTAACAACCGTGTTCAGCAGCTTCTGAGCTTTCCAGGGCTGCCCTGCGTAACAATAGAGGTAGATGATATGATGACTGGGTTCGTTTCCGTGCCAGTATTCCCCAATGCGGCCAAAGATATCATCGACTTCTTTATCGCCATTTTCGGGTGAACTGAGCACGAAAAGCTGATCCAGCCGGTTGAGGAAGGCTTCTTTTCCGCCCATCAACTGAATCAGACCCGGCACATCGTGCGGCACGTACCAGCTATACTGCCAGCTTGTTCCTTCGGTGAAGTCGCCGCCCTGAACAAAGCCCTGCGGATCAAACGGCGTCCGCCAGTTGCCCTGTGAATCACGGCCTCGCATAAAGCCGGTTTCGGGATCATAAATATTCTTATAGAAGCCGGCCCGTTTCATGAAGTAATTGTAATCGTCCATCTTGCCGAGGGCTTTAGCCATCTGGGCGATGGTATAGTCATCATAAGCATATTCGAGCGTTTTGGAGACGGCCTCGTTTTCCTTGTCAAACGGCACCCAGCCCAGCCGTGCAAAATCGGCCACCGCATCATAATCCGGATTCATGGCCGTCGTCTTGATGGCATTGTAGGCACGCTGGGGATTAAAGCCCTTATTACCCTTGAGATACGCATCGGCAATGACAGGAACAGCGTGATAACCGATCATACACCATGTTTCATTACTCTGCAGCTCCCACACCGGCAGAAGATGATCGACGCTCTGGTCATAGTGGGCCAGCATGGAGTTGATCATATCCGAATTTCGCTGGGCCTGAATCAGGGCAAACAGCGGATGCGTGGCACGATACGTATCCCACAGTGAAAAGATGGTATATTTGTCAAAGCCGTCGGTTGTATGGATATTATGGTCAAAGCCGCGGTATTGGCCGTTCACATCCTGCTGCGTATTGGGCGTCAGGAAGGCATGATAGAGGGCCGTGTAGAAAGTCTCTTTTTCCTGCTGGGTGCCTTCGATACGAATCCGGGCCAGTTCCTTATCCCATTTTTTGCAGGTGTCGCTGATGACCTTTTCAAAATCCCAGCCGGGGATTTCCGTATCGAGATTCTGCAGGGCATTGGCGGCACTGACATTGGAAACCGCAACCTTGACCTGAATGACTTCGCTGGCTTTGGTTTTGTACTTGGCCAGAAAACGCAGGTCTGTTCCGGCCGCTTCCCGGCGGCTGCGGAACCGGTAATTGGCATGGCTGTCATAAATAACCGGCTTGCCGTTGCTGACAATCAGGGCTTCATCGAAAGGCCGGGAATACCGTGCGGCATAATACAGGTGTCGTTCCTTGGCCCAGCCGTTGACAATATGAAAACCGGTCACAGTGGCATTATCTTCAATACGCACGTGCGACTGGGCGATCTTCCAGCGTCCGCCGCTGAGTACATGGGCCAGGTCCGTCATAATCGAGGCTTCGTCGCTGGCCGGGAAGGTAAAGCGAAGGATGCCCGCACGCACACCTGCGGTCAGTTCCGTAGTCACGTCGGATTTCTGGAGCTTGACCCGATAGTATCCGGCCGAAGCATATTCATCATCGTGAGAAAACGGAGATTGATAGCCCTGTTCGGGGTGTTCTTTGTCGCCGGAGACCAGTTCAGGCTTGCCCACCTGCGGGATAAACAGAAAATCACCCAAATCGGGAATGCCTGTGCCGGACAGATGCGTCAGGCTGAAACCGAGGATTGTAGGGTCGGAATATTCATAGCCCGATGCCGTCGCCCAAAGGACCTTGTCGGTGTCCGGGCTGAGTTGAACCATACCAAACGGAGCCGACGGCCCCGGGTACACATTCCCTTCGCCATGGGTTCCAATCAATGGACGGACATAGCTGGACAGGGGGGCTTCGTCGCCCTTGCGCGCATTTGCATCACGATGGCAGGAGGCTGCCAGCGTAACCAATATCAATAATGAAGTCTGTGATACCATTCGAAACAATACATCAGTTCTTACCATCATAGGCGTACACTTTCTCTTTGAAATTATGATTTATCGAGTAACACAGCAGGTAAATACACACATTTACTGCTGGGATACTGGGTTTGTTGATATGTCCGTTAGTATAATCAGCTTCACCATAAATGAAAGCATAAATTCCACCAGACAGATTGGATGAAATCCATTTTGTATGGCACGATTTCAAGCTGAACTTAAATAAAAAGATGAGACACAAAATATGCCATCTAAAAGATGGGATATGTTGTGTAAATTTTAAAAAAAGAGCCGGAATTCAGTTTCAATTTTACCCTTCAACCGTATTGGTATTTGCTTTGCAAGAGCTCTCCTTTTTAATGTGATAAACCTATCCCGTATTGTCCATCCTGCCTCTTCTTTGCTGCAAACCGCTGTTATTTAGCCGAAATCTCTTTGGGCGACATGGATTGTATGACCGAACCATCCAGTTTCGTTCCGGCCAACTGAATCTGATACGGCCATTGTTCTTCCGCGGTATTTTCCGT
>CAZKAI010000147.1:4363-8886 GCA_964550565.1 uncultured Pirellulales bacterium
GCAATCCGGTACCAGTCGTCTCCGATATCCTGCAGCGTACACGTGTGCTGGTTGGCATAAGGTTTGGCCACGGCGGCGATTCGTTTCATATCCCAGGTGATAAAACGCCTGCACGCATCAAACATCTCATCGTTAAACTGCTCCTGGGTCAGCCCGTTCAGACGCTTATAGGTCATCACCGGATCCTCGCCGGATTGTGTGGCCCGGCACAGGGTACCGAAAAATTCCTTGCCGTGTTTATTCGACCAGTATTCCAATACATAAGGCGAATGATACATGTTAATCGGATGCAAAAAAGCATAATGGGTCTGCTTCAGGAAATCAACCAGGTGATAGTGTTCAAACGTCATCCATTCCGGGTACACCTGCCAGAGCATATACTGAGCCGACATTTCCATGATGGCACCCCCGGGGCCGCGCCCGCTGTCAAGCCGTGAGATATACTGAAAGCAATGCGCCATCTCATGAGCCAGTGCCCCATACGGTTTTTTGTTGATGCGAACCGCCGGCGTCCACAACACCCCGATTTTGTCATCGCTCCCGCCGCCATAGGCCGTCCCATCATCGCCGCCGAACACAATCACCAGCATCTTGTAGCGATCCGTCAGTGATTGACCCTTCTGTACCATCTTGAGCTCATTGACATAATAGTCATAAAAGCGTTCGCATTCGGCCAGCGATTCGGCCGGATTAAACCGTTTCTTTTCATTCGGATTGCTCATCGGGTCATCGCCATATTCCCTGCTCCAGAAAATGGCGATATTGTTGCCCTGCACCATCCGCTTGGAGCTGTATTCACTTTCATTGCTGGCAAAGTCGTTGTTCTCCGGCACGCGATCAATGTTTTTGGGCAGGTACAGCTCCTTGGCGGCAACGGGGGCCTGTTGTGATGAATCGTCGGCCGCCATAGCCTGCTGTGCAAAAAAGGGCAAAATAATCGATAGTACGGCGACGGTGGATAAGGTCGAAAGACTGGAAAGAATCATCAAAATTCTCCTCTAAACAGGTGCCATCGATCCTGCTGCATCACTTGCCCGACAGCAAGTCAGCAAGGACATTTGCTGGTTTCGATTTTTGATTATCATGCTTATTCGCCTAAATGGTATCGGGTTCGAATCACATTTCCAGTTCCCGACATCCCCTATGATAACATCGCTGGTGATATATGGCAACAGATTATCTGTTTTAACATCTTGAGATGAGCTCAACTAGTTTTGTGAATCGTGGCTGAATGTCTTTAAGAATCCTTTTGTTTTATCCCTCACAATGCCTTGTGTTTTTGTGCCTGAAAACAGTGTAACGTCTTTTGCTAAAAGACATTAAATCAATATTGATAGATTCCAGGTCAGGGTGTTGCCCACCTGGATACAATTTTTACACGCTTGAAAAAAGTCCATTTTGAATTATTGTTTACACAATTCGGTCCCCTGATCCGTTATTGATATAGAAAAACTGATGATGACAAACGGCGAACAGTATTACAATAGGCTTATTGAGCCGATTGAGCGGCAGATGATGTCGGTTATTGCCCGCATCGTGTGCAACAGGGATATGGCGATGGATGTGCTCCATGATGTCCTTGCGACCGTATGGACAAAGCTTGCGATCATTGACAGACAAAAAAATCCGCATGCATATATCCTGCGGATTTGCATCACACATGCCTATGATGCCCTTCGCGATGCCCAATGCCGCCGGCGTCATGAAGCCAAGGCAATGCAGCAGCGATCAAATGCAGTTTTGCAACAAGACAATGACTCGCTCGATGCACCGGCACTGGAATCCATCTATGAGGCCATTTTCGAGCTGCCCAGTCATCAGGGTAAAAGTTTCCTGCTGCGGGCGATCGAGGATTTTTCCTTTCCGGAAATTGCCGCTGTTTTGGAGTGTTCCGAACCGACGGCGCGGTCGCACTACAGCAAGGCAAAAGCCAAAATCTGCGACCGGCTTATAAAACAAGGCTTACTGAAATCTCAGGGGACTCAAAAAGATGAATAACGACAATCACATGGATCCTTATGACACACTGGTTCGAAAAATGCAGGGGGATGTCTGCGACATGCCTGACCCTGTGCTGCGGGAAAAGATGGAAAAAGCGATGGGCCAATTCAAGCAGGATCTGGAATTTCATCCCTATGTCCTGGCCAAAGATAATCCATCGACGGTATTGAGCCGAATTCGAGAGCATAAATTCCTGATCAGTCAGATTGCCGCGGCGGTTGTCGTTCTGGCAGGAATCCTGACATTTCTCTTCGGGCTTGGCGATACGGCAACGTATGCCCAGGTCAATGAGCGATTTATGTCTGTACCGTATTTTCGGGCAACGATCTACCTTCAGGAAGGTTTTTCAGATACTCCCCAAAAGATCGAATTATGGATGGATAACGGCAGAAGCCGCGCGCTGACGAATAACCAGGTCATCTTTGGCCGCGACGGCAGGATCGATGATGCCTTTGATATTGTCAGCAATGTTCCGGCCGCACCCGATGATATCGCCGCACATATTATTCAACGAATCGGTTCAGCCAGAACATTTTCCCTTGAAACACTGCTCAATTGTGTGTCTCTGGATAATGTCCAGGATTCGGTGTTTACTGCAGCACCCTGCAGGCTGGCACAGGAACTGACCGTCTTTGACAAGCAAACCACGGCAGGGGATGAGGAGTCGATTCGAATCTGGGCTTTACAGAAAAGCAGGCTGCCCGTCCAGGTCCGGATTGCCAACAGGCAGACCCGCATTGACATCCTGCTGGCGTATTCCGAACAGCATTCCGACCTGTTTTTTGATTCCAAAGCCTTCGCTGAAAAGAACGCTCAATCCCGGCTTGCTCCGGAAGAACTGGCTTATCTTTTCTATCACACAGCCCCAGACAGCCCCGGCAGGTAATAAAACAAGACGCTTTCCAAATTTTTCAGGAGGTGCATGGTATGCGTATGCATAAAAACAATCGGCCTGCGTTCACACTGATCGAGCTGCTGGTGGTCATTTCGATTCTCGCATTGCTTTTGGCGGTTCTGGTGCCGGCATTGAATAAAGTCCGGGAACATGGCCGGCGTACGGTCTGTCTGAATAATATCCACCAGGGGCTGGCTATCGCTTCATTGTATTCAGCGGATTTCAACGAGTTTCTGCCGCCGGGCAGCGTGATTGATAAAAACAATCCCCAGTACAACGCATCCTGGGATGCCGGCGACCAGCTTTATCTGTTTAATGCTTATACCCTCAATACGCTGGCACAAATGTACGACGCCAGTGAGCGGCTGGCAGCCTGCAGCAGCGCCGAACGCTATCTCAGGGACAGCAAGACGCTGCTGATGTCCTTGCCGTCAACTTACGTGGTGACCGAGCGGGTTCTGCTGGGCTGGATTTACTGGGGCAGCCGGGGGGAGTGGTTTGACTCGAAACTCGGTCGAAAATATATTACACCGAAAAAAATAGTCGATAAGTCAACTTCAAAGATGCTGATCTCCTGTTTTTGCCTGTCGGAGGTGGGCGGAAACGGCGGGCGATGGTATGCACCGCATACGGAAGGCTTATTCAAGACCGGCGATGGCGAGATGACAGATGCGCCGAATGGACTGGCATGCGGCTATCTCGACGGGTCGGCAAAATTTGTCAAATGGCGGGACCTGACCCCCAGTGACCACGGCGGGCAGTACGTTGTTTATTATGATGCCCGATGATGGTTATCCGTTTTGGATTACAGCTTGTCAATGTCGGATACCGCCCGTGAGAACACCCGCACTGATGCCTGGCAGAAGGCTTCACGATTTGCCCCGTACGGCACTTCTGCCCGATTCCCCGATATCTTCCAAAACAAAAGGGCAGACTCGAAAGCCTGCCCTTCAATCCTGTGTGTCCAACCTGTCAGTCAGAACTTATTTCTTCCGCCTTACCAGAAACAGTCCGCTCAAGCCCAGCAGGGCAAGCGTCGTCGGTTCCGGAACAGCAGCCGTGGCAAAGTCCGTGGCAACGACCAGGTCGTCCCACTGGGTCTTGCCGCCGGAAGCCAGACGAACCGCTGTGTTCCAGTTCGTGCCGGTATAGGTCAACTGCACATCGGCGGTGGTGTTGCCGACGCCATTGTCATAGTCATTCTGATCCGGATTGAACCATAAACGAAGCTGGTCTCCGTCAAAATCAAGGACCGACACAATGCGGGTTGCTTTGTTGTATTCGACGGGAAATGCACTGAGAGCCTTGTCGCCGCCGGATACTTCAACGCCCCAAAATCCGCTCTGCCAGGGCATACCCGCAAAAACGCGCTCGGTCGGGAAATCATAACCGCTGATGCCGAACCAGCCGCCATCGGTCAGAGGAGTTACCGTAACACCGTAATAGACAGCGCCGTTTGCACGGAACGCACCGATACGCTCATCGGTTTCCGGATTTTCATGCCACAGTTCAGACGGCCCATTATACTGACGCAGAGCACCGCCATTGTCGGTAATCAGAGTTCCGTTTTCAATATAGGTGTTTCCCCACAGACAATCCCAGTCCGAAACAGTCCCGGTGTGGACTT
>CAZKAI010000148.1:0-6514 GCA_964550565.1 uncultured Pirellulales bacterium
AGCCCGCGCCGGATTGTGGCCGGCAGAGGCAATATTGACCACACTGCGGCACAGTTTATCGATGACCTGAAATGCCAGATAGATGCTGATGACATCCAGCGAAAACTCCCGCACCGAGGCCCCGGTGTACCACCGGCCCGCCCCGATAATCGCAAACAACACCACTGCCAGCAGCGGAATTTCAAACCAGTACATCCGCAGATAATCCCGCTTGGTAACGGCATTAAAATAGCGAATAATCTTCTCGGCAAAGAAAAAAAAGAAAAGACCTCCGTCAATATACCGCAGCAGCATCCGCGGCATCGGCGGCACATCAAACCCAAACAGCATCACAAAGGTCGTGGCAACGACCAGAATTGCGACACAATTCAGGGCAATAACGGTCTTTTCGAGTGTTTTATTCTTATATTCAATTTTCATGGCACAAGACTGTCTCAATGTTGCCGATACAGATTGTAGGGTATTATACTGATCCTACTTGAAATTTACCGGTTCATCGCGGCTAAGTACATTAACTTCGACCACTTGCTTCTTTTGCTCGCGGAATAATCATACCCGTTGGGTATAGTACGATTTGATAGCTCTTTCTACCGGTTTTGGGGCGGAAAATCCAGAAAATTATCCTACGTCCACCAGCCCCAGCGAGGAGCCGAATTTTTCAATCAGGGTCTTGCGAAGTTCGGCATTTTCAGGCCGGTTCAGGTTGGGATCGCTGCCGATCATATCAAACGCATCCCGATGGGCCAGATTTAACAGGTCAAAATCATCCACAATGTTGGCAATCTTTAAGTCTCCCAGTCCGTGTTGGCGGGTACTGAACAACTCACCCGGCCCGCGCAGCCGCAGGTCCTGTTCGGCGATTTCAAAGCCGTCGTTGCTGCGTGTCATGATGGCCAGTCGGTCCTGGGCAATCGGGTCATCGCTCTGGGAGAACAGAAAACAATACGACCGGTTGCATCCACGCCCGATGCGTCCGCGAAGCTGGTGAAGCTGGGCAAGTCCGAATCGCTCGGCGTTCTCGATGGCCATGATGGTGGCGTTGGGGACATCGACGCCGACTTCGATGACCACCGTGGAAACCAGAGCCTGGATTTTTCCCGACCGGAAATCCCCCATAATCTGTTTTTTCTGCTCAGTGGTCATCTGGCCGTGCAGTAAGGCGATGTTGTATTCGGGAAAAACCTTCTGGCTCAAAAACCGATGTTCATCCACTGCTGCCTTGATATCCCCGTTGGGGATCTCGGCGGTCGTTTCAGAATCGATGCGGGGATAGACAAAATATGCCTGCCGTCCGGCGCGAATCTGCTTGCGGATGAATTCAAATGCCGCCATCCGGTCTTTGGGATGGACATGCCGGGTGATGACTTCTCCGCGTCCCGGCGGGCAATGCTCGATAATCGACACATCCAGATCGCCAAACGCCGTCATTGTCAGCGTCCGTGGAATCGGCGTTGCGGTCATCACCAGGCAATGCGGCGACTTGCCTTTTCGCAGCATCGCCCGCTGATGCACACCGAATTTATGCTGTTCGTCGATAATCACCAATCCCAGGTTATCAAAATCCACATCCTGCTGTACCAGCGCCACGGTTCCGACCACGATATCCATATCGCCGCTGGCGATTTGATGCAAAAGCGCTCCGCGTTTGACCGCCGGCATCCCGCCAATCAGCAATCCCCGTCGGACTTGGCTGTTTTTGAGGTATTTTTCAATACTCAGAAAATGCTGCCGGGCGAGAATTTCAGTCGGTGCCATAATCGCCACCTGCTGCTTATTGGCAATCGCCACCAGTGCGGCATACAGGGCGACCACGGTTTTGCCGCTGCCGACATCGCCCTGCAGCAGGCGGTTCATCGGTACCGACTGATTCAAATCCGCGACGATTTCTTCAATCGCCTTGTCCTGGTCGGCTGTCAATAAGAATGGAAATCGCCGGCGTATCCGGTGGTCGATATTGTCATTGCAGGGCAGCGGGGTGGATGGGGCGGTATGGCGCAGATGATGCCGCTTCAGGGCCAGCCCGAGCTGCATCAAATATAATTCATCATATTTCAACCGGCGCTTGGCCTTGGCTAATTGTTTTTCGTCGGCGGGATTGTGAATCCATTCGTAAGCCTTTTGGCGACTGATTAAGTCGTTTTTCTTGAGAAAGGGCTTCTCGAACAGCTCCGGCATTAGCGGACTTGTGATGTCGAGATTGGCCTTAACGACCCTTTTGATTTGCCAGGATGGCAAATTGGCACTGGCCGGATAAATAGGGCCGCTGAATGCATCACTGTCACGCGGCTGGTCCGGATGAAGAATATGGAATTTTGGATTACTAAATTGGAGTTGACGACGATAAAAATCTACTTTTCCGTAAACCAGCAGGATCTTCCCAGGCTCAAGCTGGTTAATCAGGTATTTTCCATTGAACCAGATGATTCGACACAGGCCGGTCTTGTCTGCTAAGATCGCTTCAAAAAAGGGCTTACGACGATACGGCTGCCAATCTGTCCATTCGACCATCCCGACGGCACAGACCAGCTTGCCCGGCTTAATATCGCCAATCAGCACCGGCTCCGGCACAAACGACCAATCCCGTGGGAAATACCCCAGCATATCCGCGACCGTCTGCACACCCAGGTCGGTAAACGCCGCCGCCCGCCCAGGGCCAACACCTTTGAGGTATTGAACTGGAGTCGTCAAGTCTATATTTTGATCCGTTTGGGTCACTCAGAATCCTTTCTATTGCATCCAGAATCATAAATAACGACCCGGATTTTGGGAAGAAGTTTATCCAAAATTCAGTGTCTGGACGCAATCATTCCCGGATTTCATGTCGAGAAACCGGTTTTTTTGCCGTAATACCATAGGATGTGATACTATGGATGGCTATGCTGACTAAAGAACAAGTTGCCGGACACTTATTAAAAGAACAGATTCTGTTGACTGCCTTTATCTCGTCGATTACACGGGATTACCAGTCGGCTGAGGATGTGTTTCAGGATGTCTGCGTCAAGGCGATTTCGCTGGCCGAGACTTTCACGGATTTTGCACACCTGATGCGGTGGGCCCGCATGGCCAGCCGGAACAAGGCCATCGACTTCCTTCGTGCCAGCCGCAACGATGGACTGATGCTCAGTGAACGTCTGCTGGATATCCTTCAGCATGAATGGCCGACCCACGACCGCAAAGACAACTCGGTGGCGATGGATGCCCTGGCCGACTGCCTCAAACGCCTGACCGAAAACAACCGCACGATTATCCGACTTCGCTACTTTAACGGCATGAGCGGAATCGAGGTCGCCGAATACATGAAACGCAAGGCTGAAACGATCTATCAGGCCCTGGCCCGTATCCACAAACAACTGGGCCTGTGTGTCCGAAGAAAAGTAGCCCATGAACAATAACCCAATGACCGAAAAAACCGAACCATTCGATTTCCCGCAGGAGTTTGTCATTCGCCTGCTTCAGTATCAGGACGGCACCATCACGCCTGAACAGATGCAGATTCTCGATGCCGAAATGCTCAACGACAGCCGCAAGCGGGAGGCATTCTGCGAAATGCAGACCCGCGGCCAGTTGATATTTGAATTGTATCGCCGCGCCGAAAGCCAGACCGACCAGCTTATTCAAAATGGATTTAAGTCCCCCCTGGCCAATCCCGCAATGCAGCGCCGCTGGTCAGTCAGACGAATGCTCGCAGCCGCGGCGATGGTTTTGCTGGCGGCAGGAGTACTCATTGCATTCTGGCCGGTTCCGCCGGATATTGCGAAAGTAACTTATGTCAACAACGCCCGCTGGGAATCGGGCCAGATTCCCGAAGTCGGCCAGATGCTTAAGCGGGACAGTTTCACACTAACCTCCGGCCGGATGCGACTGCGGATGCCGGACGATACGGTAGTCATCCTGGCCGGGCCGAGTCGATTTGAATTGCTGGATGACAATACCCTCAAACTCGAACAGGGCAAAATCAGCGCCAAGGTCAATAATCCCAGCAGCCTGTTTACCGTTCGCACCGCCATGATGGATGTCATCGACCTGGGGACCTCCTTTGGTGTCAAAGTCGCCAAAGACGGCCAGTCCAGCGTCTCGGTTTTCGAAGGCGCCGTTGCCGTCAAACAGCCCATCCCCAAATCGGGCGACAAAGCCATCCTGCTCAAAAAAGGCAGCAGTGCCCGCATCCGTCCCGGCCAGAAGGAACTTGAAACCATACCGTATGACCATGCCGAGTACCGTGAACTGTGGCCTTTAACCAACGGCGTGGATCAAATGTCTGAAAAGGTTGAATTTGTGCCGCCGGCAGCGCCAAAGTCGTTTGAATTATACCGCAGCAATGAAAAATTATTCCTGATGCCCGAGCGACAGAACCTGATTCTGGAAAATCCGCTGCCGGTCGATATCAACAAACCCGGACGCTGTGAACGCTACACACCCCAGAATAAGCCGCTGGTTGTCGCGGGTAAAAAAGTCAACAGCTACCTGCTGTTTTTCAACCAGGAAGGGCCGAAAAACTGGAAGAACTACCGTAAGCTGACCGGCCAGATTACCTTCAGCAAACCCATCCTGGGCGTCATCGGCCATTATCAGAAACTCAAGGATACCGACGCCATCGTGGGCATCGAAGGCTTCGATTACCCGGTGTTCATGCAGCGGGAAAAAGACCGCGGGCTGGATAATCGCAATCCCGGCGCCGAAGAGGATATGGCACACGACGTGATTACCATCAGCCCCAACCGCAAAGTGCTGTCGTTTGAAATCAGCAGCGGCCCCTGGATCGACCAGTTCCGCGTGATTGTCCAGGCCAATTAGCCCTGTACTGGCGATGGTTTATTGCCGCAAAAGCAATTGCCGAATCTGGCCGGGGCGGATGTTGTTTTCGTCGGCGACCTGCCGGATGGTTTGATCCGCAGAGGCCTTGATGCCTGCCTGATGAAGCCTTTCCAGTGCCGCATCCAAGTCCAGATTGGATTCCTGGCAGAGCTGCCGCAGCGTCTGTTGTCCAAATCCTCCGCTGCCAGAACCGCCTCCGTCTTCATCTTGCCCTCCGCCGCCTCCGCGCCGCTGACCGCGACCTCGTGCTTCAGTCTTTCCGGCAGCAAGCATAAACAGCTCTTCGGGAGAATATCCGGCCTGGTCTGCAATCGTTCCAAAAATGTCCTCCGGCCCGGCTTCGATTCCTGCACTCTTGAGGTTGGCAAGAACTTTATCAACCGGAATCTCAGCCTGCTCGGCCAGTTGGGTCATAGTCAGCAATTCCGCATGAGGCACCGGCGGCTGTTCCGCAGTTTGTGAGTCCCAACTGTTTTTAAGTGTTGTATTCAGACGCAGCAGGGAACTGAACGGAGCAAAGGGCTTCAATGCTCCCCACGCTGCAATGCCGCACAGCACCAGTGCCCCAATCCATTCATACCGAAGCCGTCGAGCCGACTGAATACGGGATACAAAATAATTGACCAGCGGCCTGATATTCAAGACGATATGTACAACCGAAGCGATCGTAAAAAGCGCACAAAAGCAGATATGCAGGGCCGACCAATCCTGTTTGCTCAGCCCCCAGACCGTCCAGTTGTTCCAGTTGGCCACGCGTCCCGGCGGGGTGACAAACAGCACCGCTCCGGTGATAACGATAGCCGCAAACGAAAATCCCGTCAGAATCGAGACAAAAGGCCGAAAACGCAAGACAGGTCGGGTTCGCATAAAAACTCCCTGATAAAAGGATTCTCTTGTTCAATTCGCATCAGAGAAGATTACACTGCTCGCTGCGATAAGGATTGTATCCCGTAAGGTATTCCGGAATCAAGCAATAAATCCGAAGGATGTTAGATGTCGTTCAGCCAGGAAGACACAAACAGGTTCAGGTCCTGCCAGTCGACCTGTCCCGACCAGTCCATGTCAGTGCCCTCGCACCAGTTGTTGGACACATCGCAGTTGCTTTGCCACCAGAAACTGAACAGGGCATAATCGTCCATATCCACAAAACCATTGGCTGTCAGGTCGGGTGTTTTCGCTGCGATCGTCAGTCGGATATTCGGGACAAAACCGCTCGTACTGGGCCGCGGCGATACCCCAGTCCAGGTCAATGGGTTTCCATAGGATGAGGTGCTTGTACGATATCGCAGCGTACGATTCCCGCCCGGGGTGGAATAATAACACATGCCGCTGGTGGACGTCGAACTGTTGTAGAAGGAAATATCGACCATCAGATTCTGCTGGCCGTCATACTCAAAGGGGGTCGTGAAAACAAACTCATTCCAGCCCGCCGCCGTCACCGTCTGGCTGGCCTGATAGACCACGGTCCAGTCGGATGAATCCCACACGGTACTGCTAAACGCAGCCAGCGTCGTATGCTTGAGTCGGATGGTGAATTGATTCATCGTCTGGCCGGGCGCCGTGGCAACATGGAGCGCCAGCGAATACAGCGTACAGGGGCCGCCGATTTCATCGGCCAGATAAATCGTCTGTGTCCGGGCCGCCTGACGCGAGGTTGCCAGCGGAAAATAATCCGTTCCCGTTCCCGTTCCAAGGACAA
>CAZKAI010000148.1:6614-8809 GCA_964550565.1 uncultured Pirellulales bacterium
AGACCCGTATGCAATGGGCGTGATATTAAACACGCCGCCGTGAATCGTCCATGTGTATCCGCCATAGCTGACACTGCTCATCGTGTACCAGGCCGTGCCGGAACCGGACCAGCCGAGATTCAGGTGAATCTCATTGCCGTTGCGGTACCCGTCACAGACTGCTGCGTGACCGTTGGTATTGTCTGCCGACCACATCGTGTAAAACACCGGCTTCTCGGCGTCGATATCGGCTGCAATTTTGTTATACCACAGCGATTCGGGGTAGATGCTTTTATACACATAATCATCACAGGTGCTGTTGAAATAATTGCGAAACGCCGGGGCAATATCGCTCGGCGAAGAGCTCGTTCCACCGGCTTCGAAGTCCGACTCCAAAGCGATACCGCAATGGTAAATCAGTTGCCCGACAGCCTGGATTTGTATCGTGGGGCTGGATGAAGAAAGGGCCATCGGCATATTCGCCCAGTCATAATTGCCCATCCCGACATCGCTGATGGAATAAGTTCCCGTGCAGGTCCCGGTGAAATCCGTATAGGTGTGATCCTGGGCCGCAGCCAGGGGTGATGCATGATATCGCAGAATCTGAGCCAAAGCCGTCGCACCGCAGCCGGCATACGCCCGTCCGCTCGGCCCGCCGGCAGCGGTTGGACAGTAATAGTTGTATGGATAATTCTGATTCCATGAGGTCGTCAAAAGCACCGTATTGCTGCCAGCGGCCTGGATGGTGTTGGGATCTTCCGATTCCAGCAGGGTACTCCACTGCTGATGAAACACCGTCTCTTGTCCCGGCATCTGCCCCAGCCAGGCCAGGTCTTCCTGCATCTCCAGTTCAATCACCGCCCGAAATCCCGGCGGCAGTTGGTCAAACGAACTGTCTTCGCTATAGAGTTTAACCGGCGGCGCCTGGTCATCCGCCGTCATCAGGATATACCCCTGCGGTTCCAGATGCACCACATAGCCCAGCGTGAAATTGTCCTTTTGCAGAAGGGCCAGACTGCGAATCTGTTTTCCCGGCGTTGGGATACCAGCGGAAACTGCATGGGAAGGTTTGTTGGAATGCTGGCGCAACGCGGCAAACGTCTTGCCCGCCCGACCTGCCTGCTCAAGCGATATAGGTGCGGCACTCGCGGTCAGATGAAGTAAGAATAAAAAGACCCCCACAATGACGAATAACTGCCTTTGCATTACCTCGTCCTATAAAAACGCAAAAAATAGCCGTAATAATTCCATATAAGTAGGTCAAATTATACATTTTAACACTTTATTTGTCAAGAAAACTCGGCTCTTTGGATAGGATAAGATTTTCCCATCTCGCTTCAGGAGGATTTCCTGGTTTTTCCAGTTTATTTTTTCGCCCGCTTTAGGTATGGTAATCGCAGAGAGTATTTGTAGATAAACTGTATTCGGTTTCTAAAAATACAAAAGAAAGGGACACTCATGACAAAACACATCCGAATTATGCCCTGTCTGGACATGCAGAATGGCCGCGTCGTAAAAGGGGTTCACTTTGTGGATATTCGCGATGCCGGCGATCCGGTGGAATGTGCCATTGCCTACTGCCGGGCGGGTGCCGATGAGCTGGCCCTTCTGGATATCACGGCCACCGTGGAAAAACGCAAAACTATGCTCGATGTCGTCAAACGGGTGGCCCAGGCGACGACCGTGCCGTTTACCGTGGGCGGCGGCATCTCCGATGTGGCCACGGCCGCGGCGGTGCTGGACGCGGGAGCGGATAAAATCTCGACCAGCAGTGCCGCGTTTCGCAAGCCCGAGGTCATTGCCGAGATGGTCCGGGAATTCGGCCCGCAGAAAATCACCGTTGCTATCGATGTGGACCAGAATCCCGCCTTGCCATCCGGATATGAAGTCTTTATCGACGGCGGGCGGACTGCCACCGGATATGATGCCCTCGAATGGGCCAAGCGGGTGGATGGCTACGGTGTGCCGGTGATTCTTCCCACCAGTAAAGCCGGCGATGGAGCCAAAACCGGTTATGATCTTCCCATCATTCGAAAAATGGCCAGTGCGACCTCAGCCGAAATCGTCGCTTCCGGCGGTGCAGGCAAACTCGAGCATTTCTATGATGCCGTCCAGGCCGGGGCCACAATCCTGCTGGCCGCGTCGGTCTTTCACTTCAAGACCATCACCATCCCCGACCTGAAATCCTACCTCCGCGACAAAGGCGTCTCCGTGAC
>CAZKAI010000149.1:0-8757 GCA_964550565.1 uncultured Pirellulales bacterium
TGATGACCTCACCGCTGAACATCGGCGCCGCCTTGGTCACATACGGCGTCAGAAAACGGCTTTGAATAACGCTGCGGGTCGGACAATCCGGTCCCTGCCAGGCAACCGCAAGGTTGTCCCCGCCGGATGCTTCCTTTTGTAGGGCGCGGATGTAATAGCGCTGACCGGCAGTCAGGCTCCGGGCTGCAGATTTCTGCGTGGAGTACTTGGTCCACTGGCGTGAATTGGTATAGGCGGTGGAGTAGGCAATCCGCGAGCTATTGGCCGGGTTGTCCGAGGTGCTCAGCCACAGTTCGCAGGCGTCGTCAGCCGCAATCCAGAAGATGTACGATCCGCTGGTTTGCGGTGTCAGATACCCTTCCATGCGGATGCCGTAATTGTCCAGCCAGTCCGTCGCGGATTCAAAGGAGGTTACTGTGTCATAAATATCCGGGCTATTGGGATATTTGGATGCACTGGTCAGGCTGGAAACGCTCGACCCGCTGATATCGGTATAGATTTGTTGCGTCAGTGAACCCGAGGTTGTGAAATTCCATACGGGGCCGGGGATTATTATGCCGTTATCCAGAATGGAATCAACTCGCCAGTAATAGACCGTATGGATATTGAGCATTCCGGGATTGAACAGGCTGGATTGTCGATACCCCAGGAATTCCGGGCTGGCCGGTGTTGCCGCGGCAAGGGCGGCAGCGTCGGTTCCCAGGTAGATTCCATACATCACTGCCGAGGTGGTTCCCTGCCAGCTTAGCAGGGGCTGCGTCGAAGCCAGGGGATATTGATCTTTGGGTGATGGGGCCATGGCCCAGGTGCCGTTCATCAGCGTTTGAATCTGCTGTTGGGTCAGTGCCGAATTGAAAATCTGGACTTCGTCCATAACTCCCTGATACAACTGGTCGGCACTCCAATTGCTTTTTCCGATATAGGAATTGATGCGCGCGATTTTCTTGAATATACCCGTTGCACCGGACTTGATCAGGGTGCCGTTTTTATAGAGTTTGGCGTTGCCGGCAGCATCCAGCGTTGCGGCAAAATGCTGCCATTTATTCAGTTCAATGGCGCCGGTTGCCGTTACGCCTCCGCCGTCTGTCGTTCCGTTGTAGCATTTGAAAACCAGATCATTACTGCTGGAACTGCGTGCCAGCAGGATATTGTCCGATCCGGAGCCGTTGCCGAAATCAATAAAGCGTGCCCAGGTCTTAACCGCGGTGGGATACACCCACAGGCTGACACTGAAGCCCGTGCCGGGAGTGGATGTGCCGTTGGCGACCTGAATATAATCATCGGTCCCGTCAAACGAAAGCGCTTTGCCGCGGACTCCGGCGACGGCATTTTTTTCAAATGTCATTCCCCCGTTTAATGTGCCGCTGCTGGACATGGCACTGTGATCCGATGCGGTCGTGCCCGACAGATCGTCGAGCTTCCAGTATCCGATGGTCCCGAATTGTTCCTGAAATGCCAGACCCGGCATCGCTTGAATGCGCAGATCGTTGAGACTGGTGGTGTAAATTGTTAATTCATCCATCCGTCCGCTGAACGGCTGGCCGAAAGCGACGGCATTGCTTTTGCCGATGGTCAGTATTCCGGAAGAGGCCGGCGTGTAGGGTATTTCTGTGGCTTCTGCGACGGCCTGGCCGTTAATGAAAATAATGGCTTTGCCGCCGGTGAAGGTGCAGCCGACATGCCGCCACAGGCCGTTGACTGCCGCAGGCTGACCGGCAGCCAGGTCAGTCGAGGCTCCCAGAGAGCCGATGGTGAAGTGCAGTTGGCCTGTGCTGTCCATCCAGATGCGCCAACCAGCTCCGCTGGAATCGGAGGGGAATTTATCCAGCAGTACCATTTCGCCTGGCGTATCGCAGCGCAGCCAGAATGCCGCGCTAATCGAGGCGGATGAATCGGCCACGCTGGAAACCTGGGCATAATCATTGATGCCGTCGAACATCAGGCAGCGATCAAGATTGACCATGCCGTCTTTCCATGTGTCCAAAGACCATGCAGGGCTGCCAAACAGGGTCAGTGTTTTGCCGGCCCCGCTGCTGTCATTGCCGTTGCCGTCAAATTTCCAATAGCCCGCCGGGGCGCTGGCGCCAACGATAAAGCTCATTTGTCCTGATACCGCACTGATTTGTGTCAGGCTCAGGCCGGATACGGCACCGCTCCACCAACGGCTGCTGGGGGAGGTGTAATCATCAAACTGATTTTTATACCCGGCACGAAACGAATCGTTGCTGTCGCCGCTATTGTTGTTTTTTTCCAGGTGAAACGCGCCATCGGCCTGCTCCAGCGAGACTTTGTAATGGGATGCCGGAGTCATTTCCTGGTTATTGTTGCTGCCGTCTTCATCCACATGCCAGATGAGAAGCCCTTCGGCCGGAATGACTTCGCTTCGACCGGTTTTCAGCCGGCTTTCTATCATGAAGAATTCTCTGGAATTATTCGGATTGGTGTATTTAAAGCTGACATTGGTGTTGGCGGTGTGCTGCCGCAGCGTGCCGGCCGGGTCATTGGTGATGTCAATGACGGTTTCCCAGCCGGTGGTGGAACGAAGATAACCACAGGGCGGAACCGGTTTTCTGTCATTGGGCCGCCCGCACATCAAACAGAAATTGCCGACCCCGCTCGACTCTCCGCCGTAATCATATAAATCGGGGTAGCCGCACACCATATGCCCGTTCTCATGGCAAAAAACATAAATGGACGGGCTGCTGCCGATATTGCTCATTTGATAGTCACCAAAGGTAACGCCCTCATTGGTAGTGTAACCTGACCACCAGCTCTTGTGCGGCCAAAGCCCCTTGCTCCAGCCGCAGGAAGGATTACCGGCATAGAAAATATTTAACGCGCGGACTCGACTTCCAGTCAGACTCAGAATGCGGAAATCAAAACCCTTTGCATCAAGATCGCGTACCGCTTCGTTAATCAGTTCGCTGGATTTACCCCAACTGCTGCAATCCCCTTCGTAGTAGGATTTCGGATTTTTAGCCCTGTAATACGCAGTGACATAATTGGTGTATTGGAGTTTACCGTTGGACACATCGTAAAAATAATCATAAACAGAGCCGGCATTGTTAAAACCGGTGTAGCCGGGCTGGTTGCAGTATTTTTCAATCTCAGCCTGTGAGATGGTTGCCGGCTGATCGGAAAAATCGATCAGAATGGTCAATCCGATGACCGCCCCGGTGACTGGGGCTGCAGAGATATCCCCGGCAGGGCTGATATCCTGCGAAGCCTGTACTGAAGTATCCCCCGTCAGGGCGGCATATTTCCTCGGGTCAATCTGCTTCATATTGTCGAAGGCTTTTTGCCTGGCGGACTCTTTGCGAAGTCGCTTCTTTTTATCAATAAAAGGCTTATTATTGTCCAGTTTGCCTTGTTTTCCGTTGGCCTCGGCCGCCTTTCGTGCGAAGGATTCAAAAATGGGATGATATGGGTCCGTATTTGCTTTATCATCGTAAACCACACCTGTTCCCACAAACTCGCTGTCATCCTCGTTGGTCACAGCGTACTCAATCCAGCCGCTCTGAGGATTACGAATCACGGTGTAGCCGTCGAGTGTTTCAACGTATTGGTAATATTCATCACCATAAACCTTTACCTGGACTGCACTTCCATCGGACTGGGAAAGCTCGTATATCTCACCCCCATGCGGTGCACAAAGTGCTATTGAAGCAAGTGTGACTACAAGAATCCCGCAACAAGTTATAATTCGATTCATTAATCCTCCGGCTGATTTTTTATGAACACAGACTCATTTTGTGTTCTGTTTATCTTGTCCTGTGCAACCCCATTGAAGGTTTATAAATACAATTGAACGCTATTTAATATACTCAATTCTGGTCTATTTTTTAGGCCAAAAATTTTAATTTTCTGAAAAGACAACAAATATTATCGGGATTATTTATATCCATTATGAATGCAATCCAGAGGTCTCTATTTTGTATATAAATAATAGTGGAGAAGGTATAGTTATTTGTAGATTAGACGTCAGGATGCGTATTGTTCTTTTTTGCACAAATTCGGTTTTTTCCGGACATTGCAGGGTATTTACGGGTTGACACATCCTTGAGAGTGGGCTATATTTTGCAATCTTTATATTGCATTAGAAGATATTCTGCGCCCCGGCGGTCGGGGTCTATACCAGGAACGCCATATAAAAATTAACAAATTTCAGATATAGGAGAAACAGAACATGGCAAAGGCGAAAGCTAAAGCTGCGGCCAAAAAAGCCTCCCCGGCCAAGGCCAAAAAGACAGTGTTTTTCTTCGGCAACGGCAAGGCCGAAGGGATGACTGTCGCCAAAACGGAAAGCGAACGGAAGATGATTCTTGGCGGTAAAGGCGCTGGCCTGGCAGATATGACTGCCGCCGGACTGCCGGTTCCTCCCGGATTCACCATTTCAATTCCCAACTGCGAAGAATACTACAAGGTTGGCAGAAAGATTTCCAATGCATTGAAAACTGAAGTGCGTGAAAACATGGCCAAAGTCGAAAAAGCCATGGGCAAGAAATTCGGCGATGTGAATGATCCCCTGCTGTTTTCGGTTCGTTCCGGCGCCGCCCGTTCGATGCCGGGTATGATGGAAACCATCCTGAACCTCGGTCTCAATGACCAGTCGGTTGAAGGTCTGGCCAAAAAAACCAATAATCCTCGTTTTGCCTATGATGCGTATCGCCGATTTATCCAGATGTACAGCACCACAGCGATGGGCTTGTCCAAAGAGCCGATGGAAGAAATGCTGCATCATGCCAAAAAGAAAGCCGGCGTCAAGACCGACCCCGAATTAAATGCAGAAGCTCTCAAAGAACTGTGTGCCGACTTCAAGAAGTTCTATTCAGAAAACATGAAAGGTCAGGCATTCCCGCAGGATCCGTATGAACAGCTCTGGGGCGCGATTGGCGCCGTGTTCGGAAGCTGGGAAGCCGACAAGGCCGTGACCTATCGCCGCGTGGAAAAAATCAGCGACCTCAAAGGCACCGCGGTCAACGTTCAGACCATGGTGTTCGGCAATATGGGTGACCACAGCGGTACGGGCGTATGCTTTACCCGTGATCCCAATAGCGGCGAAAACATATTCTATGGCGATTGCCTGATCAATGCCCAGGGTGAAGACGTGGTGGCCGGTATCCGTACCCCGTTGAAACTTGCTGAACTCGGCAAGCTGCTGCCCAAGGCCTACAAACAGCTCTGCCAGGTTCGCCTGCAGCTCGAAAAGCACTACAAGGATATGCAGGACCTGGAATTCACCGTTCAGGAAGAAAAGCTGTTTATGCTCCAGTGCCGCACCGGCAAACGCACCGCGGCTGCCGTGTTCAAGATTGCTGCCGACATGGTCAAAGAAAAACTGCTGACCAAGGCAGAAGCCGTCGCCCGCATCACTCCCGAAGACATCGAACGGTTGTTCTATCCTCAGTTGGATGCCAAGGCCGCAAAGACCGCAACCAAGATCGCAAACGGTATTAATGCCGTTCCGGGTGCTGCCGGCGGTAAGGTTGTATTCACCGCCGCGGAAGCCGAAGAAATGGCCGAACTGGGTGAAAAGCTGATTCTGGTCAGAAAAGAAACCAGTCCCGAAGACGTTGGCGGCATGCACGCTGCGGCCGGTATTCTGACTGCCACCGGCGGCAAGACCAGCCATGCTGCAGTGGTTGCCCGCGGCTGGGGCAAGTGCTGCGTGGTCGGCTGTGAAGCCCTCGATATCAATTATACGACCAAATCCATGAAGGTCGGCGACAAGGTCATCAAACAGGGTGACTTCATCACGATTGACGGCAATACAGGTGATGTGTATATGGGCAAGCTTCCGCTGCAGATGCCTGAGCAGCCCGCTGCCTATCAGACCATCATGAAATATGCTGATGAAATCAGAACCATCAAGGTTCGTACCAATGCGGATACCCCGGCCGATTCAATTAATGCCATCAAGATGGGTGCCGAAGGTATCGGTCTTTGCAGAACCGAGCACATGTTCTTTGAAACCGAAGAACGCCGGCTTGCCATGCAGGAAATGATTGTCGCCGAAAGCCTTGAAGCCCGCAAGGCCGCCCTGGCCAAACTGCTGCCGTTCCAGCAGGGTGACTTCGAAGGTATCTTCACGGCGATGAACAATAAACCCGTGACCATCCGTCTGATTGATCCGCCGCTGCATGAGTTTACTCCCAAGGATGAAGAAGGTTTCAAGAAGCTCAGCAATGTCACCGGTATTTCCGTTGAGAAGATCAAGCATCGCTGCGAACAGCTCCACGAATCCAATCCGATGCTCGGCCATCGCGGCTGTCGTCTGTGCATCACCTATCCGGAAATCCTGGATATGCAGGTCACAGCCATCATCAGCGCCGCAATTGCCTGCACCAAGAAGGGTATCAAGGTTCTGCCGGAAATCATGATTCCGCTGACCATCGATAAGAAAGAACTGGCGATTCAGGTGGCCCAGGCCCGCGCCCTGGCTGACGGTCTGATTAAAGCCGCAAAATCCAAGGTCAAGTATATGATCGGCACCATGATCGAAATTCCGCGTGCCGCCCTGCTGGCCAACGAAATTGCCGAAGTTGCCGAATTCTTCTCTTGCGGCACCAACGACCTGACCCAGATGACCCTGGGCCTGTCCCGTGATGACGCCGGCCGCTTCCTGCCGGTTTATGTCGCCAACGAAAAAGACGGCGGCAAGGGCATCTTCAAGGCCGATCCGTTCCAGAGCCTGGATCAGAGCGGCGTTGGTATGCTGGTCAAGATGGCCATCGAAAAAGGCCGTTCAACCCGTCCCGACCTCAAGGTCGGTATCTGCGGCGAACACGGCGGTGAAGCAACCAGCGTGAAGTTCTGCCACAAAGTCGGCATGAACTACGTGTCCTGCTCGCCGTTCCGCGTGCCGATTGCACGTCTTGCTGCCGCCCAGGCTGTGATTGCCGAAGGCTGCTGCTGCAAAGGCAAGTGCAAAAGCAAGAGCAAAGGCAAAAAGAAATAAGCACTAACACTGTTGCTTGTTCCAAATAAAAAAAGGCCTGTCGGCAACCCCGGCAGGCCTTTTTTGATATTGTAGTGATTATCAGGAATTCAACCCATATCTATTGACATCCCAATACCACTATCTTACAATTTTGCAGGAACATAAGACAACAGTATCCAATCATGGAAAGGGTTTATTATGATCATTGTCAAAATCATCCTGGCAATTTTTCTTCCTCCGCTGGCGGCCGCTTTGCAGGTCGGAATCAGCACCCATTTCTGGATTAATCTTATCCTTACGCTCCTTGGCGGTATCCCCGGCATGGTCCATGCTCTCTGGCTGGTCTTAACGAACAAGACGGCCTGAAGCGACGATAGACGACGCCACATAAAGCAGATAAGGCCTGTCAACTCGCATGTGAGGCAGGGGGCGGAACACCCCGCCCGTTCACTTTTTTGCTTGCATACGAACTCAAAAAGCGATAAGGTTGGGCTCAGGAAGGCATATTCATTAACCATTTAAAGGAGCCTATATGGTTCGGAGCAGGCAGCGAGGTTGTCTGACACCCATCGTATTTATTCTTTTGAGTCTTTCTGCGGCGAGCAGCAAATCTCTGATTTGGAAAGGGTTACGTAGGTGACGTATCTCGATTGACTTGGCGGGAAATTGGCTGCCAAGTCGCGGATATGTACAGTAACGATACCATGAAGAAGAATCGCGGCAACAAGATACTTGGAAGTATTAACGACACGGAAGCATTCCCGATGGATGACCTCGGCAACCGGGTGGGGCAGGTCACGCAGCGGGATGGGGTGGGCAATGCCCACAGGGATGCCGCGAGCAGGCACGGGGTTTTGCGGCCCGACATAACCGCGACGAACCATATCCATCTTGGCGTAAATGATGTGAGAAATACCGTCGATGAGCTGACCAATCGTTATACGGCCATTGATGCTAATTCGCTGGCCTATGACGACGCGGGCAGCCTGACGCAGGACAAAGACGGCTACCGCACGACCTATGATTATGAGAACCGGCCGGTGCGGATTGCCAAACTGGACGGCCAGACGGAAGTGACGGTGGCGACGTTTGCGTATGATGCCTTGGGCCGCAGAATCCGCAAGCAGGATATAATTGCCGGCACGACCAGCCTGTATTATTACTCTGATACTTGGCAGGTGCTGGCCGAATATAATGGTTCCGGCGTGCTGCAGGCATCGTATGCCTATGGCAATTACATCGATGAAGTGCTGCTGATGCGGCGCGGGGGAGTGGATTATTTCTATCTGCATGACCACTTATATTCGCCTGCGGCTCTGCTGGCCGGAACCGGCGCGGTCGTGGAGCGGTATGAGTATGATGTGTATGGCGAAGTCAACATTTTATCTCCGAACTACGAACCAAGAACTAATAGCTCGTATGCGAATGCATACATGTTCACCGGTCGTGAACTGGACACCCTCGACAACGGTAATCTTAAAAAGATGTACTATCGTAATCGTGATTATGATTTTTATATAGGAAGATTTTCCCAACACGACCCTATGGGATATATGGATGGGATGAATCTATATGAATATGTCGCATCACTTCCTATGGCTTATATTGATCCTTTTGGACTTACTGTTGATTTCACAATTCGGCCTCCTAAAGTATTGAATACATTGGGATATTCTACATTATACAAAACAGATTATGCAGGTATTGCTACGCTAGAAACACCCATTAAATCCGATATACCAAGAATTAAAAGTAAGAAATATAGTAACCGTTCACGATATTTAACAGATTAAGGACGGATATGTTTTCTTGTTCCA
>CAZKAI010000150.1:0-8724 GCA_964550565.1 uncultured Pirellulales bacterium
CGGCAGGAACCGATTGATGAAAATCACCTGGATCCGGCAGATAATCTGGTCGAGTTCGGCATCCTCACCGAGTCGGATGTGCTGCATTACAGTGCACAGGCGGAAAAAGCGGCCCGTTGCGGCAAGGGGGCTATTCTCAGTGCCCCCGGTACCGCTTTTGGCGATATTGCCCTGGTGCCGGCCATGTGGCTCAAGCGGACGCCGGGAATTCGCGAGATTGAAGAATGGTACGTATCCACGGCGGCCCGGCGTGATTATGTCTATACCGTGTTTGAGCGTCAATGCGAGATTGCTTTGAAGAATCTAAGCCTGCTGGCAGAATCCCTGGGGGATCGGGTTCAGGCGGTATTTACGACCGGCACGGATTTCGGAATGCAAACAGGATTGTTCATTTCTCCCCAGGCTTATCGTGATTTATATAAACCGTTTCATAAAATAATAAATGAATTCATCCATCGGCATACAAGCTGGAAAATTTTTATTCATTCCTGCGGAGCGGTCAGGGCACTAATTCCTGACCTGATTGATGCAGGCTTTGATATTCTCAATCCCGTGCAATGTTCAGCCGCGGGAATGGATCCGCAGGAGTTGAAAGATTCTTTTGGCCGGGACATTGTATTCTGGGGCGGCGGTGTCGATACGCAAAAGACGTTGCCTTTTGGCACGCCGCAGGAGGTTTATGACCAGGTCCGTCGACGCATAGAAATATTTAACACCCCGACTGGCATGGTCTTTAATGCGATCCATAATATTCAGGCCCAGACCCCCCTGGAAAATGTACTTGCAATGTTCCGTGCGGTACAGGATAGTACAGGCAGCCATTGATTAAATCAGGGAGAATACATGATAAAAAGACAGGGAAGTATTATTTTCCTCGTTGGTGTGTGCGGTGTCGCAGCGCTTGGGGGATTACTGTTTGGTTATGATACCGGCGTGATTAATGGATCGATTCGATTTGTGCAGCTTCGATATGAATTGTCCGGAACCATGAAGGGGTTTGCGGCTTCCAGTGCGCTGATTGCCTGCATCTTTGGAGCAGCTTTGGCCGGACTGATGAGCGACCGATTTGGCCGCAAAAATGTACTAATCATTTCGGCTGTGCTATTTTTGATCTCCGCCATCGGCACCGCAATCCCGCGTAATGTGATGGAATTTATCATTTATCGTTTCATTGGTGGCCTGGGGGTTGGTGCGGCCTCAATGACTTCACCGATGTATATTGCCGAAATATCTCCAGCCCGGATTCGCGGACGCATGGTTTCTGTCAATCAGTTTGCCATTGTTTTCGGGATGCTGCTGGTCTATTTTGTGAATTATTTTATTGCCGGCCTGGGAGATGAGGTCTGGAATACGAAGGTGGGATGGCGCTGGATGTTTGGTTCGGAGGCAATTCCGGCTGTTCTGTTCCTAATCCTGCTGTTCTTTGTACCAGAAACGCCTCGCTGGCTGTGCAAAAAGAATCGCCGCAGTGATGCACTGGATATCCTGACAAAAGTAGATGGTGCCCAATATGCTGCAGCGGAACTGGAAATTATGGATCAGATGATATCGCATGAAAGTGCGTCATTGACTCAACTGTTCAGGCCGGACTTGCAGATTGTTTTATGGATAGGGATTGTCCTGGCCATACTTCAGCAGGTGACCGGCATTAATGTCTTTTTGTACTTTGGCAGCGAAATCTTTGAAACGCTTGGCGGTACTACGATAGATGCCGCTCTGCTGCAGCAGGTGATTGTCGGGGCTGTAAATCTGATTTTTACATTACTGGCCATTTGGACTGTGGACCGTCTGGGCCGCAGACCGCTAATGATTCTGGGGGCAGCAGGAATGGGAATTTCACTGTTTGGCATGGGATTGGCAGGTTACTTTCAGACTATGGGGACCTGGCTATTGATTTTTGTCCTTGGTTATATTGCCTGTTTTGCATTATCCGTTGGGCCGGTTACATGGGTCATATTATCGGAAATATTTCCAACCAAAATTCGCGGTCGCGCCATGGGAATTGCCACAATCTGTTTGTGGCTGGCCAATAGCATTGTGTCGCAGACTTTTCCAATGATGGATGAGAATCCCTGGCTGGTTGAGACATTTCATCATTCATTTCCCTTCTGGATTTATGGTTCTCTGTGTGTGGTTCTGCTGTTGTTTGTGTGGAAATACGTACCTGAAACAAAAGGAAAGAGTCTGGAAGAAATTGAACGTCACTGGTTTAGAATATAAGTTGTCAGTCGAAATCTTAAGGAAATCTGTGACAGATAACAAATAGCTCCATGTTGCAAGGTTATAAATGAGGGGGATTTCAATCCGGGACTGATTATGAAAATAATTCAAATTGTGTTGATTGGGTGGTTG
The DNA here is from genome assembly GCA_964550565.1 of uncultured Pirellulales bacterium. Taxonomy (GTDB): domain Bacteria; phylum Planctomycetota; class Phycisphaerae; order Sedimentisphaerales; family Anaerohalosphaeraceae; genus Anaeroglomus. The sequence goes on from CAZKAI010000150.1 coordinate 2,353, forward strand.
ATAGTGTTTGTCCTTATGTTTGCTGCAAGCTTTGCCGCAGCGGAATCACCCCGGAGTGTGCTCTCTCTGGATGGTACCTGGCAGATTGCCGAAGGCAAGATGGACTTGGTTCCTGCAGCCTTTGACCGTACGGTGCCTGTGCCGGGGCTGGCATCCATGGCTGTTCCCGCTTTTACAGATCCTCCGGGGCCGAAGGTGGCGAGTCGTCGACAGGTTTCACAAAAAGATCCCAAACGCGATGCATTCTGGTATCGGCGTACTTTTCGGCTTGATCAATCCGTGCCTCAAGTGGCCGTACTCAAGGTCTATAAGGCGATGTTTGGCATGCGGGTTATTTTGAACGGACGAGTGCTCGGTGACTATTTGCCGTGCTTTACTCCCGGTTATTTTGATGCCAAACCGGCGCTGAAAAACGGCGATAACGAACTGTATATCCGGGTTGGAGCGGATCGCGATGCGGTGGGACCGGCAATTCCATCGGGACTTGATTTTGAAAAAGAACGGTACATCCCCGGTATTTTCGATTCGGTGGAATTGATTCTTTCCGGCACCCCGCACTTTATGCAGGTACAAACAGCCCCCGACATTGCCGCCGGGACGGTGCGAGTGCAGGCTGTGCTCCGAAATGAAGGACAGCCGACGAAGGTCCCCGTTATATTTGTCGTCCGGGAGGAGAAGTCAGGCCGGGAAGTCGGGCGTGCAGCAATGCTGTCAGCACCTGTTGAGAAAGATGCCGAGGTCATAGTGGACGGCCATATTAAGATTACCGATTGCCGTCTGTGGTCACCAGAGGATCCATTTCTCTATCGGCTTGAGGCGGATAGTGGTGCTGACCGATTTCAGACCCGATTCGGGATGCGTGAGTTTCGTTTGGATCCTGCGACAGGCCGTGCAATGCTCAACGGCAAACCCTATTTCATGCGAGGCAGCAACGTGACTCTTTACCGTTTTTTCGAGGACAGTGAGTGCGGAAATCTGCCCTGGACGAAGGATTGGATTTGGCTGTTCCACCAGAGGATCAAAGAGATGCACTGGAATTGTCTGCGTTATTGCATCGGATTTCCACCGGAAGTCTGGTATGACATTGCGGATGAAACAGGTATCTTAATACAGGATGAGTTTCCGATTTGGAGCCATACCAAAGAGACGAATCGCCAGGAACTGGCGGAAGAGTATGTTGCATGGATGAGAGAACGGTGGAACCATCCCTCTGTAGTGATTTGGGATGCGAATAATGAAACTAAATCATCCGAAACAGGGCCTGCTATTGAGCAGGTACGCAGCCTCGATCTCTCATCTCGTCCCTGGGACAATGGATGGAGCCCCCCGGTCCGACCGAGTGATCCGGCAGAAGCCCATCCCTATCACTTTATCGATGCAAATTTCAAGCTTGCTGATCTTGCTCGTTCTTCCTGCGTGCCGAAAGTGAATACGTATTCCGATACAGCGAATAATCCAATTATTATTAACGAGTACGGATGGCTCTGGTTGAACCGCGACGGCTCACCCACCACACTGACAGAGAAATTGTATGAAAATCTGCTCGGTACACACTCTTCAACGGCTCAGCGTCGCCATCTTTATGCACTTTATCTTGCTGCGGAGACAGAGTTTTGGCGAACTGGCAGGGCCTGTGCTGCAGTGATGCATTTTACTGCATTAGGCTACTCACGGCCGGATGGCCAAACCAGCGACCACTGGAAACCCGGATGCGTCCAGACACTTGAATGGGAGCCGGAGTTTTACCGTTATGTGCGGGATGCCTTTTCGCCGGTGGGGCTGTGCGTCTGCTTCTGGAAGGATAAGGTATTACCTCAGACACAATCGCGGATTCCTGTGATACTCATTAATGATCTTGAGCAGCCTTGGAGCGGCCAGGTTGTCCTTCGGCTGGTACGTGCTAGAAACAAGCTTCCTGTCATCGAATATAAAAAGGATGCAAAAATGGACGCTTTTGGCCAGAATACATTGGAATTCCAGCTTGACTGGCCCGAGTCTCAAGGCGCCTGCACCCTGGAAGCCCAATTGCTGGGATCGGATGGTCACCCGATTCGCAGCGTACGAGAAATAGAGGTTGTTGATCCGAATTCGTTCGGGCTGGCTTATTTAAAAATGGTAGCAGCCTCTTCTTGTCATGATGTTCAATATCTGCCGGCCAATGCCGTGGACGGAGATATCTCGACGTTCTGGTCCTCATCCTTTGTTGATTCCGCATGGCTGACAGTGGACCTTGGCAAAACAAACAGTATCCAATCCATTCGCATCACATGGGAAAATGCTTATTCAAAAGCATATGAAATCCAGACATCTCTCGATGGACAGACTTGGTGGGGCATATTTACTGAGGAGGATGGTAAAGGCGGCGTTAATGAAATCAAAATAGAGCCGGTACAGGCGCGCCATATCCGTGTTCTTTGCGGCAAACGCGGAACACAATGGGGCCATGCTATTCGTGAACTTGAGGTTTTTTGATAAAAAGCGATCCCAAATCATCAAATAGCTATCGCGAAAAGGGGCTGGCAACGAGATGATTATTGGCTTGCGTTCTCGTAAATTTCATTTTGCATCTTTATACGCCTGTAAACAGAGGTGTATTTGAGAATCAGGTGGTATTCCGAATGGAGTACCGCAGCAATTCTTGTGAATCTCTGTCTAGATCCGATAAATTATAAAATAAGATTGAAATATGACTGTGAAAATCTATAATACTGGACGTGAGAAAGGCAGATATGGCGAAAATAATATTCATTGCACTATGACATTAAAACGAAACCAACCGAAGTCCCTTTGGAATCAAAACGCCAAGATAACAGTTGAGAGCATTGCCAGAGATTTAGGCGTCTCACCGAGTACTGTATCTTTTGTCATGAGCGGTCAGGCAAAAAAACGGCGTGTTTCAGAGAAAACCCAGGAACGTGTTCTGGATTATGCTGAGAAGATAGGCTATATCCCCAATCAGCTTGCGCAAGGGCTTAAATATCAAAGGACTAATATTATATCCCTTTTACTGGGGAATCTTGAGTATAGCTGGGCTGATATTACGGCCAAAGGAGTTCATTCTGTATTTGATCCGGCTGGTTTTCAAACCGTCATTTCAGTCCATTACTGGAATCGCCAGCGCGAACAAAAATTACTCAAAAGTATTCTCAAACAGCGGTATGAGGGGATTATTTGCCAGCCGATTCTTGAGGCACGGTCTGACTATGAGATTATTCTGCGACATGCTGTACCGTTGGTTATGATTGATATTCTGCCTGAAATGCTGGATGTCAACTATGTGGCTTGGGATTCCAAACCGGCAGTTATAGGGCTGATGGAATATCTTCTTCAAAATATACGAAAACGTATTGTATTTGTCGGATTCCCTGTAATGACACTCAACACCATTGCCCGTCATGAAGCCTACAAAGAGGTCATGACCGGCAGCGGATTGCCAGTCAATACTAGATGGTTGGATTACAGTGGTTTAAATCGTAACATGTTTGATAATAAAGACTTCAGTTGGTTTGAATGGATCATGAAACAAAAAGATCGCCCGGATGCTTTTTTGTGTCTAAACGATTATACCGCACTGGTTGTTATTCAAATTATGAAAAAATTGGGCATACGCATCCCCGACGATGTTGCAGTAACAGGCATGGGGAATTTGCCTATTACACATGAATTTGCTTCAAATTTAACAACATTGGTTGAGCCTATCGAAGAAATTGGAAAGGTAAGTGCGGAGGTTATTACCTCGCTGATTGAGCATCCTGAAAGCGGACCAGTTCATAAGTTGATTAAATCCAATGAGTTAAAGATTCGCGGGACGACTTAATAAGCAGTGGTTGCTACAAAAGATTCCCATTAACATACTTAAGCAGTATATCGCCAAAAAGATTCAGAATATAGCAAAAAAGAAGATGTACTCAGCCTGCATACAGGTAATAAAGATAATATAGTCAATTAAAAAATTTTTTTAAATAATTAATTTGCATCTGCCGGGCGAACGATATATAATGGATGCTATAACGTTGTAACATACAAATTAATAAGAAAAACGGCATTCAGGTGTGCTGTGGATTTTTAAATTCGTCTTGTTATTACGTGATGAAAATCAGGATCATGTATCTGAATCTGTAACCATTAAGGGGTGCTGAAATATCTCCCTGTTGTGCAGGATGAGGCTGGTCGGAGAAATGAGCTTGAAAAAGACGCGACAATCATGTGGAACTACTTTGGTCTGTATAAGGACGCAGTACCCTGTCCGTCCGGATGGATTTGTACAAGACCGCGGAGGATTCGTTCCGGCACCGAGTCGCAGCGGTGGTCAGCATAAGGCCAGACATCATTCTACAGTCTTTCACAATAGCATTTTCTTTTCATATTCCCATGCAGAAGTTTCAAAATCCAATTATGAAATATCAGGTGATATATTTTGTAGTGTGAGTTCCATACTGAGATTTCATGAGGCAAAGAGTCCTTCGGAAAATTTATTCAACTTGAATAAACGCATTAATTTATCCAGGACATTCATGGATTGGCGAGGTCCTCCATAGCTGTTTGGGAGGTCGATTTTACTGACGTAAAGCTGAATTGGTTCGTAAAAAAATACTATAACTATGTGAACGAGGACGGAATGATGAAAACTAAAAAAGTAAACATGATGAAATGTATCGGCTTAATGACACTGGTGGTTTTAAGCGTGCAGGTATCTGTTGCTGCAACCTATACCTGGATCGGGACAGAGGCAGGTGCCGACTGGCTCAATCCGGCCAACTGGAACCCAAATGGACTGCCATCCAGAGCAGCGAGTGATACCGGCTACATCAACACGGTGACCGGGCCTACTTTTTATGATGGCAGCGGCAGCTGTCATGCTTTGGAAATCGGTCAGACAGGGGAAGGCAGGATGGATATCCTGGGCGGAACCTTTTCTGCAACCGGATTTGACGTGGGATCCGCCGCGGGCTTTAAGGGGACACTTAATGTATACGGAGGCACCCACGAATGCAAGTATTTATGCCCTGGGTTCAGAGGCGACGGCACCGTAAATATGTATGATGGCCAGATTACAGTTACAAATGAAATTCGTGTGGCTTATTATGCTACAGCATTCGGTTTTCTCAATCTGGAAGGCGGCTTGATAACGTCTCCGGGTATCAGCATCGCGCCTCGCGGCGGCGGGGATATCGGATCGATCCTGGTTAAGGATGGCGTACTGCTCATCAATGGTGCCAATGCAGAGTCGATTCTGCTTCCCCGGCTCCAGGGATATATCAATAATGGATGGATTACTGCGGCTGCTGGTTACGAACTGGTTCTGGAATATAACGGTGATAAATATCCAGGCGTGACCGCGCTTTATGCAATTCCTGAACCTGCGACGCTGGTCTTGCTCGCAACGGGTTTAATGGGTGTTATCAGGAAACGCAGATAAAAATAAAGTCAGCATCAAGAGATGTATTTGTCTCCGGATCAATGCATCTCTTGCTCTGATTTCAGGAACGACAGATGGCTTACAGGGTATGAGATGAACACACAATGATGTGGTCGCTGGTTAGTGCATAAGGCAGATTTGAAAGGATAGAAAATGAAAGGCAAGAAATTGAATTGTCGGATATGTATTGGAGTGATTCTGTCTATGATTTTTGCAATGGAGGTTTCCGGTGCAAACTATACATGGATAGCGACTGAAGAGGGGGCCAACTGGCTTACTACGACAAATTGGAGCCCAACCGGACAACCCGCTACGTCAACAGATTATGCCTATCTGAATACGCTTCCCGGCGCAACTCTGTACAGCGGTATAGGAGGGGCCTATGCCATACAAATCGGTCATGGTCCCGGTACGAATGGCAGGCTGGATGTTTATGGCGGAACACTGCTGGCCCCTGGTGGCTGTGATATTGCCTCGCTTGCGGGCGGTATTGCGACCATGAATGTGTATGGCGGCACCACCCACAGTATCAGATATCTATGTCCGGGATTTCGTGGCGATGGCACTCTGAATATGTATGGCGGTTATATCCGGGTCACTTCCCAGCTTCGTATAGGGTATTACAGTACATCGAAGGGGACCTGTAATCTTTACGGCGGCACAATCTCAGCCGGAAACATCTGGATGGCACGCGAGGCAGGGACTCCGGTTTCAATGCTGATTGAGGGCGGTGTGCTGCTTTTGGATGGAGACAAAGTTGCTGCAGTCCAGGGATATATCAACAATGGATGGATTACCGCTGGAGAAGATTACGAATTAGTGTTAGAATACAACGGTACTAAATATCCAGGCGTGACAGCTCTGTATGCAGTTTACAATGATCTCAATATGATTCCAGCGAACAAGACTACTGTCAGCCTGAGCACCAACCAGCTTCAATGGACGCTGCCCGA
>CAZKAI010000151.1:0-1134 GCA_964550565.1 uncultured Pirellulales bacterium
GGTGACTTGCGTCTGGCCCAGCGTTACATATCGCAGATTGGGCAATTGCTCGATCCGCTTCAGGGTGGAATCCGTGATTTTTGTTTTGCTTAAAGCCAGATTCTGCAGGCTTTTGAGCTGTTCGATTCCCTCAAGGTGCTGGTCGGTAATCTCGGCCCCGGTCAAGAGGAGCGTTTTGAGGTTTTCAGCGTTTTTGAGCTTTGAAATCGCATTTTCGGCCAGTCGTGTATAACGCAGGTCGAGGATTTTCAGATTTGGCAGTTTGGCTAATTCCTCAAAATGAACACCGGTTATCCGGGTACCGCCGGCATTAATAAATTGCAGACGGTCCAAAGACAATAATAGGTCAAGCGTAGCGTCATTGCTGTCATACGGCAGGCCGATGTATTCCAGCGATTTCAGTGCGGGCAAATTCTGATGCACATCAAATCGTTCGATGCTGCAGGGGAACAGCTCAAGATTTTTTAGCTGTGTGAAATGATTCAGCGATGCTAATCCTCTATATTCTTTGGCGTCGTAGCTGGAAGCTTCCCTCATTGCATGAAACTCAAGCCACAAGAATGGATACGATTTTGCCAAGTCCTCCTGTATGACAACACATAGAGATTCGATATGGCGTAAACCTTGTTCGTTTTTAGTCTCAGATATCTGAACCATAAGAGGAGACATAAAAGGGCTTATTCGCTTTTTCATGTCATCATTCAGTTTAAACAAGGCATCCCATTCTTCCGAAGACAACACAGAAAAACAGGGGTCTTTTCTGGTTTTTTCAACACGATGTTCAAAAAAGAAAGAATAAACCCCTGTTTCAGGCTTGACAATTTCACGGGAATGCATCAGGAATTTAGGATCTCTAGTATATGGATAAACAACCTCCGCGTCCCAATAAGGCATCGAATCCTGTGAAAAACACACCCCGCTGCTCCAGAGAACCAACAGCGTCAGAAGATAACATCTATTTTTCATCATCTTTATCCGCCCTCATACAAACATTATTTGCGCAACCCTGTCCAAATCATAAACCTGCGGTATTATACCTCGTCGGCGGTGAGGGGGGAAGGGGGATTTTGTATGTTTTTTTCTCCGGATTTCGCTTCGTTTACCCGGAGCTATTCGGGTTTGATCCTGCAGGTC
>CAZKAI010000151.1:1234-4774 GCA_964550565.1 uncultured Pirellulales bacterium
GGACAGTTGCCATTTGTTTTGTGTTTTATACTCATAACAGGTAGCTGCGGAGCTGTCCCTATTCATCATCTATCCTTCGGAAAGCTGTTCAATCAAGTCCTTGATAGGAATATACTTTTATGTCTTTTTGAGATTCAATCCCCTTTAGTACGGTTTTGCTTCTGACAATGGTCCCGTCACTCAATAGCACCAACGGTCCCTGAATTGAATTCCTCCAATCCTCACGTCTTACAAGAGCTATCCAGTCAGCGCTGTTTTGCCTGAAACCGGGATTAACAATTATTATAATCCTATTCTTCTGTGGGACAATAGAAGAACTGATAGAAAACCGTTCTTTATGCCGTTCAAAATATGGCACTTTTGTCAAGTCTAAATTAAAATCCTCTGAGGTCGCCTCAAGCGTCTCTGATATATAATTATCAATTTGGCCTAAATATATCTTGTCCAAATAAGTATCCGGCGTCATTTCTGCAGTGATCGTGTTATAAGCAATGATACACAGAATAGTTAATAATAGACTAATACCTATTTTCTTATATTTCACAAGGTCCCTTAAACAAGCAAAATATCTATTCCCAGCTTGGCATAACCGGCAACGTGTCCCAATAACCAAAAGTATTATACACCATCTGGGGTGAGAGGAAAAGGGGGATCTTGTGGTTTTCTACAGGACTTGTCATTTTGTCGGGGTATGTGTCGGGCGGGCAGAGAGGGACTGTACCACAGGCGGCTGCGGCTGCGGAAGTATCTGGTCGGGCCGGACTCAGGCGGCGGGATTTTGTCTGGGGGTTTCACGGAGAAGGAAGCTGACGGCCAGACCGATGATAAAGCAGGCGGTCATGCCGATGGCGGCATAGAGCAGAAAACTGACCGGGGTGGCCTGCTTGATGTAGAACAACAGCCCGACGCTGGCCAGGGCGCCTGTCATGGCGGCGATGCCACCGACACGGCGGGTAAAGATCGCCAGCAGGAACAGGCCGCACAGGGAGCCGCCGAACAAGCCGAGGACTTCCATGAAGGCTTCCCACAGGGATTTGACATTGGCACTGGCAAACAGCAGGGCCAGCCCTGTGCCGAGGATGCCGAAAAACAAGGTGCACAGGCGGGCCAGGCGGAAGTATCCCTGTTCGGTGCCCAGCAGGGAAAACCGGCGGACAAAGTCGGTCACCACCACTGTCGAGACGCTGTTCATGCTGGTGGCAATGGTGGATTGAGCGGCGGCATAGATGCCGGCCACGACGATGCCGGCCAGACCGACGGGGATTTCGGTGGAGATAAACAGCGGGAAGATAGCGTCGTTGGGGTAGCCGGGGTCCAGCCGGGCCGGGTTGGATTTATAGAAGACATACAACGCCGTCCCGATAGAGAAAAACAGCAGCGTGGCGGGAATGCTGGCGTAGGTGTTCATCAGGATGGATTTGCGTGCGGCCCGGATGTCGGTGACCGACAGGAATCGCTGGACGATGGCCTGGTCGGAGACGAAGGGCACAAGATACTGACTGAGACCGCTGACGATCATCACCCAGAAGGCCGAGGTCGTGAAGCTGGTGCTGCTGAAATCCCAGTTGATGGTGTGGAATTTGTTGTCGGCTGCGGCGGTGTGAATCAATCCCGCAATGCCGCCGTCGGTGGAAAACAGAACCACCCCGAGGCTGAGCACCGCGCCGCCGATGAGCACGATGGCCTGCACGCAATCCGTCCAGACCACCGCCTCGAAGCCGCCCATGGTGCAGTAAATGACGCTCAGGACACCCATAATCAGAATGCTCTGGGAGACAGTCAGGCCGGTGATTGCCGACAGTGCCAGCGACGGCAGATACATGACGATGGCCATGCGCCCGCATTGAAACAGCACAAACGACAGGGCCGCGAACAGCCGGACGGCCAGGCCAAACCGCTTTTCGAGAAATTCATAAGCGGTGGTGGCGTCGGCCCGCATGAAAAACGGGACGATGTAAAACCACAGGATTGGGATCGCCGCTATACACATCATGTTGATGGTCAGAAACGTCCAGTCTGAGGCAAATACCTTGGCAGGGATGGCGACGAAGGTGATCGAACTGAGCATGGTGGCGAAAATGCTCAGGCCCGCCGCCCAGGCAGGAATGCGTTTACCGCCGCGGAAGAAATCGTCGGTCGTTTTATTGCGTTTGGCAAAATACATTCCGAACAGGGTCGTCGCCAGCAGATACAGGCCCAGTGAGGTAAAGTTGAGCCATCCGAAATGCCGCTGCTGGCGAACCCACCGGGCCATCCAGACTTCCGGCGTCCGCACGCGGGGGTGAATCTCGCCGGAGGGCAGGATGAGGGCGTCGTTCCATTTGACTGCGGTTGTGGTGACCTGACCGGCAGGCATTTGTCCGACGGGCATATAGGTGTCGGTGATGGTATGATAGGCCAGAACGGTGGTGCAGAAGCCCTGCACGGCGACATCCGGAGGCACTTCCTCGGCAGTCGCCGCGGCACCAAACAGCAGGATATGACTTTGGCCGGCGTCGATGCCGGTAATCGCCGACGTCGCCACGGGCAAATCGGCTCGTTTGCGCCAGGGGGCCTGACCGCGGTACTGGCCGGAGGCCGCATCATAGGCCGAGGCATCGTATTTGGAAGGACTGAATTCATAGACATCGTTAAAGACGACCTTGGTGGCGATATCCTCGGAGGCCTGCATCCTGCCACCGATGACATAGACGCACATTTCCATGCCGTTATGCTGGGCGGCGGTCACGTTAAACGCCCGCGCCGGACCCGGCCAGACTGGAAGCGGCTCCCAGGCAAACGCCTGCCCCTGTCCCATCTTCGACAAATCCAGCCGCCAGAAATTGTGCATGACGGAGGCCGGGCTTGTGTCCTGCTGGCCGCCGGCCAGATAAACGGTATCACCGATGCAGGCGGCACTGGTATGAGCACACGGCAGCGGCAGTGACGGCAAATCCTTTTTAATGATTTTTCTGTCGCGGTTGTCCCATTGCAGCATGAAGACGGTATCATACGAGCGGTCGGCATCGTTGCCGCCGATGCAGATTACACCGTAACGGGTGGAGACAGACCCGCCATAGGCGACCGGCCGGTCGAGCGTGAAGCCGCCCTGCCACTGCTGGGTGTTCTTGTCCAGGACCCAGATATCGCTATGCCAGGTCTTCTGGGTCTGGGCGAATGGTTTGGGGAAATTGGCGCCGCCTGCGATAATCAGGACTTCGTTATGCACTCCGACAAAAGGCCCGGCCACACCGATGGGTTCATTCTGCGTTGAACTGGCGGGCAGAGATGGAAGCTGCGACCATGTGAACCAGTTGGTTTTTTGGGATTCGGCGTATCCGCACTGCATTCCGACCAAGATCGCAAAACAGCCTGCTATCAGCGTATTTCTCACGGAACCTCCCTGTGGATTGCCATGGATTCAGGTTCGTACTAATAGGCCTGTCTTTACTGCTTGAGACCCTGGGCATCAAAGACCAGTTTTTCTTTGCCGTCCAGCAATTCCTGCCAGCTCATGCGGATATTGCGATAGGCCGCCGTCCGGCCCAGGATCGTCACCAG
>CAZKAI010000151.1:4874-8632 GCA_964550565.1 uncultured Pirellulales bacterium
TCAAACAGCACGGTAAAGTAATCCCAGCAGTCCCCAACGTGGGTCCGTACCTTGCGTCCGCCGGTGCCGGTAGCACACAGCGGCGTCGTATTCATCACCCAGCTCATCACATCGAGCGTATGAACCTGCTGCTCGGTGATGATATCCCCCGACAGAGACTTATCGAAGACCCAGTTGCGAAGCCGTGCCTCCGGCGTCCCCGGTTCGGCCTGAGTCCCCAACTGTGAGGTATGCGTGATCGCCTCGCCAAAGACATACTCCCCAATCGCCCCCTCGTGCACGCGGCGGATGGCCTCGACATAATGGGCATTGGCCCGCGTCTGGAAATCGACCAGAAAGCAGCGTTTTTTGGCAGTTGCCGCCTTGCCGCTGGCCTCAATCGTCTGACATCCCGGCACATCGACCGCAATCGGCTTGGCCAGATAGACATGCTTGCCCGCATCGACGGCCGCCTGAGCCTGCTCGGGATGAAAATACGGCGGCGACTGAATCACGACCGCATCCACTTCGGCACATTCCAGCAGCTTCTTATATCCCGATAACGTGGTAAATCGCCGATTGGCCGGCACATTCAATTTGTCACCAATGGCATCGACTTTGTCCTGAAAATAATCCGCCACGGCGGCAAGCTCATAGCCGCCATGTTTGAGGAATAAATTCGTAATCCAGGTGCCGCGTCCCCCGCAGCCAATCAGCCCCAGTTTGATTTTGGGGCCGGCCTGCACATCCGCAGCACGCAGCACCCCCACCCCTGAAGCCAGAATCCCCGCACCGACCAGAAAATCACGACGATTGATACAAGCCATTCCACTATCCATCGTTCAGTCTCCCATAAAATTTAATGTTATTGTCAGAAGGATACCAGCAGGTGCCAGATATAGGTATAAGCCATCCCGTCCACCTCTTCCCAGACCTGTCGGAACCGGGTTTCATCACCCTGAATCGGCGGCAGTTCTTTCTTTTTTTCCTCCCACGGAATACACACGCCCGGTTTTGGGGTCGGCTGTTTTGATTCATCCATCGGGTTTATCCTTTCCACGCTAATACTGTCCATAGTCGCGTACAAAATCCGTCATGGCCCGCATATTCTCAATTGATACTTCATTCTGCATGATGGCACTGGCATCGCAGATATATCCGCCATCAAAGGCCACCTCATCAATCACCCGCTTGCAGAAATCCCGCACGGCCTGCGGGCTTTCGTAGGCCAGCAGGTAATTGGGGATCCCGCCGGAGATGCAGAACTTGTGCCCAATTTTTTTGTGCACCGCAAATACATCATCCTGGTCGGCATGAAAAACGATGCTCTGTTCGGGCAGTTCCAGAAAGGCATCCAGATGAGCCAGCCACCGGCCCTCGGCATAAAACATCGTCTGGTGTCCATGCCGCCAGAGTTCCTCAATAATCGGCTTGAGCGTCGGCCAGTAAAGGGTGTCAAACTGTTCATGACTGATAAACGGAACACATCCGCGGTGCATCCAGAAGCCAATCGGCACCTGTCGGGCCGGGTCCGCACTGGACAGCGCCACATGCAGTAAATGGGGCATCAGGGCTTCGCAGGCACGTTTGACCTCTCCGGGACGCTCGTGTAAATCCATTGCCAGTCCCAGATATCCCCGAAGTTTATCGGCCAGGATGTCAAACGGCGCCTTGAGAATTCCGGCAATTGCAGACACCGTTCCGCATTCCCGACGAAGCCGTTCGATCTGCGGCCCAAAGGCATGAAAATAACTCATCATCGCCATGCCGCCCTTGAGGAATGACAGATTGTTGCGAAAGGTCACCGGCTGCCCCGCGGCACACACATCCCCCGATACCCGCGGCAGCCAGACATTGAACAAAAAGCCCGTCGGGTCGGCGATAAGCTGTTCATACTCATCGGCCTGCATGAAGGCATTATCCTCCGGCGGTTCCCGATACTGAAATCCCGTATCGGCAGGGATATCAATTCCCGGCACGCCGTAATACTTCAGTCCCACCGCATGGGTCAGGCCCGTCCAGACATACACCATGCTGGCCGCCACCGCATCCCAGTCAAAATCCGCGGCACATTTCAGCGCCGCCTCAAAGGCCCTGCGATAATCGTAACTGACCTCCTGACAGGTCATGCCCGCATATTTGGCGGTAAACTCGGCCACGAACGGGCGAATCGGCACACAGTCCGGCTTGCCTTTGCGCAACGCCGTCGTATAGCGTTTCAATCGCTGCTGATACAGCGTTTCTTTGTCCGACATCCTCAGGCCCCGCTTTCTATACCCAACGGGTATGATTATTCCGCGAGCAAAAGAAGCAAGTGGTTAATTCCGCTGTACTTAGCCGCGACGAAACGGAAAATTATAAGTAAGATCAGTATAAACTGATGTCTCAATGGAAAATTGAAAATAGAAAATGGAAAATTTCCAATCTATCTCTGCTTTTCCCGTTGGACATATTATACCTTCATCGTCCTGGATTGCACGTCAAATCCAATCGTCTTTCGCGTCAAAAACGACTGCATCGCCATCTGCAGGACCGTCTGCGTCCGGAAGGCCAGGTCCATCGGGCTGAAAGTCTGCTTATTGTGCGTCTTGCTGCATTCAATCAGGTTCCGCCAGTGGGCGACATTGTCCTCGCCGCCTTCAATGGCGATCCGCTGCGGCGCCTTGGCGCCCTTTTCCCGAATCGGGATAAACTCGATTTCCTTGTTGTCGCGAATCACCAGCGACCCATCCCAGCCGCGAATGACCGGACACCGCTGCCCGGCGCCGCGGCCCGGCCCGGCGTTATAATCATTGCCCTGTGTGCCCATCACGACAATCGTCGCTTTCTCGGGATACTGGGCAATCAGCGAAAACGTATCCGGCACATCACGCAGCTCGTACGGATGCCGATGCGTGCCGCCCAGCGCCGCAACGCTTTCCGGGAAGCCGACCCCCATGATATCGATCACCTGCGTCAGGCTGTGCGGATACAGGTCCGTCACCGGTCCGCCAGCATAATCCATAAACAACCTCCATCGGAAATAGCGATCCACATTGAACTCGCATTTGGGGGCATCGCCCAGAAACGCCTCCCAGTCCAGGTCCGGCCCGGCCTTGGCATTGGGATCATCCACCGGCATCCCGCGTTCACCCCAGTCGCCAGTCCGGAAAAAGCCCGTCTCCGCATACAGCGGCTGACCAATCAGCCCTTCCTTGACCAGCTTTTTCATCTGCCGCCAGACCGGATCGCTCATCGCCTGCGTGCCCACCTGAATCACCCGGTCGCTGGCCGCTACCACCTCCGCCAGTTTCTTGGTAATCTCAAACTGCCGCCAGTGCGTCACAGGCTTTTCACAATACACATCCTTGCCCGCCTCGATTGCAGCAATTGCCTGCGCCCCATGAAGATGGTCCGGCGTCGCAATGCAGACAATATCAATCGACTTATCGGCCAGCAAATCACGATAATCTGTGTACATCTTGGCGTTGACCCGCTGAGCCGTCCGCTCCCGCCGCGGCTTATAAATATCGCACACCGCCGTCACCGCGATATTATCGCCATTGCTCTTCATCCAGGTCAGCATATCCAGATGATTATTTCCCCGCCCGCCGCAGCCAATCAGGCCAATGTTAATCTGTTCATTGGGACTGTTCGACTCGGCCGCAGCTGCTCCGCTGACATACAGCGCCGGCCCCAGCGCCATCGCCGCTCCGGTCGTCTTCAAAAATCCCCGACGTGTTAATCCTTGCCGTGTGTTTGTTTTTTTGATATCCATAGCAGTCTCCTATAGGGTTTAT
>CAZKAI010000152.1:0-5308 GCA_964550565.1 uncultured Pirellulales bacterium
GCAGGTCGTTGACGGCAAGGGTGTGTTTACCATCGGCGGCAAGGAAAATGAAGCCCATGCCGGCGAGGTCCTGATTATGCCGGCCAATATACCGCATTCGGTGTATGCGTCAGAACGTTTCAAGATGCTGCTGATTATGATTCGGGCTTAACATACGCTAACCAAATTGAGAAATATAAAAGACCTTTATCGAAAGGAGAACACAAATGTTTTGTTATCAATGTGAACAGACGGCCATGGGCAAAGGATGCACGAAGATGGGTGTTTGCGGCAAAGACCCGGAAACTGCGGACCTGCAGGACTTGCTGGTTTATGCATCAAAAGGGATTGCGTTTTATGCCCATCGTCTGCGGGCCATGGGGGTTGTGGATAAACAAGCGGATTTGTTTGTGGTCGAGGCGTTGTTCAGCACAGTGACCAATGTGAACTTCGACCCCGTCCGTCTGGAGGCATTGATCGCCAAGGCCGGACAGGTCAAGGATCGCCTGCAGGCTGAATACGCCAAAAAGGGCGGCTCAGATAAGCCGACCGATGCAGCCCAGTGGAAGGCTCCGAAAACACGGTCGGAAATGCAGGCACAGGCTCAGGCTCTCAGTATCGCCAAAAAACTCGATACGCTGGGTGCGGATGTGGCAGGGCTGCAGGAATTGATCACCTATGGACTCAAGGGCACCGCGGCGTATGCCGACCATGCAAAGGTTCTGGGTAAAGAAGATGATGGCGTATATGCGTTCTTTCATGAATCGCTGGATTTCCTGACCGGCCCCAGGGCTACTGACGTCAATGAACTGGTTGGAATGGCGATGAAGGTTGGCGAAGTCAATCTCAAGGTGATGGAACTGCTGGATGCCGCCAATACCGGGACCTACGGACACCCCGAGCCGACGACGGTACGGGTGACTCCGGTCAAGGGCAAAGCGATTCTGGTATCCGGGCACGACCTGAAGGACCTGGAACTGCTGCTCAAGCAGACTGAAGGCCGCGGCATCAATATTTATACCCACGGCGAGATGCTGCCGTGCTGTGCGTATCCGGGATTGAAGAAATACAAGCACTTGGTCGGCAACTATGGCGGTGCCTGGCAGGATCAGCACAAGGAATTTGATGCGTTCCCGGGTGCGATTCTGATGACGACCAACTGTATCCAGCGGCCCAAAGACAGCTATAAGGCCCGTATTTTCACGACCGGGCTGGTGGCATGGCCGGGCGTGACGCATGTCGGCGACAAAAATTTCGAGCCGGTCATCAAGGCGGCTCTGGCGGAAAAAGGCTTTGAAACCGACGAGCCAGAAAAGACCATCACCATCGGCTTCGGGCATAACACCGTGATGAGCGTGGCCGGGGCGGTGATTGATGCGGTCAAGGCCGGCAAGATCAGGCATTTCTTCCTGATTGGCGGCTGCGACGGGGCCAAGCCCGGACGAAATTACTATACCGACTTTGCACAGGCGGTACCGAATGACTGCGTGATTCTGACGCTGGCCTGCGGCAAGTATCGGTTCAACAAGCTGCCGTTCGGCGATATTGGCGGGATTCCGCGTCTGCTGGATATCGGTCAGTGCAACGATGCGTACTCGGCGATTCAGATTGCCGTGGCGCTGGCCAAGGCATTCAACTGCGGCGTCAATGACCTGCCGCTGTCGCTGGTGCTGAGCTGGTATGAACAGAAGGCCGTATGTATTCTGCTGACGCTGCTGTACCTGGGCATCCGGAATATCAAGGTCGGGCCGTCGCTGCCGGCGTTCATCGGGCCCAATGTGCTCAATGTGCTGGTCGAGAAATTCAACATTGCCCCGACGACCACGGCCGAACAGGATCTCAAGGGGATTCTGAACAAAGCGGGATAATTGTAATATGATTTTATCCGGAGTCGGAAACCGGATTCTGTGATTTCCGACTCCGGATTATTAATATGGATTAATGAGTGAATCATGGCAATACGAAACATAGTTAAAATCGATGAAAATAAATGCAACGGCTGCGGCCTGTGCGTCAATGCCTGTGCCGAAGGCGCCATCCAGATGGTCAACGGCAAGGCGAAACTCGTCAGCGATGTCTATTGCGATGGCCTCGGGGCATGCCTTGGGCATTGCCCGCAGGATGCGATTACTATCGAACAGCGTGATGCAGCCGAGTTTGATGAAAAGGCAACCCATGCGTATCTGGAGCAGATGAAGGCCAAACCAACTGCGCCGACAGCACCCAAATCTGCTAAAGGCGAATTCGTCTGTCCGGGAATGCGGATGCAAAGTTTCGAGAAGAAGGTATCCGAAACGAAGCCTGCGGCAGGGACACCTTCGGCTCCGGCCGAGTCGCAGCTTGCCCAGTGGCCGGTGCAGTTGAAGCTGGTTTCGCCGATGGCGCCGTATTTTATGGAGTCGGATTTGCTGTTGGCGGCCGACTGTGTACCGTTTGCGATGGGCGATTTTCACCACACGCTGCTCAAAGACCATAGTATTGCCATCCTGTGCCCGAAGCTGGACGATTGCGGGACGTATGTGGACAAGCTGGCCCAGCTTATCAGCCATAACAACCTCCGCAGCTTGACCGTGGTGCACATGGAAGTACCGTGCTGTTCGGGAGTCGGACGGATTGCCCAGGCGGCGATTGCCCTGGCGGGTGTCCCGATGGAGTACGAAGATATTACGATTAGCCTGCAGGGCGAGATTCTACGGCGGGAAAAAATCCAGTGCGGATAAGATTTTTTTAAATTTAAGCAAGGTTTTATCCTGAAATGTAAGTATTTATTAAAAAAAGACATATAACGAATTCAAAATAAGGCGGTTCTGCGATGCAGAGCCGCCTTTTTGCTTTTATAGAAAATTCCATTGACGTCCATATATTACAGATGTAATATTACAAATGTAATATATGGAGGTGCTCAATGAAGATTAAGATTTCACAAGCGGAATGGGTCGTAATGGAGGCCCTTTGGCGGCAGACGGAAGCTACGGCCAATCAGGTCGTCCAAATCCTTTCAAGCGAATCGGACTGGAATGAAAAGACGATTCGCACACTCCTGAATCGGCTGGTCAAAAAGAAAGCCGTTGTATTTGAAAAACTCAACCGTGAATATCTGTATCGTCCGGCCCTTTCACGGGAACAGTGTGTCCAGGAAGAGACACACAGTTTTCTGGAGCGGATTGGAAGAGCGGGGCTGGCCCCGGTGCTGGCGGCATTTCTGGAACGGCATCATCTGTCCGATCAGGAATTAAAAGAGCTTAAGGCTATTCTCGATCAGAAGGAGGCCAAATCATGAACCTGTTCATGGAGGTTGAAGCTATTGGCGGTCTGCTGCTGCGCAACTCGCTGGCCGGGGCGATTTTGATTTGTCTTGTATTGACGGTCAGAAGTCTGTTTCGCAATCGTATTTCTCCGCAATGGATGTTCTGGCTGTGGATGCTGGTGATTCTGCGATTTGTGATGCCGTGGTCGATTCCCAGTCCGGTGAGCCTGCTGAATCTGCTCGAACCAGCCAAAGCGTCAGTTATGCCGCTGCTGGAGCGACAGGAGCCGACGGTTTACCGCAGTCCGGCAGAAACCGCAACAACGCCGACTTTAATTGATATGCCTGTGACAACACCTCCAGCTCGCAGCTCAACTCAAAACGCTGCACCCGAATCCACTTTTTCTCTGGTTATGATTCTGGCTGGAGTCTGGGCTGTCGGTGCGGGATGTGTTGCGATATTTATTCTGATTCAAAGCCTGTATTTCTGGGTGGTCATCCGCCGGGAAAAGCCGGTCATCCGTCAGGATGTGCTGGAAATCCTGGAGGACTGCAAGGAACAGCTTGGGATTTGCACGCTGTTGTGTATCGTGCAGACCCGTCGGATTCACACGCCGGCCCTGATGGGCTTTATCCGTCCCCGGCTGGTCTTTCCGGAAGGATTGCTGGATACCCTCACCGACAGTCAGCTTCGCCATATCCTGCTGCATGAATTGTCTCACCTGAAACGGCTAGACATCATGATTGGCTGGGCGATGGCGGCGGTCCAGGTACTGCACTGGTTTAATCCGCTGGTGTGGGTGGCCGCCAGGCAGATGCACCGCGACCGCGAACTGGCCTGCGATGCCGATGTCCTGTCGGCGATGGACCAGCGCCATGTCCGCGATTACGGCATGACCCTGCTGCACCTGATGGAAACGATGTCCAATCGTCCGCTTGGGATTGGTCTGAGCGGGATTATGGAGAATAAATCTTTTGTGCGAAGGAGAATAGAAATGATCGCATTCAATCGTTCTGGTAAAAAAGTATGGGGGCTGATGCTGCTGGCTGTGACGGCAGCAGTGCTGATTGCGGTGACCGGGTCACGGGATATCGCCGCAGCCGCCGAACCTAATTCAATCGAGCCTGAAGTCTCTGGCCCGCCGGCCATCGTCAAGACGAGCCCCGAGGCTTTTGCCAAAGATGTGGACCCTGCGACGACGGCCATCACCGTGACATTCAACCAGAAAATGCGGGATGGAAGCTGGTCCTGGACCGGCGGCGGCGAGACCTATCCCGAACCGGTGGGATCGCCGAGCTATCTGCCGGACATGAAAACCTGTCAGCGCAATGTCAAATTGCAGCCGGGCAAGGTCTATTGGATTGGCGTCAACAGCCCCTCTCATAAAAATTTCAAAAATGAACGAGGCGAGCCGGCGCCCTGGTATATCATTCTGTTTGCCACCAAAGATGCCAGTGGCAAGCCCACGCCCATCCCGGATGACTTGCTCAAACGAGCCCAGCAGATTAATAAGGCGGCGCTTGCTGCCGCAACAGAAACCAGCCCTGGAGCCTCCGCAGAATCCGGCGCGCCCGCAATCGTCAAAACCGTTCCGGAAGCGTTAGCCAATGATGTGAATCCAGCGGCCAAATTTATCGCGGTAACCTTTGACCGCAAAATGCGGGATGGGTCCTGGTCATGGACTGGCGGCGGCGAGACCTATCCGGAACTGGCTGGTTCGCCGAGTTATCTGCCCGATATGAAGACCTGTCGGGTCAATGTCAAACTTGAGCCGGGCAAGGTGTATTGTGTTGGCATTAACAGCCCGTCACACAGGAATTTCAAATCCGAAGCGGGTGTACCTGCGCCGTGGTATATCCTCCTGTTTGCGACCAAAGACGCCGCGGGCAATCCGACGCCGATACCGGATGACATGCTGGAAGAAGCCCGCAAGATCAATGCCGCGTCCGGCGCCAAAGTCACCAGAATCGCTCCCGGCAAATCGTACCGGGTTGATCGTTCCGTGGATCAGTTTGAAAAAGACGATGATTTCAGCACGCCCGAGGCGGCCTATGCCAGTATCAACAAGCTGTCCAGCCAGA
>CAZKAI010000152.1:5408-8570 GCA_964550565.1 uncultured Pirellulales bacterium
GATTTCAGCACGCCCGAGGCGGCCTATGCCAGTATCAACAAGCTGTCCAGCCAGAATAAAATCAACTGGAAGCAGGTCTCGGCTGCAGAGCTGGCGCCTAAAATGAAAGATGAAATCGCAAAAACACCCGCCGATTGGGGTAAGGTATTGGCCGGGGCAAAGATTCTGGAAGTCTATCAGGCCGATGAAAAAGCGATGGTGGTGGCCGAACTGCCGCAGGCCTTGTCCGCCGAAAAGATTGTTGCGCCGTTCGATGTGCGGTATTTCAGCAGCGAAAATGGCAAGTGGCTCAATCTCGGCAACGACCGTTTCAACTCGGTCGATGAAGCCGTCAGCAAGTGGGCAAAGACAATATCCGCCGCACCGGCCCAGAAAAAAGCTGCCTCCAAACCCAGTGAAAGGGCGTATGACGACGGCAAATCGGCCGGGAAATCCAGCATTGCCGGCGGTGCTCATGCGGTCAAATTCGAAGGCGAAAAAGACGGCCAGGTCATGGCTGTCAGGATCTATGGCTCTCGTTACGGCACCCCGCAGCCGCCGCAGGAAAAGTTCAAAGTCGTCCTGACCGATGCGGACAACCAGACCATCGAAGAAATGGAGTTTCCGTATTCTGTGTTCAAGCGGGGGGAACCGGCCTGGTACACCGTCAAGCTGCCCAAGCCGGTCGATGTGCCTGCGACATTCTATGTGGTAGTCGATTTTAATCCTGAACAGACCAAAGGTGTCTATGTGCATTATGATGCCGAAGCCTCTGGCCACTCGTTTACCGGTTCAACCACGGATAATGTCAAACCGGAATCGTTTGATAAAGGCGACTGGATGATTCGCGCGATGGTACTGAATTGAATCAATAACGGACAAATGAAATGAATTTTGTTCGAATAAAATAAAACTGGAACCGCTGATAGAGGCGATAATGACGAACGATACATTAAAGGAATCGCTGATTGCCCGTGTTCATCAAAAGGCTAACCCCTGGATCATCCTGATTGCGATGGTGCCTGTTGTGATTTTTTTCTGGCCGATTGCCAGAGAACCTGTTCTGTCCGTGGTGTCCGGCGCTGTTCCAGGATATGTATTCAGCGGCAGATTGCTTTCCGAGCCCTTTAATATTTGTCATGCCGGATTTGCGATGGACCAGCCCACCATCGGCAAGTGGTTGTTCTGGTTTACCACGATAGCCGTGCTTTCATTGCCTTATGCATCATTAATCCGATGGGTCGGCAACAGGACTACCTGTTTCGGTTATCTGGCGTATCTTATCCCTGCGGCCTGTTTGTGCTTTATGCTGCTGTGTATTCTGAGTTCGCCGCTGTGCTGGCTGATTCAATATATCCATTCGATGGGGGTGACTCCAAAACGAATTTTCGGCTTAGTCTATAGTCTTGTCGGCATGGGGCTGGTGCTGACATTTTTATGGCTGGCAATTCGACGACCTAAACAAAGTCGCCCAGTGCCGTCTGCATAGTTGTTTAAGCCAAATTACAAAAGGTGTCATATTCAGCCGGATATGACGCCTTTTTTTATGCGCCCTGTATGCATAATTTCTGTAAAATGATGTAAAGAAATCCCGACTTACTGCGTCATAAATAATGAGACCTGTATATTCAGGAAAAACGGACAATAAACAGTTATGATGAGGTGTATCATGCAAGGCAAGGTGATTTCCTTTTGGATGATGGGTGTTCTGGTGCTGGCCGGTTGGGGCAGGGCGGATGAAGCGACTTATACCAACCCGGTGATTTCCGAAATGGGCCTGGCCGACCCGACGGTGGTTCTGCATGAAGGCGTGTACTATATGTATCCTACTGGCAACAACGTCAGCTATCACGTGTACACCTCGACCGACCTGGTGCACTGGACCAAAGGCCCCGAGGTTTTTCGCCCCGGTGGGCGAAATGTCTGGGCGCCCGATGTGTTTTATAACAAGGCCGACAAGAAATTTTACATGTATTATACCGCGGCTTTTCGTGTCGGAGTTGCTGTGGCGGACAAGCCCGATGGCAAGTTTGAAGACCACGGTATCATCGTGCCCGGCGTAATCGACGGCCACCTGTTTCAGGATGATGACGGCCAGTACTATCTATACTGCACCGATGTCGGTCAGCTTTTTGTGCAGCCGATGGAATCGCCGCTCAAGCCCAAAGGCGAAAAGAAACTCCTGATGGTTCCCAGCCAGCCCTGGGAATGGCGCTCCGGCAGGGTCAACGAAGGCCCCTGGATGATTAAGCACAAGAAAACCTATTATCTGCTGTATTCCGGCAGCGGCGCGGATTCACGGTTTTATGGCGTTGGCTATGCGACCGCGGATAACCCGATGGGGCCGTTTACCAAATACCCCGGCAATCCCATCATCGATGGCAGTGAAGGCGTTTACGGACCGGGACATGGGACCGTAACCAAAGACGCCCAGGGCAATCTCTGGCATGTGTATCATCAGAAAAAAGGCCCCGATATTGCATGGGATCGGTTTATCTGCATCGACCCGATGTGGTTTGACCCCAATGATGTACTGCATGGACAGGCGACGCGAGGTACCCCGCAGCCTGCACCAAAATGTGTAACAGATAAGGACGAGAAAAAATAAAGAGACGATTGAAAAGACAAACGCAATTTGTCATCTCTGAAAGCGGGAATCTATTTTCAATAACAGCCCGGGCGCTGCCGCATTAAAAAATTATTGCTGTATCGCCTGGGTTTTCATTGTGGCCAACGCCCTGGCCAGATTCTGCTGAAGCCCTTCTCCCCAGCCGCCTTCGATAGAGATCCCGCCGGAATAATTGATTTGCCGCAGGGCCTTGAAGTACGGCGTGAAATCATCCCCGGCGATTCCCGGCGCCGTACGTTTTTCCTTTTCGGCAATATGACAATGCTGCAGCATCGCCCCGGCCGCGACCAGTGCTTCAGGCCCTTCTTTTTCCTGGGCCATGTGATAAAAATCAGCCAGGGCCTTGATGTTGGGGTGATTCACGTCTTTTGCGATCGCTGTTGCTTCGGTAACTGTGTTGACAAAATTGCATTCACCGGACCGCAGCGGCTCAATGACAACAATGACATCATACTTAGCCGCAATAGGACCGAGCCGTTTAAGCAGGTCCACGAATTGGCCGCGAGCCTGCTGACGGTCAAAACCATCCGGAATCTGGCGGGCCTTGCCGCTGC
>CAZKAI010000153.1:0-2647 GCA_964550565.1 uncultured Pirellulales bacterium
TAGCGTGCCTGCACCGCCTTTTACATTTTTTAGCGAAGTCGACCAAGCGAAACAGGAGTGCAGCTTTGTGTGCTGACCTGCTATGAGGATGTTTTTCAATAATTCTAACCCTCTTTTCTTCTCGCAGCGATCAGACGAAGTCCTCCAATAATAAGAAAAGGAAGTGAAACAGGCTCTGGAATAATTTGGGCTGCTCCCTCTGTTGGAGAGATTAAAAAGGACAGGATCACTCCTTCCTTTGGCCAGGCCGTCGGATCATCCATGTGAATCTCATACCCGATTTCAAAGATCCAGTCGCCATGAACCCTGTTTCCTGCAGATAACAATCCGATGTCCATCGATGCCGTGGCGGTATTGTGCCCGACGGCTGTTGATAAAAGTTCAGCATTAAAATATTTATATGAAACACTATCGTATACCATGGGACTGAACCAGAGTTCAAAAGATTCTGCTTGCGGATTGGTATAGCCTTCTACTTTCAACAGTGCAATATTCATCTGGAATGTATCATAGGCGCTGAAATCTGCAAAGACAAGTGATCCTGCCCCGCCGAAGACCGACGACCCAAAAAACATCTGAGAATCAGCGCCGCCATTGCTCCGGAAATAAATATCAAATTCCACACCATTACCCGAAAGCCTTTTACCAATAACTTGTGGGGTTAAAGCATCAGATGCGTGTTGATAGTCCAGGCTCATCAGCGCGGCCTGACTTAACGTTACAACAGAGGCGTGTGCGGCTGTCGCAACAAAAATTGACATCAGTAATATGATTTTTATTATCTTCTGTAACATATCCACGGACTCCTTACTCAAGTAGTTGATAAGTAAGCGTCTGCCGTCTTCGATTTGGAGATGGCATTCTTCCATATTTAGTTCCAATGATCAAGCCAATGCTCACAGAGCATCAGCATATCCTTGATATTTACATCGCCGTCCCGATTCACATCACCACCACCGCACCATGCAGGAGCATGGCAATCGTTCATAGTCCAGTATTTGGCAATGACAGACAAGTCGGTCAAATCAACAATTTTATCATAATTGGCATCCCACGGCTCAAGAGTGCGAATCCATACACTTTTATATGTCGAAGCCCCTCGTATCCCTTCGCCGGAGAGGACCTCTTCAGTTTTAACCCTGAGTTCATAACGCCCCTCGGGAGCCGTCAGGTAAGCCAGTCCGCTGATTCTAAAAGACCTGCGTGACAGCGGTTGAATGGCCACTGGGAAAGTGATTAAGTTGCTGCCATAGTTTCGTGTCAATTCCATATCGGTCCAGTCAAATGAGGCCGGATCGACAGGCGTATCAAACATAATATCTGCAGTCGCCACCGGATCCGCTTTGAGCAGGATGGTTTCAATTTTTAACGGGTTTTGGACCGTTGTGTAGGTCAGTGTATATGCGCCGGTGCTGTCGGTGTCAAACAGATGCAGCAGGCGCTGCCGATAATGCGGCTTATCCTGCGGTCTCATGACGCGATCTGTTGTCCATGCATTATAGTCAGGCATGATAATCTTGCCGTCGCTTCGGACTACAGAGGCCAGCACCAGGCCTTCATCCGCGGGATTGGTGATCTGAATATAGACATGGCCATCTCGAGCGGACGTTGTCAACTGAATTTGCAGATGTTCTCTGGATGCCATGCCGTCCACATAAGCGTCAAGCACAGTATGGACGGGTTCAATCAATCCATTGCTTGTATAGAGGGTGTCAGGAATGGCGTTGGCATCCGCAAGATCATTGACGAGGAAATCGACCACTCTGTCATCGACAGCCTCATCCATGCGAACACAGTGAATGAGCTCATGAACTTCCACATTCTGGATCAAACTTAATCGTGAATCGCCAAGACCATTGATGTGCTCAAAGGAGGCATTGTATGAAACAAATTCCCCCTGCAGCGGCGAGACCATCTGCCATCGTGCAGTCGTCCTGCCTCCCGGATTGATGTCGCCCATGTTCACGGTTAACGAATCCAGCAGTTTATTGCTATTCAGCTCAGCATCAATGATTTCGAAATCGACCAGGATGTTTTTGTCCTGTTCATGCCGGATGATTTGCGGCTGGGCCGATGTGATCTGCACATTCCGTGCGGGACCGGCACCGATATTGGTCACCATCATGCCCAGCGAATAAGGCTCTGCAGGTTCCAATTCATCCGTGAATGGATCATCCGCATATACATCTTTCTGATGGAAATACTGGATCGAAAGCTGTGCTTCCGGTTTAACCGTTATCATATCAGGATAAATCGGCACCACAACTTCCAGGTCATCCATATCATAGACCAGTGCAGCACCCACATAGAAGACTTTCTCGGCATCCGGCGCAGCCTCATGGGTCGGCAGAATAATCCATTCCGCTTTCGCCTCGGCCCCTGCGGCCAGGGAATCCGTCCCGTGAATAGATGAAATACCCGAAAGGCTTGGGGGGTAAATACCGAACAGATGCGTGACATCACTGCCGGATTCGTCAGTAATCTGGATTTCAACAAATACATTGTGAATGGGTTTATCGGATTGATTATCAAGCTGCAGGCTTGCATTGAAAGCCGTTCGCGTCATAACAGCATCCTGTTTGACCTGCACTTTCACCTTTGCACAGACACCTTCAGAGCCATGATGAATCGAAGATAAAAACTCCTG
>CAZKAI010000153.1:2747-8566 GCA_964550565.1 uncultured Pirellulales bacterium
ACCATCCAGCATTTTTTCAAGCTGTTGAGCCTGCTGATACATCAGCGCCGCGGTTTGGTCATTCATGGGAATATCGCCAAATGTCTGGCCGGTTAACGACTCAAGCGCCGAAAGGCCGGCCGCAAATTGCACTGGATTCACACTGTCACATGCTGTCGCGATATCGTACAGACACCAGGCGATATTATACCCGATGCCCAGAGGCGTCAAGTCCACCGAATCCTGAACGCAACTGGTGGCGGCCCCCACGACCGATCCGGCAACGTTCTTGAGGCAATCGAAAGACCATGCCCCTTTGCTGGTGCAGGTTGAACTGATATCCCAGGCCGACTTCAGGATCGTCAGCGGGCAATTCAACGGCAAAAAGCTGATCGCACAGCCTACAAATGCATCGTATCGCTTGCCGGGGCATGGATCACATTGCGTGCCGACGATATCCCCGGCCACCATGCCATAGGTGATGTACGGATTGCCGGGTGAAGACCCTCCGCCTCCGCCGCCGCCTCCACCGCCGAGTCCTGAATTGGGTCGGGAAACGGGCGTTTTTCCACTCCCGCCTCTTTCAACTTCTTCCTCATCATCTTCAGGCGATGGCGGAACAGGGTCCTTCGGCTGGCCGGGAGGATTGGTGGGTCGTGTCGGATTCGTATCCTTCGGGCATGTCCAGAAACCCACATAGACAGGAACCGTTTTCCATTTTCCATCATCACCGCAGACAAGTCGATAATAGACATTGCCTTTGAAATTGCGTTCACAATCGCTGCTGCCATTGGCGGCCAGAATTTCCATAGCCGCAGTATTTGTATCAGAAGCCGCTGATTGCGGTGCCATGTAATACGTATCTCTGATAATCGCCGGCACCACGATGGTTTCCTGGGGCATGATTTCACCATAATAATCACTGAGCAATTCGACTTCATATTGGTCGTTTTTGTCAAATCGCAGGAAAGCATTATCGGCTGAAACCAGGCCGTGATTGGTAATCACAAAGTCAACCTGCATCTGGCCGTCCTGCATTTTTGCAAGATCGACCTTGGCCGGTTCAATCGTAATTACAGGAGCCGGGACGGATGTATCAAAAACGGTCTCCAGGATCAATTCATAATGATCCTCGATTTCAGTCTCGGTAACCGTCCATTCGTAACGAACCAGATTTCGCGGCATGAAAGCCGTAATGCGATTGACCACACCCGGCATGACATAATGCACATTTCGATAGGATCCATGCTGTGCCTCATTAATCACCACATCGTAATACGCTTCCGGCAGTTGGGCAAAGGTTACCACCCCGGTGCTGTCGGTCGTTGCGGTTGCCGCCAGAGCTCCCGTCACTGAATCAATCAAACTAATGCGGGCGCCTTCGACATTGGGTTTCCCTTCGGCATAATAGCTGAACTCATCCACAACAGTAATCTGAACGTCACCCATGGCATCACTGATACAGTTGAATTTAAAAGGTACATGCTTGACAACTCCACCGCCATAAACGATTACTTCGCCGGAGGAAATTCCCAGCGGAAGATTGTCAGCAGGCGCCAGTTGCAGTGACACCAGTTTCACATCATTAGGCTCAACAGGCCCGAGAGTTTCCGGCGAATTCAGCATCAGCCAGGCGGCCTGCGGAATTATGACTTCCAGGCTCTCGCTGACGGCACCCCCGACATTGTATACCTCAAACTGTACCTGTCGGCTGCTGCCCCTGACCATCCCGGCTTCCAGAGATTCCGGATAGATTCGTACATCATATGCCAGGGGGATGACTTTGATCGTGTACTGGACTTTGGCCGCAGCACCTTCGGCAGAGGTAATTTTCAGGTCAAATACATCGTTCTGTACAGAAGCATCCGTCGCCGAGATTGTATAACTGACCAGCGTCTTGGATAAAGCCTCCAGTTCCGTCGGCATATCAATATCAACCTGAAGGTTGTCAGCAGCACCAACGATTTCAAAAGATAGTCCTGAAAGCGGCAAATCACCCGGGTTGGATATAGTAAACTGATCCTGAATGGTCTGTCCAGGCTTAAAACTGTGGTATTTCTTGTCAACCTCAGTCAGAATCGCATAAAGCTGGAAACCATCCTGGATGTCGCCGGAAACGGCCTTTGGGTGCACAGCGGATATCTCGTACAGACCTGCTTCATTAGCCAGAGGGCGAAAGACAGTCGAAAATTGACCCGTTGAATCAGTTATAATCCGTATCGTCCGGGTCATACCCTGCACCTGAATCTTAATATCAACCGGGACTTCGCCGGCCAGGCCCGGCTGGTATAACCACGATGCACTTCCTGTCAGGTTTACCGGCGTACCGGCAGGTGCCGAAACTATATCGGCCTGAACGGTCGCAGTATAACCAATCGGAACATCCAATGACCAGGTCAGGACATCATACCCAACTGAATTCTGAGCTTTGATGATCACGACATAGTCACTGCCGCCTGCAATCGGACGATCCCAACTGACAATTCCGGTGGCTGGATCGATCGCCATTCCCGCAGGACCACTGACCAGCGACCAGTTAATCGGAGTATCTCCTTTCACCAACGACGGATTTGGTCCTGTATAGTCTGAATATTCCTGTGCAGTCTGGCGGGCTATCGGACTGATGACTGGACTGGCAAGGACATCGACTTCATAACTCTGCTGAGCGGTGCCTGCAATATTCAATGCCTGAATGGTTACGGTCTGCGGACTGCCGGTATCAACCGGATTAGACCAGCGAACCTGTCCCGTCACAGGATTGATCGTCATTCCTGCAGGCGCCGTAACCAGCGACCAAGCCACCTCTGTCCCCTGCTCCAACACCGGAACAGGTCCATTAAAGACGGCATTATCAGCAGCCTGGACATTGTTCATCATCGCAATCACTGGCGGTTGAATCACACGCAGCAGCCAGCTTTCGGTGTCACTGCTGACAACATTTTCTGCTTCAATCTGGACAAGATATGGCGTTTCACGATAAACAACATTCGGCCAAGTCACGGTTCCATTTTCAGGATTAATTGACAACCCGGCTGGTCCATCCAGCAGGGACCAGGTTATAGGTGCTGTACCCTGATACAACTTGGGTAAGACGGATGTATATATACTGCCTTCGGCAGTTGCAATATCGGCAATACCCATGATGATCGGGGGTCTGATCACATGAATCAGAAAGCTGGCTTCTGATACACCCACACCATTTTGAGCTTTTACCCTCACGGTCCAGGGGTTGTTTTGTCCGACAACCCTGGACCACGAAATAGCTCCAGTGCCGCTATTAATGGATACACCTGCCGGGGCAGAAGTCAATTGCCACTGAACAGGCAGAGAGCCTTCACTTAAAGAGGCGAGTACATCCAAAGCTGCTCCCTCGTGCACCGTTACATCGGCAATCGGTTCAATTACAGGGCTTTCCAGCACTGTCAATTCATAGTTTTTTGTATCAAATCCCACGGCATTAGATGCTTTGATAGTAATACTGTGAATTGAATCTTTCGGATTCGGATCGGGCCACTGAATCGTACCATGACTGATAGTCATACCTTCCGGCGCCGATACCAGTTCCCAGGTGATGGGAGCGGTGCCCTGTGCCAGCGGTGTATTATGCAGGTAAGCGGTATGGAGCCTGGTGTTCGAATCGGTCAGTGTCCCCAGAACCGGCGGACGCATGGCCGTGAGTGTAAATTGCATTTGGTCATCTGCGGCGGCATTTGATGTGCGAATTCGAATAATACTGGCCCCTTCGATATTGGCCGTTGGCCATGTGAGTTGCCCCGTATCCGGATTGATTGTCATACCCTCGGGTCCGGCAACCAGTTCCCAGTCCAGCGGCGGCGTACCGGCCAGTAAAACCGGCTCAAACGTATAAGAGGAGCCGTACAGTATGATTTGGTCATCCGCCTGTTCAATCACCGGAGTTTCCAGTACAGTCAGTGTATAAGCGGCCTGAGCTGTACCCACGGGATTTGACGCTTCAATGACGATGTTATAACCTGCAGGATTGACTGTCGGTTCACTCCAGGTTACTACACCCGTTGCCGGATTAATCGTCATCCCGGGCGGACCATCGATTAACGACCATGCGATATCTCCAGCCCCGGGATTAAGGACTGGAGTCGGGCCAACATAAGCCTGTCCATCGGGAATGGCCTGGTCACCCAATGGCTGAATCTCAGGAGCAGCCAGGATTTTGACACGTACAGTTGCTTGAACACTCTGATTATCCCCATAATCCATCTGACAAATAATTAAATGCTGCCCAAGTGAGAGTGTGTTGATTTGCAGGGTTTCGCCGGTTCCCAATGTCCCGTCAATATCTGATGTCCAGGTGAACGAATAAGGGGGTTCGGCTCCACCGATAAGTTCGACAGCCAGCGTCACCAGGTCGCCGTATTTAAAAATCGTGTCTTGTGCCGGCTGAGTGATTTCTATCTTCGGTTCCGGTGCAGTGTAATAGGCTTCGCCAATCTCAAAATAGAAGCTGTTTGCATAGCCATCCCCCATATATTTATTTAAATAGGAATTGGCTAATAAATCCCAATTCGCATCTGAAATGACTCCGCTGTTTCCGGTGATCCGCGTGCTGCCAGGCTGTCCCTGATAATTGTTGTAGCTGTAATCCGAAGTCCATGTTCGGTCCTGGTTAAAATGAACTTCCGTATAAATCCAGGTATTCGTGGAAATCACAATGCTGCTTGCCCAGGAATGATGGGTGGTCAAATTCTGAGGCGACATTTTGGCCCATGGATACAGCCCGTCTTGAGTCCAGGCATAATTATTAGCGCAGTGCATCCTCCATTTGTAGCGAATGGTGGCCCCCTGAAGGTTGTAGGTGTCCTGGGTTCGATACCACATCCAGCCGCGATAGGTATTGCAGGTGACTCGTAAAGAACCATCCGTATTCTGGGTTAAAACGGCAGTAGCTGAATCACTGCGATATTTGATCCAGTTTGCGGGATTCAATGAAATGCTGACTTCAGAAGCAAATACTGGCGTGGAAACCAACAATAATAGCAAAAATGCAATTCTTCTCATCTTACCTCTCTCCACTTAATTCTCAGATCGGCTGCCCCCCTGCTAAAAAACACGCCATGCCCTTTTATTCTCGATACTTAAGCATAAGTTGCAATTCACATGGATGCAATTACAGATGGTGATAAACTCTAAGTAAGAATTATATCATAGGCAAAAAGATAATTCAAGCAATTTAACCATATTCACAACTGATAGCGTTTTTTGATATATCTTTTTTATTAAATTGTACTGCCGAATGTCTGAAAAAGCACATAAATTATTGTCACATAATCATTTAAGGAATATGTGATGAAAATTTATTTCCACTGCTTACAAAAGCAGAAATAGGTAATTTGATCCAAAACGATCCACGAATGGCACATCTGGTTAATATCATTTATTGTAAAAGGGATTCAATGCTGACTCTCCGATTCTGCCTGATTATGTGTCGAATTTTTGAGAAAAATGCCAGGAAGTATGAGTTGTAACGATTACATCGATTGTATCGACACGGTTTTGAGATCCCTAGCCCTTTGACCGGCGTCTATACATTATTGCTGAAAATAGCCCCATAAATCGACGAGGTGATCACCATGAACTTACCTATAGGTCTACTTTGCACTCTATGCCTTTTGGTCAAATCCTTAAACAATTGCCTGCAGCGGAGAAAATGGATAAGGAGGTTATCCTTCTCAGGGTCAGAAGCCGCAGACGGCAGAAAGAGCGTTTAATTTTAGTTCTCTATCGGGGCGTATCTCGAATCACATGCCGAATATTTTGAATGCGACTTTTAAATGATGGATGTGTGGAAAAATACTGTCCCAACA
>CAZKAI010000154.1:0-3646 GCA_964550565.1 uncultured Pirellulales bacterium
TGAGACAGCCGCATGTTGACGCGGGGTGGCGTGAATGAGCAGTGAATTGGTCGATTCGAGAATTGAAATCTGCGGCTCGGAGGTGATCAATTCTCTGACCGTACCGCCTTCGGCCGTCGGCAGGCTCAGAAATGCTGACTGTTCCTGGCCGGGCTGCTGAACACCCGGCTGGGTCATCTGGCCGGGCATGGTACGGGAGGTACCGGTCGTTCCGTAAGGCGAACTCATTCGGGAAGTGGAACTGCTGCCGTACATCGAGCCTTTGGAGCTGGTGATGGAGGAAACTGAGTCCTTGGAGATAATCCCCAGATCGCCGAGAGTGCTGACGATTTCCATCGCATCGACATTCTGAATTTCATATTCCCGGATGGTACGCTGGTCTTTCTGCTCGACGTCGATATGCTTGATGACCAGTTCGATATCCTCGTGCTGTTCGGCAGTCGCATTGACCAGCAGCGAATTGGTATTGGGACGAATGGAAATAAACGGCTGGTCCGCTCCGGCGGCGGCTTGCTGGGAAGCAGCCTGAGGCACAACCTGCGGCTGCACCGGCTGGCCTGGTGCCGTCGGACGGGTAATGCCGGTCGTCGGCTGCTGGGTCTGCTTGCCGACGCTGATTTTGGCCAGCCCCAGTTCATTGAGCACGTTAATCACTTCCGCTGCATCGACATTTTTAATCTCGTACTCCTTGACCCGTCGCAGGTTATACTGCTTGATGTCAAGGCTGTCGATCAGGTCTTCGACCATTTTAAGCTGTTCGCTGTTGCCAATCATCAGGATTCGATTGGTCCGCTCATCTGCATCCAGATAGACGGTAATCTCGCCCTGGATGCCGGTCGTCACCGCCTGCGGCATGGCCTGCATCTGAGCCGGCTGGCCGGGCTGAGCCGGCTGGCCGGGAACTACTACCGGCCTGGGGGTAGGAACCGTCGGTGTGGCGGGGGCGGTCCCAACCGTAATATTCAGGTTTTGCATCTGGGCGGCCAGTTTTTGCAACCGGGGAATCAGTTCGCCGGCCTGCATATACTGAAGCTGACGATGCGTGAATTTCTTCGGCGTTCCCGGTACGTCAATCAGCCGCAGAACTTCGGCTATTTTATCCATCCGATAGGCATAATCGGTGATAATCATCGTATTGGTTTCGCCAATCAGAATCGGTGGCGGATTGGCCACGCCAAGATTCATCTGCCGAAGGATATTATTGGCATTGTTGACATTGAGATGCTTGAGTTCAAAGACGCTGCTGATGATGACATCGCCGCGCTCAATCGGCTCATCTTCCTTGCGGAGCTTGGGATCACCAAGCTGCGGCATCTGTGCCACCGGCAGAATCGTCACGAGGTTGCCGCGACGGGTCATCACAAACCCCTTGTATCGCAATACCGATTCCAGCAGGGCATAACAGTCCCGAACCTTGATTTTGCCATCGTGAATTTTCAGCATGACCTCGCCGCGCACCTGGGTGTCGTCATACATATAGTTGAGACCCAGTTGCTTGCCCACCAGTTCCAGAAGCTGTTTGATGTCCACCTTTTCCGGCAGCGTAATGGTCAATTCCAGCTCTTCTTCCTCTTTGGATATCACCGGCTGAGTCGGAGCGGATGTCTCAATTTTGGCATCGGTTGTCTTTGCCGGTGCAGCAGTCTCAATTTTTTTAGGTGCGGTTTCCGGCTGCTGCGGAGTCGCAGCGGCTGCTTCGGTTTCGGCAGCAGTTTTTTCTTCCTCCGCGGCCTGTTTCATCAATTGCTCGACGATTTTCTTGAATGCCGCATCATCGCCTTCGGCAACCGGCTCGATCGCATTGGCATCGGCAACCGGAGTCGGCTCCACCGCCGTCTCAATCGGAGTAGCCGGCTGGTTAGGCTCAACAACAGCCTGCGCTTCGGCAGCAAGAGCATTCAGTAAGTCAATACCCGGCTGTTCGGTCTCGGGTAAAACTTGATTGGGTTCTGTCAGTTGCGGCTGGGGTATCACCTGTGTTTCGACCGGCTGATTGGGCTCGGTAGCAGGCTGCTCCGCCACCGGCTGGACGGTATTGGGCTCCACCGTTTCTATCGGAGAGACCGGGACCGGAGCGGTTTGTGCTGCGGTAATCGTCGGAGATTGTGCCTGCTGAGTCTGCCAGGCGGTTTCGACCTGGGTCATCTCGGCGGCTGGAGCCATGACCAGTAACTGGCCTTTATAGACATCGATAATGACAGGCTTGGAACTGCCTCCTTTGGCGGGCGGATCAAGCAATGTCCCCGGCAGCAGCTTTTTGGTCTGGGCCTGAAGCTGGTCCAGTTGGGCTTTGGATTCGCTTTCGGCAACCTGGCCCAGGATTTTCATCTCAACCGGTTCCTTGCGGTCCAGCATCTCCATCAGGGTATAAGCCCGGGTCAGTTCGTTCGAATCATCGCTGGTCAAGACCACCACCGAAGGCGAATGGGCATCCATGGTAACCTTGATGCCAAGCTGATTAACCAGTTGGACGGCCCGCTGGTTGTCGGTGTTGCGGAAGCCATAGACCCGACTGCGAAGAGCAGACTCCGCCAGGGCATTCGTCGGTATGACCGACAAAAGAGCCAGCCCCGTCAGCACAACCAGAATCCCCGCCGCCAGTCCCTGTTTCGATTGTTTCCGTAAACCATTTTTCGAAAGCATATACCACTCCAATGTTGATCCTTGCCCAACAGAATAAAGGGCTTTACAGGTCTTTATTTACTGCTGCCATCTGACTTCGCATGAACCCACAACCTGCCGCTGCTTCGGGCCGACTCATACGCATCAGAGCTATCCTTATAGACAAAAAAGAAGCCGGTTGGTTCCGGCTTTTATAACCGAGTCCATTCGTCCCTGCGAAACTCACATCTCGCATCATTATTTTTCGTCAAAAAACCGACGCATCTATCCTTATTTGCGACGATTTTCTATGGCTTTTTCGCTTTTTTATCTCAATAGTGTGTTTCCTGATTTACTTTGTCTTGCTTTTGGCAGAATCCGCGGGATTTTTGGTTTCCGCTGCAGATTCTTTCTCCAGATTTTCTTTTTCCTGCTGCAGTATTTTCAGCAAATCGACCCAGGCCTTGTTTTCCTCCTGGCGCTCAGCTTCGGTCTGGCCTTCTCGAGCTTCTCCCATCAATTGCTTGATTCCGGAGATACTCTCATCTAAAGACTGTTTTCTGTCTTCAATCGTCGGTTCCGGCTCAGGCTGCCTGGGCTGACGAATGGGAACTATAGAGGATCCAGTCGGGCTGGCCGTACGTGTGATACGCACCGCTCCTGTTGCATCCCCGCCGCCTGCGTCCGATAAAACCGGTTCTATCCCCGTTGCTGGATGGCTTGTTGCAGGCTGTGCCGCTCCAGTCGGCTGTTCAGAAACCGAAGACGGCCCTCTTGCAACAGATGCTGTTGTCTGGTCGGCCTTCAACAGCGACTTGACCGGCACCGGCGGCGGAACAAATAATTCCGTATCTTTTTTACCATTCTGATAAAGGACAATACTGCCCTCTTTGACCTCATGAATGGTGAATCGCCCTACCGTCTCACCCTGACGATACCATTTATATCCCTCGGACACCATGTTCAGCAGCGCCAGAGACTTTTCAGGATGACTCTTGTATTTGGCAGTAGCCACCAAATCAAATTTAACCGTCTTAGGCGGTGG
>CAZKAI010000154.1:3746-8491 GCA_964550565.1 uncultured Pirellulales bacterium
TGAGCCATGGTATTGGTTGTCTTTTTCAATTGCTCGACAATCGACGGCTGGTCCAGAAAAGCCTGGACCTCGGCGTTTTGCCGCCAGCCAAAAATCATCACAAACACCACGGCCCCCGCCGCCGCGATGATGCTGATAAAACTGGTTATGCGTAATGTTCGTAACATACTGGTACCCCGAAATTTACCTTCTTTTTTGGCGATTCATTTACTGCCTCGCTATCTCATTAGACAGTCGTCAGCTCAGAAGGTTCCATTTCGGATTATTTATCCCGGAAGCGTTCTCAGAGTTTAAACCATCCACTGCAGCGAACCGTCAAAGTCGGTCCATTTTTAATCTTAATATTCAATTCGTCGGTAATATATCGGCGAACAGGACCTTCCTGTTTAGGCGGTGTGATCTCAATTTCGAGACCTAAATTATCTTTATCTTTCTTCTGATTGAGGACCTTCATATATCCGCTTCTGGATTGAATGCTCTCAATTTCGAAGGGCTGACCATAATTATTGACAATCCAGACCTCGCGTGTGATAGCTACGCCGGGTTCGGCATTCTGCAGCACAATCCGCGGCGGACGAAGCTCAAAGGCCGGCAATGCAGTATAGCTGACCATGACCTGTTTGGCCTGGGGGTGATCCACACCAATTTGAATTACCCCTGTTGTGAGTTCCTGGAGCTTGGAAATATCTACTTTCGGAGAAAGAACGTGCTCTGTAGCTTTATTTCTTGAATCAAATTCAGCCGAAATTGCCTGACCGTTTGAGGTGAAGCTGGTTATAGCAAATGGCACATTGTCGAGACATTTGACCTTGATTTGTGGAATCCCAGCGTTGTCTTTGTTGAGATACAATTCAATTCGATTCGGATCGACAACCACCTTTACTTCCACGGTGGCCTTGATAACTAATTCAAAATGGGGGAACACAGGGTCATTGCTGACAATATACAGATGCTTGGATGTCGGTCCGGCATAGGAAGGAGCGTGGAAAGTCAATTCGACTTCGCCGCTTTCACCCGGAGCATATTCCTTTTTGGTGAGTTCCGGAACGAGGCATCCACACGTACTCTGGACATGGTCTATTTTCAATACTCCCTTGCCTGTATTGGAAAATTTGAATTTGTGCTTATTATAAGTTTCAGGTCCAATGACTCCAAAATTATGCTCAGGACTTTCGACCTGAATTTTAGGAGAATCCGCAGATACGACCGGAGGCTGAGTGACAGCAGGGACCGGGGCCGGTTTAGCTGGCGGAACAGGGGCAGGCGTCGGGGTGGGAGCAGTTTCAACCTTTGCGGGCTCAGGCGTTGTCACCGCGGCAGAACCTGCCTCCTTCTGACAGCCTGTCAGTGCCAAACAAGATGCCACCATCAAGATTGCCCAAACCGAAACCAAACGTTGTGCCATAATCATTGTTTTGGTCCTCACAAAAAACATTTTTTTATATCCTTTTTTTGTCGATAAACAAGTTATATAGTGTAACACAATATAGAAGATAAACAACTTTGTTTTCGGTTCTTAACCGGATAGAACTTTACAAGAACCTGTTGTCTAAGTAAAATCATAGCCGTACTTTACGACGTTTTTTAGCGGAGTCTTTTGATGGCAGAATCGGGCAAAACCCTGATATCAATAGTGATACCCGTATTTAACGAGGCGGACAACATCCAGCCCCTCCATTCTGAAATTACGCAGGCCCTTGAGGGGCGGTTCAGCTATGAGATTATTTACGTCGACGACGGCAGTTCCGATAACAGTTTGTCCTGTCTGATTGATATCGCTCAAAATAACCCTTATACCCGGGTGATTCGCTTTCGCAGAAATTTTGGTCAAACCGCAGCTTTAAGTGCCGGTTTTAAATATGCCAGGGGAAATATTGTCGTTCCGCTGGATGGAGACGGCCAAAATGACCCGGCTGACATTCCCGCCCTGGTCAGCAAACTGGACGAAGGCTATGATATTGTCAGCGGCTGGCGGAAGGACCGGCAGGACAATCCGATGACCCGGACGCTGCCGTCCCGGATCGCCAATTGTCTAATCGGAAAAATCACCGGCGTCAAACTGCACGATTACGGCTGCACCCTCAAGGCGTATCGGGCCGAATCCCTGGCTCCGATTCGGCTGTATGGCGAGATGCATCGGTTTATCCCTGCCCTGGCAAGCTGGGGCGGCGAGAAAGTGACGGAGATGCCGGTTAATCATCGCCCTCGGACGCGCGGCAAAACCAAATATGGACTGAATCGCACCTTTAAAGTCATTCTTGACCTGATTACCATTAAATTTCTATCCTCGTTCTCAACCAAGCCCATTTATGTGTTTGGCGGATTAGGATGTCTGTGTCTGTCAGGGTCTTTTTTGGCCGGACTTGGAGTGTTGTATTATAAATTTATTTCCTCTCAGCAGTTATCCATGAACCGGAATCCCCTGCTGATTGTGTCACTGATTTTGATGACCACTGCAATTCAGTTTGTCCTGATGGGGCTTCTAGCCGAGATTCTGGTACGAACCTATCACGAATCGCAAGACCGCCCCACCTATATCATCGATAAAATATATGGGTCAACATCGCGGCGAGAAGAAGAAATATAACTCCCTTTTATACAGGAATGTCTATGAGCCGGCGAAAAGCAAGGCAGCCCGTCCAGCACCCTGAAACGACTTCACCTGGCCCGAAACCATTTCCGCTCTGGATTGTGGAGCTGGCCGCGGTCCTGCTGCTGGCAGGGATTCCATTCTGCTTAGGCAAGTATTTTGAATTCAATCAGCCTGATCCTTATGATGGCGGGGCATATACCTATTCAGCATGGCATATTTATCAGGGAGCGGCCATCTGGGACAATGAAATCGTCTCCGCTCAGCCGGCAACGCTGCTGGTCAATTACATCGGTGTGGCTTTGTTCGGCTTCAGTGAGCTGGGACCGGAAATCATACAAATGCTGCTGCAGCTTGGGGCTTTGGGACTGCTGTTTTATACGGCACGCAGATGTTTCGGCAAAATCGCCGCACAGCTTTCAACGGCGGTCGCATCCATTTATCTGTCCTCCCCGTTTATTGCCAAATACGGCAATGTCAAAGAACAATACATGATCGCGTTTATGGTCATGGCGGCCTGCTGTCTGATGCTGGCGGTCCAAACCCGAAAGCAGTGGCTGTGGGCAGTGACCGGGGCTGTCATCATCTGGCCGTTCTATTTCAAACCCACCGGTCTTTCAATTATCACCGCGGCAGGATTTCTTATCGTACTGATCACCATATTCCGATATCAAAGTCTTTATCAACTGGCTGTCCGGTTAGTTCTTCTGGCAGGCGGAGCGATTGTGGGTTTATGTCCGCTGGTGGTTTTTTTATACCAGAAATCCGCGCCCAATACCGTACAGATTTTCAAAAGCACGCCGGTGCTGCTGGTTGAGCTGGCCCTCGTCGCGGCGGGTCTCATCCTGGCCGGGAAGATGATTCGGACCGCATGGCAGAAATATCAGCTCACTTCAAAAATTAAAATGGTTCCGGCACGTTATTGGAAATTCGGTCTGACCGCTATATGCCTGATGTATGTTCTATGCATGATGATGGTACTGACCAGGTCATGGCAGTATGATGGCGCCCAGAAAATCCATGATATCTCGGGGTATCTGAAATCCACGCCCCCCATCGGCGTGCCCTATTGGGCAGTAACTCAAACGCAGTCATTCAGCCGCAAACTCTGGAAAACACTGGGCACCAACGATGTCTATCTGACCGGCAGCCGGCAATATATGGGCTTTAAGGAACAGGCACCCATGGTACTGCGATATTATAAGGAATTGAAACTGCCGATTACACTGGCCCTGCTGTCGGTCGGAACCGCTGTCGCGCGTTTACTGCTGCGATGGCGAAAACCCCAAAGTCGCATTCCGCTGGCGCCGCAGGACTGGCTGGTCTGGCTGCTGGCGGCCTGGTGGCTGCTGGATATGGCCTTCGTCTGGGTCAGCCCACGTTCGTATGAACAGTATTATCTGCCGTTATGTGCCTCGGCGGCGACGCTGGGCGGATACGCGGTCTGGCGCTGCATGACAAACTGGAATCCGGCCAGCAGCCTGGTTGGAAGAATCCTCTGTCCGGCGGCGGGACTGGTCTTTGTCATCATGGTCTTTCCCATTTTTACGGGGATTACCCACAGCCCGTTTTCCGGAGAACCGTACAGCACGCCCTCGCGCGGCTATGCTCAGCTCTGGAATGAAACCAAGGCCCGTCGGGAAGGCAGAGCGGTTCAGGCCTGGGAAACACTGGCCGACTACATCAAGGCTCACAGTACACCGCAGGACACGATTTATGTCTGGGGCTGGTTTCCGGGGATTTACGTCAAGGCTGAGCGGCTCAGTTCATCGCCCAAGGCATTTGAGTCTCACATGCATATTTATACACCCGAGGTGCTTGGAAACGAAGTGAAAGCGATTGTGAATGCATGTGAGAAAAATCCGCCGCGGTTTATCGTGGATACACGCAAGCGCGAATTCCCGTGGAAAGTGCCGCCGCTGGAACTCTGGCCGCAGGTTCCCAAAGAACTGGCTGGCGTTTATCCGGGATTTCTGTCCACGGAACCGCAGGCTGTAAAACGATTTGAAACTTCGTTTTCGGCCATTTTAAAACAGCAATTCGGTTCTGTTTCACCGGAAGAATATCTGCGGTTTGAAGCCATGAAGCCCCTGCGCGATTATGTGATGCAGAATTATAAGGTCGTCGGTGTTTACGGCACGATGCACGTTTTATT
>CAZKAI010000155.1:0-5745 GCA_964550565.1 uncultured Pirellulales bacterium
TCATGTGGAGTCATAAATGGTGATTTACAAAAAGAAGGGTTGCAGGCAAGAAATGTTTGCCGTTGAATTGATTTTAAAAAAACACGGCTTTTGTTTATCTTCCAAAACCGAAACGATA
This sequence comes from uncultured Pirellulales bacterium, assembly GCA_964550565.1. Taxonomy (GTDB): domain Bacteria; phylum Planctomycetota; class Phycisphaerae; order Sedimentisphaerales; family Anaerohalosphaeraceae; genus Anaeroglomus. Next base: position 119 of record CAZKAI010000155.1, read on the forward strand.
TCTTCGCAAGTACTCCTTAAATATGCTGATAAAAATATTTACGAGAATTACAAATGTTATGAATATCATGAGTGTTATAGATATGATCGCAAGGAGGGGTATATTGTTTATGATCGAACGAAACTTGGTAAACGGGTTTTCCTAATTGACGCGTGTCCAATTAATTTAATTCTCATATTTCACGACAAAAGATTAACCTGTATGGCAGTGGAAATTTCAAAATACATTCGATACCTTTTTGCCGAAGTATTTCTGCTGCTTTTACCATTAGGAATCTGGATGACTGACAATTACATTCTTTCGCATACAAGCCATACTAAACAGAATGCAGGCAACTTAGTTTTTTGTTTACTCTGCTGGAGCCTGGCAATAATCATCTTCTTTAAAACAATTGTCCCGATGATTAGAGATGTTAATTGTATAAAGCTGGCAATAAATGAATTAGTAGATGCGAGACGATAATGGAATGAAAGAATAAAACAGCGTGGGCATGGCCCACCCTACTAAATAAAATAACGTGGGCATAGCTCACCTTGTGAGACTTGGGTTGAGGTCGAGAAATCAAAAATGAGTTCTATTATACAAGGAGGTCAAAATGTGTCGTATCGTTATTACATTAGCTGGATGTTTCGCTGCGGTATGGGGTTCTGTGTCGGCTGCGGCGCCAGAGCAAAAACCCGGCGTGACTGCCGCAGGGGGGCGTTCGCCCAGGACTATCGTGACCATCGAAGACGAGCGGTTTTTGATTAACGGCAAGCCCACGTATGCAGGGCGGACCTGGAAGGGACATAAGATCGAAGGGCTGCTGCTCAACGCCCGGATGGTTCAGGGGGTTTTTGATGACCTGAATCCGGAAACAGCCGGGCGGTGGGCGTATCCCGACACGGGCCTCTGGGATCCGGAACGAAACACCCGCGAATTTCTGGCGGCCATGCCGATGTGGCGGCGTCATGGATTGCTGGCCTTCACCATCAACTTTCAGGGGGGCTCGCCGGAGGGCTATTCGCAGCAGCAGCCGTGGATCAACTCTGCGTTCCGGCCGGACGGTACCCTGCGTCCAAAATATTTATCCCGTATGGAACAGGTTATTGATCTGGCCGACCAATTGGGCATGGTGGTCATTCTGGGGTATTTTTACTTTGGTCAGGACCAGCACCTTGAGGATGAGGCGGCGGTTATTCGAGCCGTCGATAACGCGACCCGCTGGGTGCTGGGCAACGGATGGCGGAATGTCATCATCGAAATCGACAACGAATGCAACGTCGCCGCATACGACCATGAGATTCTCAAGCCCGGGCGGGTGCATGAGCTGATTGAGCGGGTCAAGTCAACCGCTGGTGATGGATATCGACTCTATGTCAGCACGTCTTACGGCGGCAATGCCATCCCGCGTGAAAATGTGGTACGAGCGGCGGATTTTCTGCTGATTCACGGCAACGGCGTCAGCGACCCCAAGCGGATCGGCGAGATGGTTCGACTGACCCGCAAGGTGGCAGGCTATAGTCCCAAGCCTATCCTGTTCAATGAGGATGATCATTTTGACTTTGACAAACCCGCCAATAATTTTGTTGCGGCGGTCAGTGAATACGCCGGATGGGGATATTTTGATTTCCGGATGCGCGGGGAGACTTCCTTTGATGAAGGATTTCAAAGCGTCCCGGTCAACTGGACGATCAGTTCAGATCGCAAGGCCGGCTTTTTTAATTTGCTGGCCGAAATCACCGGCAGCGATAAAACGCTGACCATCGAGCGGTGATCAGTTTGTCTTGACGCCCCAGGTTTTGTTGGGCTTGGGGCCCATAATCAGTTTTAACTCGCCGCCGTTGACGATGTCGGTGTGGGTAATCCACGGTTCGTTAAGCGGCTTGCCATTCAGGAAAGCCTGCTGGATATACATATTGGTCTCGGAGCAGCCGGGGGCCAACACGGTAAACTGTTTGCCGTTGGGCAGATGGATGGTCACTTTCTCAAAGACGGGGCTGCCGATGGTATAAGTTGGCAGGCCCGGCGTGACCGGGTAAAAGCCCATGCAGGAGAAGACCACAAAGGCCGACATGCCGCCGCCGTCTTCATCGCCGGGGATGCCGAACATCGTATCGGGGAACCAGGCATTGAGCAGCATCCGGATTTTCTTCTGGGTCTTCCAGGGGGAATCCGTGAAATTGTAGAGGTACGGGATATGGAAGCTGGGTTCGTTGCCCATGGAGAACTGGCCAACGATGCCCGTGAAATCGGGGAATCGCGCCCAGAGTTCGTATTTGCTGCGGCCGAGGTCTTCGCGGAAAAGCTGGTCGAGCCGCTGCTCGAAGGCTTTTTTGCCGCCCATCAGGTCCATCAGGCCGGGGATGTCATGCTGGACTTGCCAGAGGTATGTCCATCCGTTGTTTTCGTCGTAATACTCCCGGCCGCCCATGCCGCCGTCGAATTTGGGATCGATATCGATCCATTTGCCCTGGTCGTCTTTGGGCATGAAAAAGCCTTTTTCTTTCCAGTAGAGATTTTTGTAGTTGTTCGCCCGGGCGGCAAAATAGGCGGCATCGTCGGCATGGCCGAGTTCAGCGGCATACTGGCTCAAGGCCCAGTCATCGTAGCTGTGGCCGAGAGTGATAGCCACGGACTGGCGTTTTTCAAAGCCGTGGACAGCCGGTTCGGTTTCGGGCTGTCCGGGGGCCAGCGCGGGGTAATAGCCTTTTTCGGCATAGAAGCGGTCCAGGGCACAGGCCGGGCCATTTTTCCACGGCAGCATCGTCGCTTCCATGGCATTTTTCTTCATGGCGGCAAATGCGGTTGCGGTGTCGAAATTGCGAATGCCTTTGCGATAGGCATCCAGAATCGTAATCGTCGAATGGAAGCCGTTCATGCAGGGATTGTCGCCCCACAGCAGCGGAAACGTCGGCAGCCAGCCGCTCTGTTCGTACATCCGGACATAGGACTGAATCATGTCGGCTTCCTGGTCGGGATTCAGGATGGCCCGCAGGGGATGATGGGCCAGGTAGGTATCCCAGACCCAGTCATCGACATAGAATGGGCGGTCGGCGGTGTGAATCTTTTTGTCATAGTTGCTGTAATACCGGCCGTCTTCGGTGATGTCCATCATACGTTCATAACAGCGATACAGGGCCGTGTAGAACGTGCGGCGCTGGGATTCGGTGCCGCCCTGCACTTCGATTTGATTTAATACCTTAGACCATGCCTGGCGGGCGTCGGCTTTGATGGACTCAAACGAACGGCCTGCAATCTCCGACTCGAAATTGGCTTTGGCCTGCTGGTCGCTGATAAAGGAAATCGCGTATTGGAATTCGATGACAGCAGGTTTGTCCTGGGACCAACTGACCAGGCCGCCCTTTCGATTGCGGTTCTGTTCTGCTGCGGTAAATTCGAACGGCTGGCTGAACTGACCATAGACAAAGGCCTTCATGCCATGAAACTGTTCCACACCCGTTACGGTCTGAGCATCGGACTGAGCCCACTCGCCTGACTGCATAATCCGCAGCAGGACGTGTTTGGGTGCATTTCCCGGGAAGGTCATCCGGAAACAGCCTGTCTTGACGCCGGGGGTAAACTCGAGGGTGACATCGTAATCTTCGAGCCAGACGGAATAGTAGTACGGGGTCGCAATCTCATTGCCGGGATTCCAGGCGGAGATGGGGGCACGATTCTGTCCGGGCTGGCCGGTGAAGGGCATCATGCTGAAGAGCAGTCCCTGCCGGTGCGAGTCGAGCGTCAGCGGGAACGAACGAATCTGGTCATCCAGATAATCCTTGCGGTCGGGATACATCCGTATCATCTGATTGGGCAACTGGACGGTAGGACGCGTCGGCTGGAGGATATGCCCTACGCCGCCGATGTTGGGATTGACATAGCTGACTGCATCCCGGGAGGACGCGCAGCCGGCCATAAACACCGATAACAAGAGAATTACTACCGCAATAACGCTATATCTTGCCCGTTTATTCATTTATCAATCCCTTTCGAGTATAAATAGTTAGAAAATTGATTTTAATACTCAGATTTACGGAGTCAAGAGGCTACCATTGTTTTATCAATATTTTGTCAATGTTTTATCATTGTTTAAGCAATATGCCCTCTTATCCGGACATACTTTTTCGTATATATATAAATATGATTACCCGTTTCTTGTGTGGAGTCTGTGATGGATTGAATCGTCACAGGACCGCTCAGGCCGACACAGTCAAGCATCGTTTGAAGAAAACAACGGTTGGATGCTGCGAATAATTCATCTGGCGGACGAAAGATTTTATTGACGCTTTCCGGAAAGAACCAGTTATAATAAATCCATATAACCGGACTATGGATTGCGAATAAAAATCAATCTGTGCGGCACAGGAACTATATGGGCAAGACATTCAATCAGGCAAGGAGAACCATATCATGAAAACAAGTAATCAGAAAGTCTATGCGGGTTTACTGGTGCTTTTGAGTCTATTAGCGGGTACGGCCCTGCCGGAAACACAGACCAGCAATCCTGTTTTCAAACCGGAAGAGATTGAGCAGCTTATAGCACCGATTGCTTTGTATCCGGATTCCTTGCTTTCACAAATTCTGATGGCCTCGACGTATCCTCTTGAAGTGATCCAGGCCAAGCGATGGGGCGAACAGAACAAGTCACTGTCCGGAGAGGCCCTTGCGGTTGAGCTTGAAAAACAAACATGGGACCCGAGCGTCAAGTCGCTGGTGAATTTTCCCCAGATTCTGACGATGATGAATGAGAAACTCGACTGGACTCAGAAGCTGGGCGATGCCTTTCTTGCCCAGCAGAAAGATGTACTGGATGCGGTTCAGCGGCTACGTCAAAGAGCCAGCGACGAAGGCAACCTGAAAACGAGCGAACAGCAGGTCGTCAAAGACGAACAGGATGTCATCGTGATTGAGTATGCCGACCCGCAGGTCGTTTATGTGCCCACGTATGACCCTGTGGTGATTTACGGCTCATGGCCGTATCCGGCCTATCCGCCCTACTATTATTATCCGCCGGGATATGTCCAGGTGAATCCGCTGATCAACTTCGGCGCCGGTGTTGCGGTGGGTCTTGCATGGGGATACGCCTGGGGCCACTGTGACTGGCATGGCGGTGAGATTGATATTGATATCAATGAAAACATTGATATCAACCGGAATATCGACCGCGGCAAATATGCTGATCATTATCAAAAGACAGGGCGACTGGACCAGTCGGGCCGGGGCTCCTGGCAGCACAATCCCGAAAATCGCAAAGGAGTGGCTTATCGGGACCAGACCACTGCACAAAAATTCAACCGGGCATCCACAACGGACGCCGCGCAATCGCGTGAGGCATTTCGCGGTCGGGCCGAACAGGGACAGCAGGCTATTACCCGAGGCGATGCCGACCAGTTCAAGGGGACACTGAATACCGCTCAACGCGGCACTCCACAGACCGCAAACAGGCCCGGCATAACAACTATCGGCCCCGGCAGCGGGACCGCCAACCGCGGCAATGCTTTGGAAGGGATTGAGCGGGGGGCCGCACGCACCACACCATCTACCGGCGTTGCCAACCGCAGCGCCACCAGTCCGGCCACCGGAGCTGTCAACCGCGGAGCCACGACCCCATCTACTGGCGTTGTCAACCGCGGAGCCACCACACC
>CAZKAI010000155.1:5845-8325 GCA_964550565.1 uncultured Pirellulales bacterium
GCCACCACACCGGCCACAGGCCTGACCCGCAGTCCTTCCGCGGGCGTATCCACGCGCGGGAGTGCGTTCGATGGAATGGACCGCGGCAGTTCGGTGAAGAACTACAGCAGCCGGGGCAGTTCAAGCCTTCAAAGCATGTCCCGGTCAACCGGAAGCCGCAGTCCCGCTGTTCGCAGTACCGGTGCCCGCAGTGGGGGCGGCGGCAGAGCCGGAGGCGGGAGACGATAATTCCTATGCCTGATCATAGTTCACCAAACAACAGACCGACTGAGACATAAAACCGAGGACACGAAAATGATTCATAAAAACAATACCCTACGCAACGGAATTATTGTGGTTTGTGCGGCGGCTGTGATGCTGTTCAGTCTTGCGGGCTGCGCTGCAAAAGAACAGAAGGCCTTTCATTCCGGACAAGACGCCACTGATGCGTTTATCAAGGCCCTGCGAGCCGATAACACCGAAGCACTGCTGTCCATCTTCGGCCCCGATGCCGAGGAACTGATTTTTTCGGGAGATTCTGTCATGGACACGCTTCGGCGGGATATGTTTCTGGAAGCCTATGACAGACAGCATCGGCTGGATGCCGAAGAGGATCAGCTTATTCTTGTTGTCGGCCAGAATGAGTGGCCCTTTCCCATCCCGCTGATCAAACAGGACCAGAAGTGGATTTTCGATACAGCCGCGGGCAAGGAAGAAATTTTACAGCGGCGTATCGGCCGCCATGAATTGAACACGATCCAGGTTCTGCTGGCCATCGTAGATGCCCAGCGTGAATATGCCATGAACGACCTGGATGGAGACGGACTGTGCGAATATGCTCGGGAGTTCCGCAGCGATGCCGGGAAAAAGAACGGCCTGTATTGGAAAACCGAGGAAGGCGAAAAACCAAGTCCCCTGGGCCCTCTCGTTGCCCGGGCAAAAGATGCAGGCTACGGCAAACAGGACAAGGACTCTGCCGACGAACCTCAGCCCTATTTTGGCTATTTCTACCGGATGCTGACCGCACAGGGACAAAATGCAGCCGGCGGAGCCTTTGACTATGTCGTCAACGATAATATGATTGGCGGGTTTGCGGTTATCGCCTATCCGGCAGACTACGGCAATTCCGGCGTCATGACCTTTCTGGTCAATCACGACGGGGTCGTGTATCAGAAGGACCTTGGCGAAAATACGGCACAAGAGGCTGCGAAAATCAGCACCTATGACCCCAACCAGACGTGGGAGAAAGTCCAGTAAGCCGCAGGCAGATTCGACACCGGTTCGTATTATCGCATTCCGGGGTGGTACAGACCAGCAGGAACCAAGGCCTATCTGAATCTATCCCCTGACACCAATCAAGTATCTGTTTGGCTATGATTACAGATTCAATGAATTTTTTATTTTACTATTCTTTTGTAGATTGAATCGTCACGGGGCCGATGAGGCCGGAGGGGGCCAGCGGCATATCGGCTCTGTAATAGCGATAGGTTGTGAAGGTATAGCGTCCGGCGGGGTAGGATTTGCCTTCCAGGAGGCCATTGTCCCATTTGACCTGCCGCATGTCTTTGTTGGCGGGCTGTTCATCGCCGATGAGGCGGTTGACCCAGGTATTGGCGACTTCAATTTCCAGGATGTTCCCCTTCCGTTTTAATCTGTCGTTTAACTTGACCTGCCATGGAGACGTCCATACAACGCCCAGGTCGCTGCCATTGAGTCGCACTCTCGCAATATTATGTACGGTGCCTAAATTGAGGTAGAGGGTATCGGCCCACTCCTCGCTCACCCCTACATCAAAGGTGTTGCGATAGGTCGCTATGCCGGAATAATATTTAATGCTTTCGCTGGCATGGCTGGTCCAGTCCTGGAGGGCATCGAAGGCGATCTTCTCCGGGCCGCCCCATGCGGAGTCAAAGGAAACCTCCCATGGCCCATCGATCGCAGCAACAAGTGATTGCGATGGGAAATTGGGTTTGGTGGTATCCGGTTTTGGATCGGCTTTTGAACCTCGCGGGAAAATAACAAAATAGCTTTCATGGGCCTCGAATCGCAGCGGGATGGAAACGGTCTTCTCATGAACGATAAAGTTTGGCAGCGGACGGGACTGCCCGGTGACCGGATGCCACAGCTCTGGCCGGCTTGATTGAACTCGGAAAGAACCTTCCACGTCGATGGCCTTGTCGGAACGATTGGAGACAAAGTAGATATCCAGTTCCTCCGTCTGGCGGTGGATAAACCGCACGGGGCCGGAGGCGGAGAAATCCTGCGGAAGGCCCTTTTGCGTCAACAAGTCGGCAGTGATGGCATAATCGGGATACAGGTCTGTCCCCTGCTCGGCTGGATTCGAGGACGATTTGGCAACAGCCTGGCCCCAGATGATGCGTCCCTGCCCGAAAGGACGTTCGGTCATTGAGGCTGGAACTTTGAGGCCGCCCCACAGTTCGGCGGCCAATGCCTTGATCTGATTATCGCAGGCGGGGTAGTCGGAGAGACTTGGAGATTGC
>CAZKAI010000156.1:0-8237 GCA_964550565.1 uncultured Pirellulales bacterium
ACGTATGTGACCTGTCAGTTTGAAAAAACGGCGCTGGACGCTAAAATTGTATTTGATCCGGCGGGTAAAATTGGCGGTTTATTTTTTGTACCGGCCCAACCTGCCGGCAGTACAAAGCAGACGGCCGAGGCCAGCTTGCTGCCGAATTATATAAAGCCCGATGAATTTACGGAAAAAGAAATAACCTTCGGTAAAGAGCCCTGGGTCCTGCCCGGCACCCTGACCATTCCAAAGGGCAACGGTCCGTTCGTCGCTGTTGTACTGGTACACGGCTCCGGTCCGAACGACCGGGATGAGACCCTTGGGCCCAACAAGCCATTTAAAGACCTGGCCCAGGGGATGGCCTCCAAAGGCGTTGCCGTACTTCGTTATGAGAAAAGGACGCTGCATTATCAAACCCGGTTTGTTAAAGACTGCAATGATTTGACCGTCCGGCAGGAAACGGTTGACGACGCAATCGCCGCGGTTGAATTTTTGTCCGCAGCTCCCGAAATAGACAAAGGACGAATTATTGTCCTTGGCCACAGCCTGGGCGGAATGCTGATTCCGCGAATTGCTGCGGAAAATAAAGCGATTGCAGGCTTTGTGATTATGGCCGGCAGTACACGTCCGATGGAAGATTCCATCCTGGAACAAATAAAGTATATTGCCATGCTGGACGGCAAAATCAATCCGGAAGAAAGAAAATCGCTGGCCGAAACACAAAGACAGGTCCAGATGGTAAAAAGTCCGTCATTGAAAAAAGACACACCGCATGACCAATTGCCGTTTAATTCCCCCGCCGGGTACTGGCTTGACCTGCGGGGATATCAACCGGCGGCCCAGGCCAGAGCAATCACACAGCCATTACTCATTCTGCAGGGCCAGCGGGACTATCAGGTGACAATGGCTGATTTTGAAGGGTGGAAAAAAGAACTGGGCGACCAACCAAATGTGGAATTTAAGCTGTATCCGGATTTGAACCACTTATTTATCACCGGAAAAGAAAAATGCCGGCCTGAAGAGTATCTTATCCCAGGCCATGTCGCCGAAGAGGTCATTGATGACATTACCATATGGGTTAAAAAAGTAAAATAATACCAGTCTTTATCGAAATCTCTATGTCAACAACTTATAAACATACACAAAAAGGCAATCCCTTGTTTTATTGGGGTATTCCAGCGTTTACCCTCAGTGCATTTATTTTCGCAGCGGCAATCATCAAGGCAACTGCCGGGACCAAAACCATCTGGACCTGGGGTTCTCTGGGGAGTCTGGTACCGGGATTTCTGATTGCCATGGCAACGACGATCTGGGTTGGGTTGCTCATGAGCCGATTGACAGTCACGATAGATAAGGCATGGATTCGAGTCCGGTTTGGTTGTGGAACATGGCGAAAAAAATTCCCCCTCAATCAGATTCAGTCCGCAGCAGCAGTCCGTAATGCCTGGCTGATGGGCTGGGGGATTCACTGGGTCGGCAACGGCTGGCTGTACAATATTGCGGGCTTTGATTCGGTGGAGTTGACCTTCAAAAACGGCAAAAAAGCCCGCATCGGCACGGACGAGCCAGAAAAACTGGCTGCAACCATTCAAAATGTCATAAATTCAGACGAAAAATTTTTAAGCCATGTCCAATAATGTCGCATTTTAACAACTTCCCATCAATGTATTTGAAGTAGTTTTGACTAAAACTTAAAATCTGCTTAATATTTAATTCGTATTTTGTTATAATCCAGCTTACTCAGTTGGGGATAACCATGAATACGAAACCAAATAAACAATTAGTTCTGATTGCCGTCCTTCACGACGGCCGGGGTCCGCCGGACAGCTAAAAAAGATCGTATTTGCCCGCTATTAAAATCCTCACATCCTCTTTTTTCAAATCAGCCATACCATCATCTCTTTTTTATAGTTATATATCTGATTATACAGACCATTATTATCCTTTATCTGGATAATTCCGTGGTTTCTGGATTTTCATCTTGAAAAAAGCCCTCCGATTGACTACAATTCGACGTTTCTGTCGGGTAATCCCTGCGCAGATGCCGCCTCTGGAGGCGGAAGTTGAGACTTAAAACAAGGTTATGTAATTCGAAATGTTTGACGCTTTAACACAAAAATTCAGTTCGGTGTTCCGGTCGCTGTCGGGACGTGGACGTATTACAGAGTCCAACGTTGCCGATGCGATGCGCGAAGTCCGCAAGGCGCTGCTGGAAGCCGACGTTAATTATCACATCGTCAAACAATTCTGCAAAGATGTTCAGGAAGCCGCCCTCGGGGCCGAGGTGATTAAGAGTCTCCGGCCTGACCAGGTGATGATCAAGATCGTCTTTGACGAGCTGGTCAAACTGATGGGGCCGGTGGACACCCGCATTTATTTTGTTACGCCGGGGCCGACGGTCATCCTGATGGCCGGTCTTCAGGGCTGCGGCAAAACCACCACCACCGGCAAGCTGGCCAAGTATCTGGTAGCCAAGGGCAAAAAGCCCCTGCTGGTCGCCGACGACTTGCAGCGTCCGGCCGCCATTGACCAGCTTTGCACGCTCGGCGAGCAGCTTGACGTGGAAGTCTATACCGAACGCGATACCAAAGACGCCGTCCGCGTAGCCAGAAACGGCATTCAACATGCCAAGACCAAAGGCTGCGATGTCGTCATCCTCGATACCGCGGGCCGGCTGCATATTGACCCGGAGATGATGGGGCAGATCAAAGACGTTGCCGCGGCGGTCAATCCGCACCAGATTTACCTGGTATGCGATGCGATGACCGGCCAGGACGCCGTTAATTCCGCCAAAGCCTTCAACGAAGCCCTTGAACTGGATGGCGTAATCCTTACCAAGCTTGACGGCGACGCCCGCGGCGGTGCGGCGCTGTCGGTCAAGGCCGTCACCGGCAAGCCGATCAAGTTCATCGGCGTCGGTGAAAAGATGGAAAAGCTCGAGGAATTTCACCCCGACCGCATGGCCAGCCGGATTCTCGGCATGGGCGATGTCGTTTCGCTGGTGGAAAAAGCCCAGGAGCAGTTCGACGCCGCCGAAGCCCAGAAGATGCAGACCAAGATGGCCAAAGGCACCTTCGGCTTTGATGATTTTCTCAAACAAATGCAGGCCGTTCGCAAAATGGGCGGGATGTCCAGCCTGATGAAGCTCATGCCCGGCATGGGCGGTCTGGGTCAGATGGACATCGACGACGGCGAAATCAATAAAATCGAGGGCATTGTCCACTCAATGACCAAACAGGAACGACAAGACCCGGACATCATCGACTCATCCCGCCGGCGGCGTATCGCTCGCGGTTGCGGCCGAGACGTTCAGGAAGTTGCCGGCCTGATTAAGACGTTTAAACGCAGCCGTGATATGATGAAAGCCCTTTCGGGCGGCGGACTGGGAGCCTTCAAAAGCCTCATGTCCGGCAAAGTGGATATTTTCAGCGCCATGTCCGGCGGGGTCAAAATCAAAGGCCCGCAGCCGAGACATCGCTCGCCGAGAAAACGACGATAAGACGGGCGGGTTATGCCGCTGACGATTGAACAATACCTGGCTGGCGTCGGTCGCTTTGTGGATGAGCCATTCGCAAAGCAACTGCGAAAGCAGTTTCAAGACAGCCGCGGGTCCAGTGAACTGGCGGTACTGCAGGCCCCCAGTCGGGATGAATATGAGCAGTTATGCCGGCTGGTGGCGGTGATGACGCCGGAGGAAAAGGCCGATGCCGACCGCCTGAGCGACCCGCAGATTCAGAAGCTGGCCGCGGATGCCGGATCGGATGCAGCGCTGGCGGCGATATTTTTTAACGGCTTTGTATTAGAGTTAAGGAAAAAGTAAAAAGGAAAAACCTGTTTATCCAGGTCTTTTGAAACTGGATTCCCGCTTTCGCGGGAATGACAAAATGGGTTTCTGTTTTACCTTTTTAATTTTAACTTCTAACGTTGTAACGTGCTTGTGCCTGACACAGTGTCGGGCGCAATGATTAACTATATGAGTAAGAAAGGTAACACACATGGCAGTAAAACTCAGAATGACCCGTATGGGTCGCCGTCATCGGCCCTTCTTCCGCATCAATGCGGTTGAAAGCCGGACGCCCAGAGACGGACGAATCCTCGAAAAGCTGGGCCACTATGATCCCATCGAGAAGGACAGCTCCAAGCAGCTCGTTCTGGATCTCGAGCGGGTCAAATTCTGGCTCGAACAGGGTGCAGTCCCCTCCGAAACCGTCGCCGAAATCATCGTCAAGCAGGGTGTCAAGTGCTCCTGGTACGAAGAACTGCAGGCTCGCCGCAAGAAAGCCCGCGAGATCGCACGCAAGGCCAAACAGCCTTATACCAAGGCTGAAAAGGTCGCCGCCGGCCACTTCAAGACCGAAAAGAAAGAAGGCGAATAAGGTACTTTAACGAATGCGTATCGATGTCCTGACGCTGTTTCCCGAGATGTTCGAATCGCCCCTGAGCTTCTCGATACTCAAACGGGCTCAGCAGCAGAATATCGTTCAGATTGCTCTTTCAAATATCAGAGATTTTGCTCTCGACAGCTACCGTAAGGTGGACGACAGCCCCTACGGCGGCGGGCCGGGTATGGTGATGATGTGCCAGCCGGTCTTCGACTGCCTCGATCATGTTCGCAGCATGGACCCGGAACCGGGAAAAGTGCTGCTGATGTGTCCGCAGGGAAAACCCTTCGACCAGCAGATGGCGACGGAACTGGCCGCTCAAAAACGGCTTATTCTTATCGCCGGCCGCTATGAAGGATTCGACGAGCGGATTCGCACCGGCCTCGATGCCGAAGCGATTTCCATCGGCGATTATGTCCTCAGCGGAGGTGAATTATCGGCTATGGTGGTTATTGACGCCGTCGTTCGGCTTCTGCCGGGCGCCCTGGGCGACAATCAGTCCGCCCAAGACGAATCCTTCACCGATGGTCTGCTCGAGTATCCCCATTATACCCGGCCGGAAAACTTCCGCGGAATGACCGTTCCGCCCATCCTGCTGGGGGGGAACCACGCTAAAATCGCCGAATGGCGATTGCAGCAGCGGATCGAACGGACGCAGAAACAGCGGCCGGATCTGTGGGCAAAATATTTGCAACAGCAGCAGAGCAACCCAACTATAACCAATACTAACGAATAAGATACAGGAGTATATCCGTGAAAGACAAATTGATACAGGCTGTGGAAGCCAAGAGCCTCAAGGCGGAAAAGCCGTATTTTGAAATCGGCGACACCGTCGAAGTCCACTGCAAGATTCAGGAAGGCGACAAGACCCGCGTCCAGATTTTCAGCGGCACCGTCATCGCCCGCAAAGGCAGCAAGATGAATGAAATGTTTACCGTCCGCCGCATGGTCGGTGAACAGGGTGTCGAGCGTATCTTCCCGATTAACTCGCCCAATATCGAAAAAGTCGTCCCGATCCGCAGCGGTAAGGCCCGTCGGGCGAAGCTTTATTACCTCCGCAAGCGTACCGGCAAGGGCGTCAAACTGTCCCAGCGGCACAGCGAACACACCTCCGGCAAATAAACGGAGGATGCCGTGTGGCTGTGGCCATTCGCAAGGGCGCGTCTGCTGCGGAATCCGGCGAAACTGGGCCGATGGGGTGAAACCCGGGCCCGTCGGTTTCTGGGCAAACTGGGCTATAAGACTCTGGCCCGTAACTGGCGTGCCGAAAAAGGCGAACTGGACCTGGTGATGGCCGACGGCCGGGCGATTGTCTTTGTCGAAGTCAAAAGCCGACGCGATGAAGATTTTACTCCTGCTGTTCGGGCGGTCACGACACATAAAAAGAAAATGCTCTATCGAACCGCAAAGTGCTTTCTGAGACAATACCATCTCTTGGACAGGCCTTTGCGGTTCGATGTTGTTACGGTCATCCTCGGTAGGACCGGAAGCCCCGAAATCCGACATTACCGCAATGCTTTTGTCCCGTAACTCACTGTATTATCATGCGTTATTCTATTAAAGCTGCTGAAGGCGATTCCATAATTTTGAGATTTAATATTTGATCTTTGATTTGACTATGAACCTGATTGATACCCATGCCCATTTGACTTACCCCGAACTGGAAAACCAGATCGATGATGTCCTGTCTCGCAGCCGCAGTGCCGGCGTCACCGGCTGGATTACCATCGGCACCGACCGCACACATAACCAGCGTGCCGTCCAACTGGCCCAGCGATTTGACAGCATGTTTGCCGCGGTGGGCTTCCATCCCCACCATGCCAACGATGTCACTTCCGATGACATTGCCTTTCTGGAACAGGCCGCACAGGCCGAAAAAGTCGTCGCCGTCGGTGAGACGGGACTTGATTATCACTATGACAATGTCGTCCCCGCTAATCAGGAGCGTGTCTTTCGTGCCCATCTGGAAATCGCGGCACGTTATCACAAGCCTGTCATTATCCACACGCGGCAGGCATTTGACGACTCAATGGCCATTCTGGCCGAATATCGTGACAAAATTCCCAATATCGTCATCCATTGTTACGGCGGCGATATCTCACAGACTAAAGTTGTGCTCGACCGTGGTTATTACATCTCTTTTACCGGCACGGTGACGTTTAAAAAATCCGAGGACCTCCGCGAAGTCGCTAAAACCATTCCACTGGACCGGCTGATGCTCGAATCAGACTGTCCCTATATCTCCCCCGAACCCGTCCGGCGAATTCAGCCCAACGAACCCGCCCTCATCGTCCATACCGCCAAGTGCCTGGCCGAACTGCACAATCTCGACCTTGACGCCTTCGCAGAGCACCTGACCGCCAACAGCAAACGCTTTTTCGCACTGCCGTAGCTGCCAGGGAAGACCTGTGTGTCACCCTCTATATGATTTGTTCGCCCCATTTTCCTTTCCATAACAATAACTTGGCAAGGCGTCTTCCCCGCATCAGCAGGTACCAGGTAATGAATATCATCCAGGTTAATAAAATAATATTCACTCCGAAAGACAGTACAGCCAGATAAGCAGAGTCAACCACAAGAAATCTTTGATAAAATTCAGTGAAGCTGATCGTACCGGCAACATACATTGAACATAATATTCCTGTTATATTTAGAATGGATTCTATCAGATACAACAGAATTGCTCCCAAATACCATATACCTGCACATCGAAGCAGCATCAATGCTATCTGTTCGGCCCACTTCATTTCATCATATTTGGCAAATTGATTATTCAGAAACAAAACGACACGTTTGCCTCCCCTGAGCAAATAAAATAAAATGAAGGTAATTGCGAATAACATGATTAGATTTGCTATGAATTTGTGAATCATAATGAAACGGTATGGGGGCAATCCAAATCCCAAACGGAAAGTCGTAACTATCGATGACAGAATTGATACAATCTGTGGAATCCATTGGATACACAACATCACCCCCGCCGCCCGTACAAAACACACGACCTTATCATTTTTGTTTTTCGCCTGAATTATACCACTGTCCTGCATAGTCTCCGTCTCCCTGTACAAGTCATAGTTCATTTATTGAATACAATACTCGTTGCTACCTGCGCTGGATGGTTACTCCCTCTGGTGCATCAATCGTGGATTTAACGGTTCCGTCTTTCTGTTTGTCGTGGCGGATTTTGATGACGCCCATCGGGGTCGGGAATGTCCCTTCAACCCATTCGAGATCCCCCAGGTGCGGCTCAATCGCTACCGTCCTGCAGCCCGGCTCGACAACGCGAACCCCCAGAACGTGTTCGGTCATCCAGGCCGTCGGGCCGGATGCCCAGCCGTGGCAGAGGCTGTGACGGAAGCCCTTATAGCACCACGCGCCGAAGTCGCCGTGGATGTCTTTTTTGCCCTCAACGGGCAGTTGGTCTATCCGATAGGCATTCTGTGTCCAATCCAGGTCAAAGTCTTCCCAGAAGGTCGTCGCCCCCAGGTCCAGCATCCCGCCCCAGTACTGGCGAATCACATCCAGACAGCCCTGATAATCGCCTGCTTTGGCACGGGCCTGAAGCATATAATAGCCATAGAATGTGGACATTCGCTTTGCTCCATCGATGGCCAGGATGGACTCGTTGGCCTTGGCCGCATCCATCAGGCCAGCCAGTGCCATCAGCGCCCCCGCCTGCTTGCTGCCGTTGGCATCCGGCGTGTGCTTTCGCAGTTTGGCCGCCGTCGTCAGGCAAGTCTGGCGGGTCTGCGGTTCGTCCAGCGTTTTGCACAGGTCAGCCCCGGCCTCCAGCGTCATAATCAGCAGCGAATGCAGACCGGCATGAATGGCAGGTTTGTTCAGATTGGACGGCCAGTCCAGAAACCGCCCTTC
>CAZKAI010000157.1:0-8230 GCA_964550565.1 uncultured Pirellulales bacterium
TGCGGATGATCCTGATTGAACATGCCGGACTTCTGGCGGCGGGATTAGTGTGCGGAGTGATTTGTGCTCTGGTGGCCGCCGGCCCGCAGTTGTCGCAGGCCGGAAAATTCCCCTGGCCGATGCTTGCGGGGTTGGTTGCGGCGATGGCAATCAGCGGCCTGGTCTGGGTGGTCTGTGCCGTGAAAGCCGCCCTGCGGGGCGAGCTGCTGGAACCGTTACGCAAAGAATAGCCCACGCAACTCCTTTGATCATAAAATCGCGTAGGGTGGATCATATCCACGCAGTTTCTTATATTCCTGTATACTTGTATTCTTATATTCCTGTCTTCCTGATTCAGTAGAGGCTGGCCCCCGTGCCTGCCCATTTTCCTGTATACCTACATACTTGTATACTTGCATACCTGACTTGTATTCCTGTACACCTGTATTCTTATATTCCCGTCTTCTTGTCTTCCTGATTCAGCATCTTATCGTAGGGTGCGACCTGCTGGTCACCCACCCCGGCAATTCCCGCAATTCCTTTCATCATAAAACCGCGTGGGCGCCTGCTGTCCCTGGTTTTATTGAGATTTATTTGATTTCATGCCAGACATAAGCCCCATCTTCTAATTTGACATAGTATTGGCCAATATTTCGATAACCATCTTTATCGTAGCTGACATCTTCAGTCTCTGGAATCGGCATTATTTTTGGGCCAATAACAATACCCCAATGTCCAACTGGCCCGCCTCCTGCCATACGCAAACAAATGCCATATTGCTCATCCTTGATAATTGTAATATATGACATCTCGGATGTTAAATTATTGATCGTAGTGGGTAATTTTATTGGAAAAGCATTCATCGTGAATTGCTGATTGTGCAATGTGTCAATGTCAGATTCAGATAAAGTGTCCAGCCAATCTCGAACCTGAACAACATCCAAAGACTTTGTCATTCTCTGTTGAAAATCGTTTGTGAATGTGATATATCCTGGCGCCGTAGATGCTTTTGTCGGAACCGTAAAAAAAACAGCGATAAAAGTAGAATACACAAGAAAACCAATAAGTAACATAAGAAAAGCCAAAGTAATCCAGAAAACTTTCCTGTATTTTTTATTTCCTGGTTTTTTCATATGTGGACCTCATAAATCCTATTGCTATGAATGATAGCCATTATATTATAGTTTTATGGAACCGATAATCGACAGCAGCAGTATTCTGATTGCCCTCTGTAAAGTTTATTTTTCTGCTTTCTTGGATAATAGGGATAGCTTCATATGTTTAGCATCTTATGCTCCTGATCGGGTAACTGGCCCAATTTATCCCCTTTAATTTTCTCCGGCTTATTCTTCCAAATATTCTATAACCCTCATCAGGAAACGTAAAAACTCAAAAGACTCTCGGTTTCTTATTCTGCCCCGATAAATATGAATTACTCTGGAATCACCATTTTTCAAAAGGAGTTTAATCATTGTATCTTCGCGTCCTTTTTGGGCCCCTTCTAAACGATCAGGGGGAGCTATCGGCCTGGGTCCCTCAATAGAATTAATTTCTGAATAATCAATAAAGAAATCCTCGTTTTTGCCTTGCGAGATAACAAATATGCCTTTGCGAGTCACAACAATAGCATCTGTTAATTGATCAGGTACATTAAAATAGACTCCAAAAACTTCGTCTTTGCATTTGATCTCTTGTTCAATATATCGAATGATGGAGCTCGTTAATTGATCTGCAGGTTTAAATCCCTCTAGCGGCTTAAGCGTTCTATGAACCCTGCTTTTAATCATATCCATTACTGTCCACCGTTCAATATAATTGTCACTGTTTCTTTGCCTCTTTGGTAGGTAGCCGATCCAGGATCGTGGGGTGCGACCTGCGGGTCGCCCACCCCGGCAATCCCCGCAATATCTTTCATTATAAAATCGCGTAGGTTTCTAATGAATGCGTATGGACCCGTTGGAGGTGCGCAGCCGGCAGTTGCCCTGGCCGTCACCGATGGTACCCCGGATGGAGGTCTTGGATAATTCCCCCTGTACAGTGATCGGACGGTCGGAGATCACTTTACCATTGCTGGTGGAAGCATCGATTTTCGCGGAAAAATTCTCCCCCGGCCGCAGCGTAATCGAACCATTGCTGGTTTCCAGTTCGATGACGCTCGCAGCGGCGGTTTTGTCAAAAGCAACCTCAATATTGCCGTTGCTGCTGCGGGCATGGATATCGTTTTGCGTATTCATACAGCGTACATTGCCATTGCTGGTCCGGGCATTGACCGGCCCGGCAGTATCCGTCAGCGTGACGTTGCCGTTACTGGTACCCAAATCAATCTTCTGGCTGACCTTGCCGACCTGGATATTGCCGTTGCTGGTTTTCAGGTTCAGCTTGTTCTGGCCGGGCATGGTGATATCCAGGCTGACCGAAATATGCTTTGCCAGCTCAGAATCCGGCTTTTTGATGTCAACAGTCATCCCCATATCCGACAGATCAAGCACTATCTGGGTGCCGTCGGCCAGCGATTGGGCCTCTTCCTGAGTCTTGGCCCGGGCGGTAATATGAGCGGTGACGGTGCAGGTCGTGGTATCCTGTCCTTGAACCGAGATATTGCCGTTGCTGGTCTGGGCATCCAGCAGCAAATTCGTTCCCATCTCGCGAGACACCGTCACGGTGTTTTCAGCCTTGGAGGGCAGATCATCGCAGGAATTGCAAATAATGATGCATCCGCTTGCCAATAATAGACTTGCAATGATTCCGAACACACCTGTCTTTTTCATCTCATCATCCTTTATTAAGCGTCATTTAATCAATAGACGGCCACAAGTATACTTTTTTCCAAAAATCATCAAACTCATCGAAATTTTATAATACCAGAGATTGTCTGTCAAAAACAATTCGACAGAACCCAAAACCTGAAAAAGTGCAAAACATTCTTCTGTAAATCCAGTATAGATAGGCAATTGTTTCCCCAAAAGGAGGGTTGCTGTTTATACCGCAAACGGGTATGATACGGCCAGACGAGGGGATGCGATGTACCGTAAATGGATAAGCAACGGATTCTTATGCAGCAGCCTTGGATTAGATGGACATTGCCGTGCCTGCTGGCAGCAGCGGGTGTGGCTCTATTTTCAGTCTGGATATATCGTTATGTGACGTTTACTGTACCCTTGCGTCTGGCCGGGGCGGATAATCGTCCGGCGGCATCTGCCGCATCTGTCGGCGGGCCGGAGAACGGAACCCTTGAAACCTTTGACGGCAAGGCCTCCGAAGTTGCTGAATCCTGGCCTTTTTTCCGCGGCCCCAATTATGATGGTATTTATACAGGCAAAACACCTCTTTTATCCGAATTTCCCGCATCAGGTCCTGCAAAGCTTTGGCAATTGCAGCTTGGTGAAGGCTATGCCGGCGCTGCGGTTGCGGGAGGGCGGGTCTATGTTATTGATTATGACATGAAGAAACAGGCTGATGCAATTCGCTGCTTTGGTCTCGATGATGGTAAAGAAATCTGGCGTTATTCCTACCCGCTTAAAATCAAACGCAATCACGGCATGAGCCGCACGGTTCCTGCGGTTGCCGATGGCGTTGTCGTGACGATGGGGCCCAAATGTCATGTCACTTGCCTGAAAGCAGATACAGGCGAATATCTGTGGTCGATGGATCTGGTCCGGGACTACGATACCAAAGAACCGCTATGGTATGCAGGCCAATGCCCCCGTATCGATAATGGCCGGGTCATTATCGCCCCTGGCGGCAAGGCGTTAATGGTTGCGGTCGAGGCGTTGACGGGAAAAGTTATCTGGCAGACCGACAATCCCGACAAATGGCAGATGACGCATTCGTCTATCTTGAGTACCCAGTTTGCCGGCAAAAAGATATATGTCTATAGTGCCAGCGGCGGGGTGGCGGGAATCGAGCAGGAAACCGGCAAAGTCTTGTGGAAAACCGACCAATGGAAGATGACCACCAATGTACCCACGCCGGTGGATGTGGGAGATGGCAAAATATTTTTCTCTGCCGGATACAATAAGGGCAGTATGATGCTCCAGTTGGAACAAGAAGGCGAAGCTATTGTTCCAAAAGTGCTCTTTACCCACAAAGCCAGTGTCTTTGGTGCCGACCAGCAAACGCCTGTCTATTATAAAGGATACATCTACGGCGTCCGCCCCGATAAGCAGTTGGTCTGCATGGACCTGGACGGAAAAATCATCTGGACTAGCGGTTCAGCGAACAAATATGGACTTGGCCCATACATCATAGCGGACGAAAAGATAGTGATTCTGGACGATGACGGCCTTTTATCAATCATTGAAGCTCGATCCGATCAGTTCAGCCTCCTGACCCAGGCCAAAGTACTCGAAGGCCATGAATGCTGGGGGCCGATGGCATTGGTCCAGGGCAGGCTGATTGTCCGCGACCTGACGACGATGGTCTGTGTGGATATTGCTGCGCCATAAGTGCTTTTATTAAAACGACTAAAATCGCTAAACGCAATACGATTTATTGGGAGATAGAGCGTGACCTGTAAAACAGGAAAGACCAACACCGGCTTTGTGGCAGGCATTGTTATCGCCGTCGCCATCATCCTGAGTATTGTGTCGGTGGTTCGTTATGACACCACCGGCGAGAAAGGCAGCGGTTTGTCAGCGGAATATCAGTATGATATCTCTGAATATGCCAAAATTCCGGCTGAAATGATTATTTACCAGCAGGTCGGCAACCCAATTCCTACTGGCCTCAAGGCCTCTCATTCAATTGCATATAAAGACAGCATTTATGTCTCAGGCGACATGAAGGTTGTAAAAATAGATGGTGCGGGCAAAATAGAAAAAGAAATAGCTCTTGAATCCGCTCCAACCTGCCTTGCTGTCGATGACGAAGGGGTCGTGATTGTCGGGTCTAACGATACTATCACAATCTTCGACAAAACGGGAACCAAACGAACCCAATTTGTCGTTCCGCAAAAGAATGCTATCCTGAGTTCTATTGTCCTGAATGAAGGCCTGCTTTTGTGTGCCGATGCCGCCAACGGCCTGATTTATCGTTACGATTTACAGGGTGGGCTCGTCAATATCATCGGCGAAAAAGACCCGCAAAAAGAAGACCATACGGGTTTTGTAATTCCCAGCCCGTATTTTGATATTGCCATGGCCTCCGATGGCCTGTTGCGGGTGGTGAATCCCGGGCGGCATGAAATTGTCGCTTTTACGCTGGATGGTCATCGGGAATGGACCTGGGGAAAGGCCTCGCCGAAAGTGGATGGCTTCAGCGGTTGCTGTAACCCGGTTAATATGGCTATCCTGCCGGATGGGTCGTTTGTGACGGCTGAAAAAGGCCTGGTGCGGGTCAAGGTCTATGATGCCGAAGGGCAGTTCGTGGGTGTGGTGGCGGGGCCTGACCAGCTTGAATGGCAGGGGCCGCTGCAGGTCTGCGATACGCCCGAGCAGTGCCAGAGCAGAGGTTTTGATGTGGCCGTCGATGAGACCGGCCGGATTTATGTTTTGGATACGGTGAAAAATGTCGTTCGCATATTTGAAAAAAAGCAATAGCACAACGGCCCCCAATCGCCGGCAGTGGATTCGTTCCGCCCTGCGATGGGCCACTGTGGGCGTGATGGCTGCGGCAACCGGCTGGCTGGGGCGACGCAACGGAATCGACCTCAATCAACAGACCTGTGCAGACCCCAAAGGTCAGGTTGGCTGTCGCGGATGTGGTCTGCTGAACAACTGCGGCCATCCAAAGGCCCTGTCATTCAAGCAGAATAGCAGAATGCAGGAAGATAAAATATGACGCAGCCTAATAAACCAATAAATCGTCGTGATTTCCTTCGGGATGGCCTGTGGGGGGCCTGTTTTGCCGGGCTTGCCGGAACGGGGGCGGTCCTGGCCTCCAAGAGCGGCCGGCAGCACTATGTCTGGCAGATTGATCCGGCCAAGTGCACTGCCTGCGGCAACTGCGCGACCTTCTGCGTCCTGCAGGAGTCGGCGGTCAAGTGTGTTCATGCTTACCAGATGTGCGGCTATTGTGATTTATGCACGGGTTACTATCGTCCGGAACCGTCGGCGCTGGATACGGCTGCCGAAAATCAGCTCTGCCCGCGCGGGGCCATTATCCGGACGTATGTGGAAGACCCGTATTTTCAATACACCATCGACGAACCGCTGTGCAACGGCTGCGGCAAGTGTGTGGAAGGCTGCGGCGCGTTCGGCAACGGCTCGCTGTTCTTGCAGGTGCGTCACGACCGCTGCGTCAATTGCAACGAGTGTGCGATTGAAGCGGCCTGTCCTCCGGGGGCGTTCAAACGCGTGCCCGCCGATAAGCCTTATCTGCTGAAAGGTCAGGGATGAAACGTCGCGTCGGATGGATTGGTTTGATGCTATTGCTGTCGATGACGGCATGGGGCGTACAGCGGTTCCCGCCGCCTCAGTTCGAGTCGGATTATCAGATACCGCAGACGACAACCCCGATGCCGCATCCGCCGATGCGGGATGTGGTGGGGGTCGTGGTGCTTCTGGCCGCCCTCGGTCTGGCTTCCTGGCTGACATTGAAAAAACGCAGTCGCAAATGGATTGTCGGCCTGATGCTGTTTTCACTGCTGTTTTTTGGTTTCTTTCGTAAAGGCTGTGTCTGTTCGGTAGGGTCTATCGGTAATATCGCCCTGGCGGCGTTTAATTCCGAGTATGCCTTGCCTGCGGTGGTGTTGGTGTTCTTTCTGGCGCCGCTGATCTTTACACTGTTTTTCGGGCGGGGATTTTGTGCGGGTGTCTGTCCGCTGGGGGCGATGCAGGATATC
Organism: uncultured Pirellulales bacterium; assembly: GCA_964550565.1. Classification (GTDB taxonomy): domain Bacteria; phylum Planctomycetota; class Phycisphaerae; order Sedimentisphaerales; family Anaerohalosphaeraceae; genus Anaeroglomus. The sequence continues at coordinate 6,761 of CAZKAI010000157.1, forward strand.
GTCCTGATTCGGCCTCTGCGAGTCCCCGAACCGCTGGAAGCGGCGCTGCGGCTGCTGGCATATCTGTATCTGGCTTTTGCGGTGCTATTCGCGGCCACCGGCAGTCTGTTTCTGATCTGCCGCTATGACCCGTTTGTCACATTCTTTCGCTTTAACGGCAACTGGAACCTGTGGGTACTGGGGATCAGCTTCCTGATGATATCACTGTTTATCGGCAGACCCTATTGCCGGTTTCTGTGTCCCTACGGCGTGATTCTCCGACAACTGAGCCGGATTTCACGATGGCGCGTGACCATAACGCCGGATGAATGCATTCAATGCCGCCTGTGTGAACAGGCCTGTCCTTTCGGTGCAGTAGTTAAACCTTCACGCCCTCTGCCGCCGACCGAAACCGCCCGCAGTAAACGTACGATTGCATTCCTGATTGTGCTGCTGCCGGTATTGGCGGCGTTAGGCGGCTGGATGGGCTCGGCGTTGCATCCGATGCTGGCCGAGGCCCACCCGACGGTGCGGCTGGCCAATCGTATCGATGCGGAAATGGCAGGGCTGGTCAAAGGACAAACTGATGCCAGCGAGGCCTTTCGGGCCAGCGGGCAGGATGTTCAACTGCTGCGGCTGGAAGCGGTATCCATTCGTCATCGGTTTTTAGTTGGAGGAATAATGGTTGGAATCGTGCTGGGTCTGATTGCCGGAGGCAAGCTGATTGCCTCGGCGGTCCCGGTGGTGCGGAAAGAATATGAAGCCCATCGGGCGGGCTGTTTTGCCTGCGGCCGATGCTTTGCCTATTGCCCGGTGGAACAGAAGCGAAGAATAGACAAATCAATCACGAATACGAAATGACTATGGATTACATTGATAATACACAAATAAAGATGCGGCCGCTGTATCAGGGGCTGATGGGCTGTTCGGTGGTAGCGACGGCGCTGGGGGTGGTTGCCGCGGTGCTGCTGGCTATGGCGGGGTATCAGATTCGAGTCAGTGACCCGGCCCAGGCCGACCTGCTGCAAAAACACAAAGAACAACTGCAGGCCAAGCCGTCCGACCAGGCGCTGGCCGAGAAGATTCGTGATCTGGATGCCCGTGTCCGTCGCAATGAATTGCGGCGTCAGCATTTCATCCATACTGGTACGATGTATCTTGCCGGCAGTATCGTCATCGCAGCGGTCTGCTTCATTGCGGCCCGTTCGATGCTCAAGCCCGCCCCGGTTGTATCCGGACAGGAAAGCTGCCCTGCCGAACAGATTCAGCGGGCGCGGCTGACGCGATTGGCGGTCACGGTAACACTTGCGGTGCTGGGTGCGGTGGGGTTGTATGCGGCTCTCAGTGCGGGGTCGAAACAAGCTGAACCGCAATCTCAATCCGCCGTCAAGCCGCAGCCTGCTGAGACTGTGGACTGGGCCCAAGCAGTGGCTCATCAGTGGCCGTCCTTCCGCGGGCCGTGGGGCGATGGCGTCTGCCGGATGCCGGATA